>JAGOLX010000099.1 GCA_017993835.1 Phycisphaerae bacterium
ACGAACTGACCCGGCTCGGCGTCCAATTCGTCTCGATAAGGGATGCCGGGATTGACACGACTTCGCCTTCCGGGCGACTGATGTTGTCCATGATTGGTGCCTTTGCGGAATTTGAAAGAGCGCTGATAAGGGAACGTGTCGTTGCCGGGGTTCGCCGGGCACAAGCCAGGGGCACTCACTGTGGTCGCCCCTTCGTGGATATCGACCTTCGGCCGGCTGTGTCGATGATAAAGGAAGGGTACGGCCTCAAGGCGATATCAAAGAGCATCGGGGTGAGCCGGGCAACCCTGCGTCGAAGGTTGGAAGAAGCAGGCGAGTGGCCCAGACCAGCTTAATCGCCCCTCGAATCCCCCTACGAAGTCGCTTCCAGAATCAGGGACGCCAGCGGTCATGTCGATCATGGAAAGACATCTGCCGTGCACAATGCCGTGGTGCCGCCCACGATGCAGGTTATTAAGCTGATGTGTTTGAAGATGTTGACCGGCGAGGTATCCGCCTTTAAGTCTAATTGTCTCCTGTCCCATTTTAGTTAGACATGACCCTTGTTTGGCTGGTTTTTGTCGTCAAAGTGCGGCAAACTCTGGCGCATGTTAGTACCGCCAACCATCGCTGAGGTCTGCTCTATCCTCCGAATCGGGAGCCCACCGCCTTCCGGTTGTGCCTTAATGGCATGTTAGGGGGGCAGTCACGATCGGCGGCCAGTGTTGCGTGGATGAGGCCGAGCCCCATCTGATTAACGCCGACCTCGATGACCTGTACGATGAAGCTTCCCAGACCGAGTGCGAAGCCGTCGAGGAAGGTGAGGACGTGGAGAACGATGGTAATAAGGCTGGGGCGGAACTGACCATCGTCGGAACGTGAACAAGGTGGCGGAGACCCGCTGGGCGGCCCGAAAGTGACTCCAGCGTGGGGTCGGTAAGGCACCAAGGAGTATCGCGTGGAAGCTGAGAAGACAGGTGGCGCAAACGGCAACGGAAACGGGAACGGCACCGGGAAGACCGCCGAGGTGACCGTGAGGCTCGACCCAAGGAAGCCACGGCTGGCCTGGCTGGGCATGGACCGGCGGGAACTAGTGACCGCCGTCCCGACCCAGGTCGTCGAGGTCGTGCGTCCCGGGCGCGCGGTGGACCGGACCGTCGAAGGCGGTCTCGAACTTGCCGAAGTGGCACGGGCGGGGGCACGCAGCGTCGACGTCCTGCCCCCGAACAGGCTCATCTGGACCAACGACAACCTGGTCGCTCTCCAGACCCTGCTGGACGAGCGGGACCCGAAGACGCGGGAGTACCGCTACCGGAACAAGGTGGACCTGGTTTACATCGACCCGCCGTTTATGGTGAACAGTGACTTCCGCGCCGATAACTCCATCGATATCGAGATCGACGACGACGAGGGCGTGCAGGTCACGAAGGAGCCGTCCCTCGTCGAGATACTGGCCTACAAGGACACGTGGCGCCAGGGCCTGGACAGTTTCCTGTCCATGCTGCGGCGACGGCTGGAACTGCTGAAGGACCTGCTGGCCCCGACCGGGAGCATCTATGTCCACCTGGACTGGCACACCGTTCATTACGTGAAAGTCCTGATGGACGGGGTGTTCGGATACGAGAGCTTTGAAGCAGAACTAGTTTGGAAGCGTGCAAGTGCGCGTGCCGGAAGCCAGGCTTTCAATCATGTTCACGACACGATCCTGGCCTACTCTGTGGGAGGCCACCCGTTCTACTCGTCTGTCCGACTGCCCTACGACGCCGAATACGTTCGAGCCCATTACCAGAATCAGGACGAAAAGGGGCGTTTCCGACTTGTTCCGCTCAACGCGCCGGGCGAGAGCAAGGGAGTCACTGGGCAGCCGTGGCGCGGTTACTTGCCCCCCAGAGGCCGACACTGGTCGCATGTCCCGGAGCAACTTGAGGAGTTCGTAAGGCAGGGGTTGGTTCGGTTCCCGACGACCGGCAAGAACCCGGAGTTGAGGCAGTATCTGGACGGCTACGGCGGGATTGAGGCCCAGTCGATCTGGGCCGACATTCCGCCTGTGAACCCGCAGGCCATTGAGCGACTTGGGTATCCGACGCAGAAGCCGGTAGCTCTTGTCGAGCGTGTGATCACGGCTTCCTGCCCAATAGGAGGACTGGTTCTCGACTGTTTCGCTGGTTCCGGAACCACTGCCGAAGCAGCCGAGCGCCTCGGCCGACGGTGGATCTGCATCGACAACGGTAAGTATGCCGTTCACCTCACGCGGAAGCGCCTGATCCTGCTGGACGGCCAACCCCGTCCGCCGGAGAGACGTCAGCACGACTACATCGAGTGCCCCAAGTGCAAGAACATCGAGCGAAAGGAGAAGCCATCGCGCAGTCCGGGCAACTTCCAGGTCCGTCCCTTTACCGTCGAGAACATGGGTGTCTATCAGAGGGCAGAGGCATGGCAGGACTTCCAGACGCAGAGGACCAAGTACCGCGACGAGATGGTACGGGTTTTCGGGGGCGAGCCGATGGATGCCTCCCCCCTGCTACACGGGAAGAAGAACCAGGCGTGGGTTCACGTCGGCCCGCTCGACGCTGCCGTCTCGAAGCACCAGGTCTGGGCTGTCGCGCGGGCAGCGGCGGCCACGGACATGAAGGCCGTGACGATCCTCTCCGCCGACTTCGATACGCTGTCCGCCAGTGAGAAGGACGAGGTTGTCGAGCAGACCGGCGTCTACATCACAATCCGTGTCATCCCGGCCAGTGCCATCGATGAGGTCCGGCGGCGTCTGGAGTACCAGCGGGCGGACGGCCAGGCCGTCGAGTCGATGGCGATACCGGCCTTCTACGCGCCTCTGTCCCTGGTGCTGGACGTGGCGACGGATGGCCGAGCTGTCACGCTCGTACTGAAGCGCTGCGAGGTGGACCTGGACTCGTTCATCGCCAGCCAGCAGCCCGTCCTGAAGCCGGTGAGCGAGGGCATGAACCCCAAGACCGCGGCCAAGGCTATGGCCGAGCGGGAACGATGGGAAGCGCGGCGTAAGAACCTGCTGGACTGGCTTCGAAAGGCCAACTCATGGCAGCGCTTCGTGGACTTCTGGGCGGTGGACTGGGACTACGGCCAGCGAACCGGGGCCGACGGCAAGCCCATCTTCGAGACCGACTGGCAGTCGTTCCGGGTCCGGGGAGGCAAGGCCGGCGACACCGAACTGGCCTTCAAGGCCGAGTTCCGCTACGACACGGCCGGCTACCACCGCATCGCGGCCCGGGTCACCGATGTGTTCGGGAACGACGGCATCGCTACCGTCGAGGTCACCGTCAAGTAGGGGGACGATATGAGCGAGCCATCGCTGTTTTCGGCGGATGATTTGAAGGGCCAGGGCCGCGTCCTGGCCGAGGTACGGCGCCTGGTAGACGAGTGGCGGGGATTCCCGCTGGGGTCAGCCCAAGAGTCCTATCCCGACACCATTCCCAGCTACGAGCCGGGACGCACAGGCGAGCGGCCGTTGACCGATACGACGCTGACCCTTCTGCGGCATTGGTTCCGTCATGAGCCGCACGCTGTCGGGCCGGATCGGACGACCCTGTTCAAGTACTGGCCCCACCAGCGCCGGGCCGTGGAGACGTTCATCTACCTTTTCGAGGTCCGGGGAATCCGTCGGAGCGAGGACCTTTGGCGCATGGCCGGGGCCGACCCCATTGGCGATCAGCACGACCCGTGGGCGAAGTTCGGTGCCCAGATGGCGACGGGTTCGGGCAAGACCAAGATCATGAGCCTGGTCATAGCCTGGGCGTATCTCAATGCCCTCCACGAGCCGGGTGCTGGCTCCGGTCTCGGATTCGGTCGGCACTCGCTGGTGGTGGCTCCCAACCTGTTCGTCCGGGACCGGCTCTTCATGGACTTCAACCCGCCGCACGGGGCGCCTTCGGTGTTCTGGGCCGACCCGGTCATTCCCCCTGAGTTTGAGCGCGACTGGGAATTGCGGGTGTACGACCCGGTGACCTGCCCCCTGAAGCTGGATCCGAACCAGGGCGCGCTGGTCGTCACGAACTTCCACCAGTTGCTTCGGACCCAGGAAAGTCTGGACCTGCCGGACGAGACGCTGGCGCGGCAGATGAACCTGCTGTTTGCGGAGGGCGACCCGGCCAAACTGGAGGCCGCGCAGACCCCCCTCCTGGAACGGTTCGGGGATTCGAGGGGGCTCCTGGTCATCAACGACGAGGCGCACCACGTCTGGGACGAGACGGGGCACGCGAAGTTCGAGCGCAAGGCGAAGGAGAAGGCGGCGAACACCGGGGATAAGGAGCAGGCCGAAATGGCCTGGATCCGGTCTATCCGGCGCCTGCACGGCTCGGAGGTCGGTGCGGGCCGGGTCTCCTTGCAGGTGGACCTGTCAGCCACGCTGTTCGAGGAGACCGGTGCCGTCAAGAAGCCCGTTAAGGGGGGGAAGCCGTCGACCGAGTTCCGGCCCCGGGACCTGTTCCGCCACACGGCCCTGGTGTACGACCTGGCCGAAGCAATCAAGGACGGTATCGTCAAGAAGCCTATCCTGGAGCGCATCGAGGTTCGGGACAAGAAGACCGGCCAGCCCGAGCCGCTAGTCCGCGAAGGTCAGCCGAACGCCTGGGAGAGATACCGCAACCTGCTGGTTACGGGCATCCAGCGTTGGCGCAAGGTGCAGGAGCAATTGCGGGACGAGGGCGACCCGCGCAAGCCCATCCTGTTCATCCTGTGTAACGACAAGGACGAGGCGCGGGAGGTGGCGAACTACCTGCGCTACGGGGACGCCACCGCCGAGGACCTGAGCGGCCGGGTTCCGACGGGCTATACGGACCCGGAAACGAAGGAGGTCCTGTTCCTGGACGGGAGCGACGGGGCCGTGCAGTCCACCGTCGTCGAGATCCACATCGGCGAGAAGGAGACCAGGAATGAGACCGAGTGGGAGAAGGTCCGGGGCTCGGTCAACGCCATTGACCGGGACGAGTTCCTGCACGAGGACGAACGCGGCCAGCGCGTCTGGGTTCCGAACCCGTACAACGTCGTCGTCAGCGTCATGATGCTCAAGGAGGGGTGGGATGTCCGCAACGTGAAGGTCGTAGTGCCCCTGCGGCCCTGCGACTCACGGACCCTGACAGAGCAAACGCTCGGACGTGGCCTGCGGAAGATGCACCCGCCCATCTTGGACGACGAGGGCGCGGCCGAGATCAAGGACGAGGAGTTGTACGTCATCGAGCACCCCTCGTTCAAGGCCATCCTCGACCAGATTCGGGACATCATCGAGGAGCGCAAGTCCGGGGACATTGAACACCCTCGGGAGTACGTAGGTATCAGGCGCGTCGAGGACGAAGGGGCACTGGAGGCCCTGGACGTTCGCCTCGTGCGCTTCGAGGGTATGTCCGAGGAGACGCTCGACTGGCGCAGACGCGTGGACTTCAGCCGGCTGCCCGGCCTGGGACCCCGACTGCCGTGGATGGAGCAGATCCCGGCGAGCGACATCAAGACCTGGCTGCGCGACTCAATGGTCGCTGGCGAAGAGGAGGGGCTGGAGTTCACGCTGTACGGCACCCCGTCGTATCTGGACTTCGAGAAGGTGCTGGAGCACGCCTACGTCCGTCCGATCCTGAAGGACCTACGGGTCAGTTTTGCCCACCGGACGGCGCTCAAGGGGGTCGTGAGGGACTTCCTGGAGCAGAAGACGTTCAACCTGCCAGCCGGCATCGTCATCTCGTTTGATCACATCATCGCGGCCGGCCAGGCCGCGCTGGCCCTGGGGAACGCCACCCGGCCCCAGGTCGTGCAGGCTGTCCGGGCGAGTCTTCTGCCGGTTGTCCAGGACGCCATCGCCGCCACGCGGGAGTCGGCGCGCGCACTGATGTCCGAGCGCCACACGAAGGACATCGAATCCTACCAGGCGATCAAGAAAAACCTCGTTGAGGCACCTAGGCGGACCGTGTTCGCGCTGGCTGCGATGGACACCCCCGAGGAGCGCCAGCTGGCGTTGCTCCTGGACGGTGCGAAGGATGTGGCCGGGTGGGTCTACAACCATCGGTCGGGGGTGGGCTATTCGATTCCCTACGCCTGGCAGGGTACCCCCGCCAATTACTACCCGGATTTCATCGTGCGGGCGAAGATCGGGCTGGTCTTCCACAACCTCATCATCGAGGTGAAGGGTCGGCTAGACGGCCGGGACATGGAGAAGGCCCGGGTCGGGCGGAACTACTGCGAGTTGCTCACTCAGCACGATCGGGAGCCGTGGCACTACTTGTTGCTGATCGAGAACAGGGCCATCAACCGGGCAGACATCTCCTGGTGGGGAAGTCAGAGCGTGCGCGAGATCAGACATCTTCTCGCTCACCACGAGACCATGCCGCTGCTGCCGGATGAAGGTCCACTGGTCGCCAAGCCTGCGCTCTTGGTGCTGGACAACGTACCGCCGCAGGATCAGTTCACGGAGGCCGTGCCCGTGTACGACCTGGAGGCCGCCTGCGGAGCGTTTTCGGGGGGACAGGACCCCGTGTGCGTGGGCTGGACGAAACCGAAGACCGACCGGCGACTGCACTCGGCGATGTTTGTGGCAAAGGTCGGAGGACGGTCGATGGAGCCGCACATCCCCGATGGTTCGTGGGGGCTGTTCCGGGCGTATCCGGTCGGGCAGAGCCCGGCCGTCTCGGCCCTGGACGGCAAGCGGGTGGTCGTTCAACTGCACAACGGGTCCGACCCAGAGACCGGCGGACAGTACACGCTGAAGCGCTGGACCGTGGGGAAGTGGAGCGACGCCGGTGAGGTGGAGGCGGTGTCGCTGCGGCCGGACAACCCGGCGTTTGAGCCGATCCCCTTGACTGCCGACAGCGGTGACCTGCGGGTCGTGGCGGAGTTCCTGGAGGTAGTGGGGTAAAGGGTTCCTGCGGGACGACGACCTCCTGGGTGACTTGCGGGAGCGGGCGGAGAGAAAAACGGGAGGGTGGAATGAAGCCGTTGCTCGGGACGGAGTACTCGAACATCGCAGAGTTGCTGAAGGGGGTGCGGGGTGCGGGACTTCAATTCCAGTCCGGGCTCGGCCCCGTGATGGCCGCTCTTGCTCAAGAACGACATGTTCTCGAACCTATGCTCGAAATGCAGCGGGCTTTGGCCGCTGCTGTTCGGCCTTCCGCGTTCCAGCAGATGGCCGAGAGTCTTCGCGTCCCTAAGATAGACTTTCCGGGGCAGGAACTCGCACGTGCCTTGGAGTCCGCCCGGCGCTTCCATATCCCATTGGACTCGATCACGACGTTCCCGTCGAACTGGATTCGGGATGCCATCCTCCACCTTCCGGAACCCACGAGGGATGGAGTAGTCCGGCTTGCCAAGCAGGGGTGGTTCCTCGACTTGGGGATGGCAGTCAAGGACATGATCGAGCTGGAGGAACTGCTGGAGCAGGGGAAGGTCGATGAGGCCGAGAGTCAGTTGACGGCCCACTTCCGGGCGAGCCTCTCGCGCATCGAGTCCGATTTGAATAGGCTCTATCCCAGACGGGCACGGTTTGTCTCGGCTGCGCGGCGCGCCCACGAGGCGGGGGACTTCGCGCTTTCGATCCCGTTGCTGCTGGCTCAGGCTGACGGCACGTGCCGGGACGCCATCGGCGTGCAGTTGTTCAAGCGGAAGCAGTCGAAGGGGGCCAAGGAGATGAAGGTGGAGCCCGCAACTGCGGACTACGCGAAGAGCGTCGGCGTCGATTCGTTTAACGCCGCGCTCCTTGCGCCTCTTGCCGAGACGCTTCCCATCTCCGCTGTACCTGATGAGCGTGGGGAAGGGTTCAACCAACTGAATCGGCACCAAGTCATGCACGGTGAGTCGGTAGAGTACGACACCGAGATCAACGGGCTGCGGGCGTGGTCCCTTCTCAACTACGTCGGCACCGTCTTGGCGCCCGAGGACGAAAAGGTGAAGGCGAAGGAATGACTGGCACGACATCGGGCGTCCGTCCTGCCATCACAATCGAAATTGAAAGGGACGCAGCCCCGGTGCTCTGGACTGTCCCTCGTCCTCCCAGCGCCTTCAGATTTTCGTTGACACCGGCCGATCTGAAGGGCTCTCGGTTGGCAGCGAGGGTAATCAACCCCTGACATCTTGAAAGCCATTCAGTCGTTCACCAGGGGGTCCAGAATCCACCTTGGCCAGGTTCTGTCAGATAGGGGTTCACAACCTGGGTTCAGCCGGGTGGAAAGAAGCATGTGGTTTTGGTCAGATTCGTCGGAATTTGTGATCAGTTGGCCTTGGAAGGCGTAACGCTCAACGTCCACGCATGTGATGGCCTCGGCTGCGTTGTTTGACGTTCATGAAGCTGGGCTCCAGTGGCGGTCTATTAACCCTTGCCATGTGTTCAATTGAACCGGAATCCTAACTCTGGTTAATAGAGATGTTGTTTGAGATCAAGCGGTTGTGGTTGGTGCTACGTTTTTCTATTCACCAACCGGTGTTGTTGGTCAATAGAAGCCTTAACTTGGTATCGTCGCCAGCGTTTTTCCCCTAAGGGGATCAGTTGGTCATCCATGATCAGTGCTTGCACCTGTCTTTGCAGAGCCCGCACCGGGATTTCAGGTCCGATTCGTCTGTGAATTTCAGAAATTGACGAACTTGGGAAGCGTTCTACGTCCTCGATGATAAGGGCCCTCAATCTGTGAGGCTGCATTCGGGTCAACGTGGTCAGTTTGTCGAGGCCAACATTGCGAAGCAGTGCTGGCGGGACAAAATAGCGAGTGCCCCGGGTTCTTCCGGACATTTTGAGAAGACCTAGGTCGATCAGGCGGCCCAACCAATTACGCAAAGCCTCTGCTTCCGTAAGGCCAAGGCGTGTGGAAAGGTCCGCGGCAGAAAGCCCTTCTGTTTGTGCCAGGATGGCCAAAGTGATCCGTTCCCGCTGGCCGAGTTGGAATTGCTTGTCGACATGTTCAAAAAGGCTGATGACACCGGGTTGCACAATACGTTTGGGCACCGTCACATGCACCGAATCGGTGCCCTCCGTAACAACTGGGGCCGACTTCCCATTTGAAAGAAGTCGGTCGTACATCATGTCGAATCCGCTTCCTTCACCTTCCATCAGTTTCAGATCATGGAAGACGCGGGCAAGTCCGTCATTTCTGCGAATGGTCGTGTGCAGGATATTCTGAGGCGTTACACCCAAGGGAAGGCGGCCAGGGTTCACTATTTCCAGACGGTCCGGGTAGATATTCAGAAATATGTCCCCGCGTTGGGTGTAGGGTCTGTGGACGAGTGCGTTAACCAGCAATTCACGGATCACGACGTCTTCAAAAGCCGGGATCGTTTTCCTGAACAGGCCATCCGGAATCTCATAGACTTCCTGAAGATCTGGAACCCCATCCAGGACCGTATCAATCAACTCAATTGGAGACAGGGCGTAGTCATTCCAGGAATATTTCTGGAGCTTTACATTTCCTTCGTCGTACTTGATAACTTGAATGACCGGGGCAGTTCCAAGTCTGCCACGATCGGCCGTCCGCCCAAGCAGCAATACGCCGAGGTTTGTCAGTGCGCCATCGCGTGTCAGTCCATAGTGTTCCAGAAGTTCATTGTCAGTTTTGCCCTTTACCGACGCTTTCACGCGTTCTGAGGCACGAATGGCATCAACCAGATTACGTAGTTTAGTTGTCTCGACGTCCGTCCGACTCAAGCCCAAGGATGTGATTGACTCCCAAGGGAACGCTGGACGTTCTGCTGCAAGCCGTAATATGTCATCCCCGATAATTGGACGAGATGTGTCGCCAACCCTGACGAAGTATCGCCCATCGCACGTTGATGCAACCCCGGGTGACCGAGCAATGTGCAGAAGAATGTAGTCGCTTCCGTTTTCGTGATGCCGAAGTTCTGGAAGAACTTGCACATTGACGGTCAATTCACCAATACGTTTACGGATCTTCTCGGATAGGTGAGGTTCAATGTGCTGGCCGGCAGGTGGTGCAACGGCATCATCTTCTATGCCAATGGCGATCACTCCACCGGACGCATTTGCGAAACTGACGCAGTCGGAGGCCAGTTCGGGGAAATCAGCGGTCCTGCCTTGAACTTTCTTCAATGACTTTCGGTCGAACGATTGGCCTTCTTTGGTTTGCAGGACCATTTGCGCATCCGTTTTGGTTCCGAGAAAATGTGTACCACATCGTCGGGCGTCTGGCGAGGCACTATGGCATGGATCTGACAGTAACTTGGCGGCATCAACATCCTAAGCAAATCCAACCCCTTCCCCCTTCCTGACCACGGAAACGGCGGTGTAAGTTGTTGATTTTGTTTGGTTGACCTTTTGATTCGCAATCAGGGCGCCTTCGCCCCGGGGGCTCGGCGTCCCGCTGCGCGGGTGGTCCGGGGTGGCAGACGCTTCGCGTTCGATTCGAGCTTGCGCGGCGTGCCGCCAAGCGGCAATAGGGGCCGGCGCGAAGCAAGCCGTCGCCCCGAAAGCCGCTTGGACGGTCACGACACGCCGCGATTTTTTTACCGGCAGACCGAAATGCACATCCCC
>JAGOLX010000046.1 GCA_017993835.1 Phycisphaerae bacterium
AAGGCCTTTCGCAGCGTATCGAGTTGTTCGTCCGACAGTTTCACGCGAAGATCCCGTGTGTGAATCCGAGCTGAGGGCGGGGCGACCCCCTGAGGCACTCCTCCGCGATTCGCGGCGCCCGCCATCGCAGGGAATGCTACCGGTCGGCGGGCGGGATGTCAAGCGTCGGCAGATTTGAGTATTGGCCGGCTGCCGGACAGGGGCTATACTGTCCTGGCGCATCAGTGAAAGGATTCGCGTATGACGTCGATCAAGGATCTGATCACGAGTCCGCGTCCGGGATCGGCGACGGCCTCTCGCACGATTGCGGATCAAGCCCGTCGGGACCGCCTGTCCTATTTCCCGTCGCCCGACAACTGGCAGGATGAGGTTCTGTACTTCCTGCTGCCCGACCGGTTCAGCGACACGAAGAATCGCCCGATGCTCAAACGCGCCGAGATCCGCAAGCTCCGCGCCACCGCGTCCCGTCCGAACTGGAACTGGCAGAAATGGGCGGCTTCCGGAAGGCTCTGGCAAGGCGGCACGATCCAAGGCATCGCCAAGCGATTGCCCTATCTGCAGGCCCTCGGGATCTCCGCGATCTGGGTCGGCCCGGTGCTCAAGCAGCGCTGCCATCTCGATACCTATCACGGCTACGGCGTCCAGGACTTCCTGGAGGTCGATCCGCGGTTCGGAACCCGGGAAGACCTGCTGTCGCTGGTCCAGGCGGCGCATCGCAAGGGGATTCGCGTCATCCTGGACATCATCGTCAACCACACAGGCGACGCCTGGGGGTATCTGCCCTTGGGCGAGCCGTTGACCGGCTGCAAAGAATCGCCGGCTTACCGCGCGTGGCCGGGGTATTACGGCGATCCGTCCTGCCGGGAGACGTTCGGCTGGCAAGTCGCCTGGCGAGGGGTCGGCCAGGAGGCCATGGCCACCGATCGTCACGCCATCGCCACGCCGGACCAGGCGGTGTGGCCCAGCGAGTTTCAGGATGGGGACAGGTTCACCCGGGCGGGTGTGGGCAGCCTGGACAGCGGCGCCCCGGGTGATCCGCATGCGGAGTTCCGCCGGACCGATTTCTTCGCGCTGAAGGACTTGGCGCTCGATGTCGCTCCGACGCTGGAGTACCTCGTCGATTGCTACAAGTACTGGATTGCCATCTCGGATGTGGACGGTTTCCGCGTGGATACGGTCAAGCACATGGAGTTGGAGACGGCCCGGAACTTCGCCGGGGCGATTCGGGAATTCGCGGAAACGCTCGGAAAACGCAACTTCCTGGTCATCAGCGAGATCGCCGGCGGCGCGGAGTATCAGGCCCTGTACCTGGACCATATGAGCATCCTCGGCCGGAACATGACCGCGGCCCTGGACATTGGAGGCGCCCGGACGATCCTGACCGGCGTGGGCAAGGGCCTCCTCGCGGGCAGCGAATACTTCAAGGGCTTCGATCCCTACAACGACAGGTTCGGCTCGCACCGCAACAACGGGGGCCGGCACGTCTCCATCCTCGACGACCACGATCATGTGTCCGGGGACAAGGTGCGTTTCTCTGCGGAGATTCCCGATGAATACGACGTGAAAGACCACCAGGTGGTCGTCCCGACGGCCATCCAACTCTTCACGCTGGGCATTCCGTGCATCTACTACGGCACCGAGCAGGCGTTCGCCGGCCCCGCCCAGTCGCAGGTGGAACACGTCCGCGGCGAGGGCTGGAAGGACCGCTGCAACTACGGCGACCGCTACTTGCGCGAAGCCATGTTCGGCCCGGCGTACCCTCGCGCTCATTTCAACAAGCCGATCGAGAGGCAGATCAGCGAATCCGATGCGTCGTTGCCCGGATTCGGGCCCTTTGGCACGAGCGGGAAGCACTGCTTCGACACGTCCAGTCCCGCGTTCATCCGGATTGCCGGGTTGTGCAGGCTGCGAAGCGAGCACCTGACGCTGCGTGTGGGCCGGCAGTACTGTCGCGAGGTCCGTCTGTCCAATGAAAGGTTCGCGATGCCCCCCGCGGGGCAGATCGTTGCCTGGAGCCGGGTCCTCGACACGTTGGAGTACGTGTGTGTCGTCAATCCGCACGCGACCGAGAAGCGGGGCGGCGACGTGATCGTCGATGTGACGCTGTGTCCGGCGGGCACCGTGTTCGAGGTGATTGCCAATACCGCGCACACCGCCGCGGGTAGCGCCTATGGAGCCAGCCACCCCGTTGGATCGACGCTCCAGGTTCAGGGGCGACGGTCTCCCTGCGAACCAGCCTATCTCGTAATCCGCGACATCCCGCCATGTGAAGTCGTGGTCCTCGCAAAACGCCTGTGAGCCCAGGTGGATTCGTCCTCGATTTTGAACCCGGGGTGGGCGGGCGCCGTATCTGTCGAGGGGTGAAGGGCTGCACGGTCGCCGACTCGCTGCGGCAGGATGCCGGCACGCGCAGGCGGCAAGGCATCGGTGAGCAGGAGTAACGCTTCATGTCGGATCACATGGTCTTTCAGGGGTGTACGGGCTGGGAAAAGGAAGCGATCCGATCCTATTGGCTGCAGAAGATGCCGCGTATTGAGCGGCTCTTGACCCGATTTCCCGAGGACCAGCGGGAGTTGCGACTGACCGCGACGCGTAAGCCCAAACGCTTCGAGGTCCGCGCGGCGCTGCTGCTGCCCACCGGGTCGCTGGTGGCCGAGGCGTCTTCCTCGACCGATCGGGATGCGGTCGATGCGGTGGCCAGCAAACTGGCCGGCGTGGTCCGTCGCCACAAGGAGGTGATCCGTCGGGAGCATCTGTACCGCAAGAAACAACATCGGGAGGAACTGTCGCGGCGCGTCGAGGCATTGCTCGAACCCCAGACGGAGAAGCTGGATCAGAATGCCTTCTTCGATCTGCTGGCTCCCCTGATGGCGCGACTGCGCGATCACGCGCACCGAGAGTTGACCCTGGCCCAGTTTCAAGGACAAATCGGACAGGAGGAGGTAACGGTGAACGACCTGCTCGACGAGACGATTCTGCGGGCCTGGACGCAGTTGGACCGCAGGGACCTGGCGGTGCCCCTCGATGTCTGGCTGACCAGGCTCCTGCACGACGTGCTCGACGAACAGACCGCCCACGCCCAGGGCGTCGTATCTCTCGACGGGGAAGTCGATGGACTCGATGCTGGTCGCGAGGCGGCGGCCGGACGCCTGCCCGACGATGCGCCGGTCTGGGAGGAACCTCAGACGGTCACCTTTGACGACGTGCTGCCCAGCCGTGAGGTAGCCGAGCCTTGGGAGAAGCTGGCAGCCATCGACCAAATGCGCTGGGTTCTCGATCAACTGAGCGAAGTGGCGTCTGTCCGTCGGAGGGCGTTCACCTTGCACCTGTTGGATGGATGGGAGCCGGAAGACGTCGCCATGATTCAGAGCCGCTCCGTCGCCGAGGTGCGTGCGGATATCGAAGCGGTCCAGGAAATGCTCCAGAGACGCATGGACGGCCAACCAGAGGTCTCCCGCTCCGGGATTGGATCGGCCCGGCGCGGGCAGTAGACGCCTGCGAGGGGTCCTCCGGTCGCCAAAGTGCGATCCATGGATCAGCCCTGTCGTAACTCAGTTAATGGCAAGAGGTTAGGTTGGTTCTTCTGTGATGTGCCGCGAAGCACTGTCACGGCGGGGAGGGAGCGACAGGAAAAATCCTCGAAAAATGGCTTGCCATCGGCCATGCACCTGCATAGAATACGGGTTTTACTACGCTGATGATTTGTGACCATCGGGAGATTACTCGTGAAAACCAAGTTGCTGGATGCAGTTGAGAGCAAGAGCCTGAAGAAGGAGATACCGCATTTTGAGGTTGGCGATACCGTGGACGTGCATTGCCGCATCCAGGAAGGCGATAAGACCCGGACGCAGATCTTCTCCGGCACGGTCATCGCCCGCAAGGGTCGGGGCATCAGCTCGAGTTTCACGGTCCGGCGGATCGTCGCCAACGAAGGCGTCGAGCGGCAATTCCCGCTCCATTCGCCCAATGTGTTGAACATCGTGCCGACCCGCAGCGGCAAGGTCCGACGGGCCAAGCTGTACTTCCTGCGCGACAGGACGGGCAAGGCCGTCAAGCTCTCGCAGAGGCACAGCGAGCACACGAGCAAGTAATCGACCGTTTACGATTCGCGATTTACGATTTGAAGACACGGGCGCGCACTCATCGCTGGGCAGCGCGCCCGGATAGTAGATAGTCGATAGTGAATCGTAGATCCCATGCTGTTCCTGATCCGACGCAGGTTGCTGAGCGACAGGGCCCGACTGGGCCGCTGGGGGGAGAGACGCTGCGAACGATACCTCCGAAACAAGGGCCTGCGGACCCTCGCCCGCAACTACTCCTGCAAGGTTGGCGAGTTGGACCGCGTTATGGTGGACACCGACGGCACCGTGGTCTTCGTCGAGGTCCGCTCCCGTGCCGATGAGAGCTTCGGGCCCGCCGAGGCGACGGTCAACGCAGCGAAAAGGCAGCGGGTGGCCCGGGCAGCCCGCCATTTTCTGGCCGTCCACCAGATCGAGGACCGTCCCCTCCGTTTCGACGTCGTCACGCTGATCCTCGGCCGTCACGGCCCGCCCCAGATCCACCACTTCGAGAATGCCTTTGTCCCATAGAGTAGGTGCGGCTGAGGTGCGGCCAACTTCATCATTTGTCAGTCTTTGCCTATCGGTGGGCGGGTGAATATGTTGCATGCACTTGCGACATGAGGTATATTCCATGCTATGAGTATGGAGAGAGAATCTCATCGCTGGGCACCGGTGGACGATCTTCCGACCGATTGGTTGGACTTGAAGAATCGCCAGACCGATGCCCTGATCGCGGCTTGGTGGGAACGAGCCGACGAACTCCGAGAGACGAAGGCCTACGACGATTTTCTGCTGAGACTGCGACGCCAGTGGGCTATTGAGACGGGGATACTTGAACGGTTGTATAGTCTCAGCGATGGGGTGACGAAGACACTGATAGAGAAGGGGTTTGACGCTGCCATCATTAGCCATGAGGATACAGACCGCAACCCGACGGATGTTATCGCCGTCATTCAGGATCAGTTCGCCGTTGTTAATGGCTTGTACCAGTTCGTATCCGGACAGCGCCCTCTTGGCACATCGTATATCAAGGAACTCTACACCGCTTTGACTAAACACCAGACAACGTGCGAAGGGCGCGATACGCTTGGGCGAGATGTTCGAGTCACGTTGCCGCGGGGGGAGTGGAAACGTCTTCCGAACAATGTTGAGGGTCCAGGGGACTACGTACTTGAGTTCTGTCCGCCCGAACAGGTGGAATCTGAGATGGACCGTCTGCTGGCGATGCACGGGAAGCACGAGGAGTGGGGGGTTCCGGTGTATGTTGAGGCAGCTTGGCTGCACCACCGGTTTACACAGATT
The DNA here is from genome assembly GCA_017993835.1 of Phycisphaerae bacterium. Classification (GTDB taxonomy): domain Bacteria; phylum Planctomycetota; class Phycisphaerae; order Sedimentisphaerales; family Anaerobacaceae; genus PLanc-01. Next base: position 5,364 of record JAGOLX010000046.1, read on the forward strand.
CACCCGTTTGCAGATGGTAATGGGAGAGTGGCGCGTTGTCTGGCGACGGTGGTATTACTCAAGGCCAAGTGGTTTCCCCTTGTCGTAACACGGGCGCATCGTGAGGAATACATCTCCGCGATCAGGCAGGCCGATAAGGGGGATATGCGAAGACTGGTCGACCTCTTTACCTCTCTTCAAAGCAGGGCGGTTAGGGAGGCTTTTGACCTGACCGAGGAATTGCGCGCCGAGCAGATCGCTGTTGGTACCATTCTTTCTGCAGTCAAGGGCAAGTTTTCTCGCCTCCGCGAAGAGACGGCCACTAAGAAGCGGCAGGTTACAGTCACAGCGGACACCCTTCAGTCTGCAGCGGTCATGAGAATCAAAGATCTCGCCAAGGAGGTGAAGAAGGCGATTGCTCCGGAGGGACAAGAGTTTAGTGCCTATTGTACTCACGCGGCCAGCGCCAATGATGAGAAGGCGGACTACCACCAGTTCCAAATTGTCCAATGTGCCCGCGCTCTCGGGTATTTTGCCAACATGGAAGCATATCGATCCTGGGTCAATCTTGCGATTCAGACGACTACCCGGTCAGAAATCCTCTTCTCTCTTCATGGGATGGGGAAAGGCTTGAGTGGTATCATCGCGTGTTCGGCCATGTTCTACACAAAGGAATCAACCGATACAAAACACACGGTGATTGGGGAGATTGTGCCTTTGTGCACAGAACCGTTCACGTTCACGTATGAAGAGGAGCCGAACGAGGTGCAAGAGCGGTTCAGGAAATGGCTTGATGATACACTGATTCTGGGTCTGGATCAGTGGCGCAGGGGACTTGGCGCGTGAGTTGGGCGGGCGACAAGGCAGAGCGGCAGTCAGGACCGGTGAGACTGGTTGACACGCATTGCCATCTGACGTTTGAACCATTGTCCGCGGATGTGTCGGGGGTGATCGAGCGGAGCCGGGCGGCGGGGGTGACGGCCTGGATCACCGTGGGGACCAGCTTGGAGGACAGCCGCAAGGCCATCGAACTGACGGGGCAGTACGAAACCATGTATGCCACGGTGGGGATTCATCCGCACGATGCCCACAGTGCGGATTCGGATGCTCTGGAGGAATTGACGCAACTGGCCCGGCGGGGGAAAGTCGTCGCTGTCGGCGAGACCGGCCTGGATTTCCACTACAACTTCTCGAAGCAGGCGGACCAGAAGCGGGTATTCGAGGCCCACATCGACATCGCGCGTGAGGTCGGGCTGCCCGTGGTCATTCACTCACGAAACGCATTCGACGAGACAATGGAGATTCTTGACCGTTGCGGCGGGGACCTGAAAGGCGTGGTCTTCCACTGCTTCAGCGGCTCGGCGGAACAGGCTCGAATGGTATTGGAGAGAGGCTATTTCGTCTCGTTCACCGGCGTGGTCACCTTCAAGAACGCGGAAGTGACGCGCCAGGCGGCCCAGGTCGTCCCGTTGGACCATCTGATGGTTGAGACGGATTGTCCGTACATGTCCCCCGAGCCGGTGCGGAGCCGCAAGCCCAATGAGCCGGCGTTGATGGTGCACGCGGCGGAATTCCTGGCACGACTCAAGGGAATCAGCGTGGACGAGTTGGCCCAGGCGACGACGCGCGCCGCCGTCGGGTTCTTTGACCTTCCTGGGATCAGCAGGGCATAGATCTGCTACGTCAGCGGAGGGCCCGTCTGGACCCTCTGCGACCACGGTTCCGGTATCCTTGTCTCGCTTGACCAATTGTCTAAAAGTGCCAAAACACTGTTATTGATGCAGGAAAAGGGGTCCAGTGCCCACGATTTGACTTTTTGCCCGTCCGACTCCTATATTTAGTAGCTAAGCCTCTGAATGATACGCCGGGGCCGGAGTCTTTCCTTAGTCTGACCCGCGGCGGGTGGAGGATGTCCACTGAAGACGCTATAGGGAAGGACTCGCGTAGCATTCTATGCCTGGGGTATACGACCACGCTGCGATCAGCCGGGTGCAGCAGGCGAACGATATCGTTGACGTGATCGGTGAGCACGTCAGCCTGAAACGGAAGGGACGAGAATGGCTCGGCTTGTGCCCGTTCCACGAGGACCACAGGCCCAGCCTTTACGTCAACCCGGACAAGCAGATTTACAAGTGCTTCGCCTGCGGCGCGGGCGGCGATGTGCTCAAGTTCGTGCAGATGCGCGAGGGCCTGACGTTTCCGCAGGCCATCGAGCGTCTGGCGGAGCGCGCGGGCATCCAGATGCAGCCCGTCCGGCGCATGGTCTCGGCGGAGCCTGGGCAGGCCGAGATCGATCCGAACCTCCTGGCGAGGGCCAACAAGTGGGCCATGCAGTTCTTCCAGGAGTGTCTGAACGATCCGGAGAAGGGCAAGCGGGCCCGAGAGTACCTGGCCGAGCGGAAGGTCTCTGCCCAGAGCATCGAAAAGTGGCGCCTCGGCGCCTCGCCCAACGTGGTTGATGCCATGGCCAGGGCGGCTGCAGCGAGGAAGGGCTCGCTCCAGGTGTTGCAGCAGGCGGGCCTGATCACCGGACCGAACCAGGACAAGTTCGTCAACCGCCTGATGTTCACGATCACGGACGCCACCGGCAGGGTGATTGCGTTCGGAGGTCGGACGCTGGACGGCACCGGCGCCAAATACGTCAACTCGCCGACCACGGTCCTGTTTGACAAGAGCAATACGCTCTACGGCTTGGAGCAGGCCCGTCACGAGATCGTCAAGACGGGCACCGCGGTGATCGTCGAGGGATACACCGACGTGATTATGTCGCATCAGTTCGGCTGCACGAACGTGGTCGCGACTTTGGGAACGAGTTTTACGGCGGGGCACGGCCGGCTCCTTCGGCGGTATGCCAAGAGGGTGGTCCTGCTCTTCGACAGCGACACCGCTGGCATGGCGGCCGCGAATCGGGCTCTGGAGGTCTGCCTGTCTCAGCACCTCGATATCAAGCTGGCCTTTGTCCCGCAGGGCAAGGACCCCTGTGAGTTCGTCCTGGCCGCGGGCAAGGAGGGGCTGGATCGCGTGGTGGAGCAGGCGGTGGACGTCCTACAGTTCAAGTGGGACAAGCTCAGCGAGACGTTCGCGACGGGCGACACGATGGCCGGGCGCAAGACGGCCTTGGACGAGTTCCTCCAGGCCATCGCCATCGGGGCTGCCTCCGAGACGCTGCCCGTGGCCGAGAGTGGCGCGTTCGTGCACAAGGTGGCCAAAATCATCGGCTTGAGCCCGAGGGACCTCTATGGCGAGCTGGAGCGGCGCAGGCAGCGGGTGCCGTCGTCGTCGGCCCAGGCCCGCCGAGGGGAGGCCGCGCAGGCGGTCGATTGGGGTCAGGGACTGCGTGCCGCCGCCCAGAGGGAGGTCCTGGAGGTGTTGCTGAACGAGCCGGGACTGCTGGGTGACATGGAGCAGGAAGTCCCGGAAGGTGTGTTCGATGTCCCGATTCTGAATCGAATCGCGTCGGTCTTGTTCGGCGTGGTCCGGTCCGGCGAGGGTTTCACGATCGGGTGGCTGTTGGCTCAGACGGAGTCGCCGGAAGTGGCCCAGGGCATCGTGGAATTGCAGCGGGTCGGCGAGGGGAAGGGGAACTACCGCCCTCGCCTGACGGACGCCTTGGCCGTCCTGAGGGGATCCGGGACGCAGGTTTCAGGAGATGTTCGGACCAACGAGGCTGGCGGGCGTGCGGATTCCGTGAAGATCACGGACGGGCGTGCCGGCCGGCAGCATCCGCACAGCATCGGCCTGACGTCATGAGGGAATCGTGTAAATGCCTGTGGCGTGAACCATTACGCACAGGAGTCGTACAACGGGTGAATCCAGAACACCAGTAAGGATACCAGTATTCTTGGCTTCACAAGGGTGGTTGGCAAGGAGTTTTCCAGTTTCACTTCAGTGGAGTCGATATTGTGGCGAAAAAGGGAATGAGGTCGAAGAAAGCAAAGGATATGAACCAGACGGAAGTCCACGGTACGTCCGATATAGTCAAGCCCGAGGCTCAGGACCCGGAGTTGCTGATCAAGACATTGGTCGCGAGAGGCAAGAAGAAAGGGTTCCTGACCTACGAGGAGGTCAACGAGTCTCTGCCGGACGACGCTGTCACCTCCAAGCAACTCGATAAGCTCATGTCGACGCTCGACGAGATGGGTATTCCCCTCGTCGACGAGAGCGACGCCGAAGCCCATGGGCCCGGCAAGATGGACGAGGAGTTCGAAGAGGACGCCGAGCCGGCGGACGAGGAGGAGAGCCCCGAGGTCGAAGCGGAGGCGGACGAGGACGAAGCCCTGGAAAAGGAGTTCGCTGAAAGCGAGGTCTCCCATCGGATCGATGACCCTATTCGCATGTATCTGACCCAGATGGGCCAGATTCCCCTCTTGACCCGCAAAGACGAGATCGCCTTGGCGAGGAAGATCGAAATCGCTCGGATGGTCTTTCGCCGCAAGATGCTTCAGTCCGACTACTGTGCCCGCAACGCGGTGGAGCTGATGCAGCAGGTCTCCGACGGCTCCATGTCGTTCGACCGGACCATCAAGACCGGCACCACCCCTCTGACCACCAAGGGCGTCATCAAGAAGCGGATGACGGAGAACCTCAAAACGATTGCTGATCTTCTCGATATCGACCAGAAGCTCTTCAAGAACATCTGTGCCGGCGGGGACGAGGCGAAGGTGCAGGCGGACGCCAGGCATCTCCGGAGGAACCGTCGCAAGATCGCGGCCCTCCTGGAGGAGCTGAGCCTGCGGACCAGCCGCATTCAGCCGATGAAAATCAAGCTCCAGGGCGTCTGCGAGAAGATGCGGCAGCTCGAGAAGACCATCCAGACCGGTGTCACCGAGACCATGACGGCCGACGATATCCTGGCCGCCAGGCAGGAGTTCGCCGGCCTGCAGGAACTCGTCCTGGAGATGCCGGATCAGTTGGAGAAGAAGCTGCGGACGATGGAGCGGATCTTCGCCCAGTACGAAGAAGCCAAGCGGACCCTGTCCAGCGCCAACCTCCGCCTGGTCGTTTCCATCGCCAAGAAGTATCGCAACCGCGGCCTGAGCTTCCTGGACCTCATCCAGGAGGGCAACACCGGCCTGATGCGCGCGGTGGACAAGTACGAGTATCGGCGCGGCTACAAGTTCAGCACGTATGCCACCTGGTGGATTCGCCAGGCCATTACCCGGGCCATCGCCGACCATGCGCGGACCATCCGTATCCCGGTCCACATGATCGAGACGATGAGCCGGATTCGCAGCGCCTCGAAGATCCTCCACCAGGAACTGGGACGCGAGCCGACCATCGAGGAAATCGCCGGCGAGGTCGGCATGACCGTCCAGGAAACCCGCAGGGTTCTGAACATCTCCAAACACCCGATCAGTCTGGATCGGCCCATCGGCGATAGCGAGGATTCCTACTTCGGCGACTTCATCGAGGACGACGATATCGACTCGCCTGTGGCCTCCGCGACGCAGGAGATGCTCAGGGAGCGCATCGACATGGTCCTCAAGACCCTCTCCTACCGCGAGCGGGAAATCATCAAGCTCCGCTACGGCATCGGCGACGGCTACACCTACACGCTCGAGGAAGTCGGTCGGATCTTCAAGGTCACGCGGGAGCGCGTCCGCCAGGTCGAAGCCAAGGCCATCCGCAAGCTCCAGCACCCTGTGCGGGCCCGCAAGCTCGAGGGGTTCCTCGACCACAAATCCGCGTAGGTCGTCCTGACAGAAGGGCTCTCGGCCGGGGGTTTCCAAACCTCCGGCCTTTTTTCTGCGCCCCCCTGAATCCCCGGAAAAGTGCAGCGAGATAGAGACGGACGCCGTCCCGGATTGTTATACTGATGTGCACCGACCGCGAAGACGAGTCGTAGGCACCGTATGAAAGGGCGATTGTCGCCTGTCGAGAACTCACAAGAACAGGAGGAAATCATGGTCCGAAGAACGGCGTTATTGACGGTGATTGCGTTGCTGGCCGCTTGTGCGATGCCTGCGCTGGCACAGCAAAGTCTCGGAGATTTCGTGTCGAACAACGGATATGACTGGGTCATCGGTCGGTGGGTCGCCACGACCGATCAGGGCCAGGTCGAGCTTGACTACAGATGGGCCTTGGACGAGTACGTCGTCCTGGGCGAAGTGAAGATGGGGGACTACCGGTATCGCGGGATCATCACGCTGGACCCGGGTCGCGGCGAGGTGGTCGAAACGGGTGCCGACAACAGGGGGGGCACCGCGAAAGGAGAGTGGACGGAGGAATACGGCGACCTCGTGCATCGCATCCAGCACACGGGTCCGAACGGCGAGGTGATGAAGGCTCAGATCGTATACACGAGGGTGGACGGGGACAACGTCACGATCGCGATGTACCGTGTGGACAGCAGCGGCTATCGCAGCGGCGAACCGATGGCCAAGGCCACGTACAAACGCCAGCCGGCCGCGACGACGGATGCTGCGACCGCGGCGCAAGGCGGGCCGACCGCCGACTACGAGAAGCTCGGCGATCTCGTTGCCCAGGGCGGCTACGACTGGATGGCCGGCAAATGGCTCTCCACCGATGGCGATCAGCGGTATGAGCTCGAACACAAATGGGCGTTGGACAGGCACGTGGTGCTCATGGACCTCAAGATGGCCGGCTTCGCCTATCACGGCATGATCATGTACTCGCCCGCGACCCGGGAGATCTTCCAGGTCGGCGCCGACAACCAGGGCGGCCTCTGGAAGGGGACCTGGGACCAGAGCTACGACGGCGTCACGCATCGGGTCGAGTACACCCAGGCGGACGGCGCGGTCCGACGGATGGAGCACGTCTACGTTCAGGATAGCAGCGACGCCTTCCAGGTGAAGGAGTACGCGGTGACGGCGGGCTCCCGGGCCTCGCAGCCGGGTCGCACACTTGTTTTCAAGCGTCAGACGGCCAATTCCGCCGGCAAGTAACTTGTCCCCATCGTTACGTGGTGGGGTTTTGTTGAAGCATCCGACCTGGGCGCCACGGTCAGATCCACGTGAGCCGCGGCGCCCAGGGCCGGTTGGGGTACTCCGTCAGCACGGCCAAGCAGATCTGGTCGTGCCACCCACCGCTTGGCGGGCTCAGAAGCGGAATCGTCCGCCGATCATGTAGATGGGACCGCCGAGATCGAAACCGTCGTCTTCCTTCTCGAAATCGTACTGGAATTCGAGTATCAACTCGCCTCGCGAGCCGATGGGAAATGTTACGCCCGCCGTGGCGAAGGCGAACAGACCACTGGCCATGGTTTCGGTGTCCTCGTATTCATCGATGTACGTGCGGTACTCGCCTGGGAAATACGGGTCGTCAAACGTCTCGCGGTGCTCGTACTCCCAGGCGTCGAGGAACCAGAAGTAGCCGATTCCCGCCCCAAGATAGGGTCGGATCTTTGTAGCGTCGCCCAGGGGATAGACTCGTGCGGCCAGGCGGATGTCGATGACGCTCAGGTCGTCGCTGTAGCGGTCCACGACGTAGACGCCATCGACCTCGTCTGACTCCCTGTCGCGGTATGAGCCCAGCGAAGAACCGCCAAAGGCAAGCGCCACGTCGAGGTGGTCGTCGAGCAGCCTGGGCGTGGCGATTTCCACCTCGAATCGGGCCCGGGTCGTCTTGTCCTTGTCGAGCGGGGCTTCCAGTGTCTGGGCGCCGAACTTGAACGCCACTGCCGGTCCGTTCTGCGCGGCAGCGGACGCGGACCACGCCAGCACGATGGCGGCCAGACAGACTCCGGCGTTAAACCCCCGGACGGCGCGATTGGCGGAATTGCGGACTCGGTTGCGGACCGTTGCAGGTCCCTCCCAGCGGACAGGTTTCATGTGTGCCATCTTCTAGATCTCCTCACGGCTCCAAAACTGTTGGGCTTTGCTGCTAGTACAAGGCACGCCGACATCTGTTGGTAACAGGGAATGCGGTCATGACTTGGGTCGGTCGCAGGATTGCCAGACGATGTCATATGCGGATTACTGCCAAACCTTGATTCGCTCTGTTCGCGTCCGCAGGGCCTGTGCGAGGGACCGAGCACGGGCCTTCACCAGGAAGCGGCGGCCCTCCGGCGTCCGCGTGTAGATCAGTCCGGCTGCGCCAATCCGCATGGACCACGCCTTCGCGAGGAACTCCGCTGTCTCCTTGTTCCTGCCCAGGGCCTTCGGGACCGCGTGGCAGTCCCTTCCTCCGGACTGCCTCAACCACGCCTTGCCGACCAGGACGTATCGAGGGTCGTCGATCGGGCCCAGCAGTTCCTGGAGGGCGTCGAGGAAGATCGACCGATCCCGCGTCGTTCCGCCCTTCAGCGAGCAGGTCACGAATCCGTAGTCGAGACGCCGGGCAATCACGCGAATCCTCGCGACATGGGTTTCGATGAGCTGCGTCCGGGCCATCGACTGAAGCACGACCTTGCCGATCTGCCTCATGCTTGAGGGGACAGACCTGTGCAGCAGCGACAACCACAGGGCCTTGACGCACTTCGGTACCGCCGCGAAGGCGGCCAGCGCGAAGGCGACCGCGACGAAGATCAGAAAGCCCCGCAGCGGCGCACTCTTCGAGTGCCTGTCTACAGATTGCATCAGCAGCGTCGCCGCAGAGACGCCCCAGAGACCCGCCTGCACCAGCAGGATCGCGAGGGCTTTCCGCAGGATCGAGTCTCGTGGCAGGGCCAGCACGGATACCGCCACCTGCTCGGTCATGTCGCCGGTTTGCGCCGGACCCAGTGCTCGTTCCCACTCGCCGATGAGCTTCACCCGGTCACAGGCCCGTTGTCTCATCACCGCGTTAATGTGTTCCATCCGCTCAGCCGGGAAGGGGGGCCGGCCCAGGCCCAGACGTCCCAGGCCGCTCTCGATCCGAGGAGCGGTGAAAGAGACGCCGACGAAGGACTTGAACCGTCGGGCGAGAGTCTCCATGTCCTCATTGAACTGCGGTGCGTCCGGCTCCTGGCAGACGAGGTGCCAGATGTTCGCGGTCTTGAGCGGGTTGCGCTCCTGGGTGCGGATGGCGCGGCCCCGCATCTGGTTCGAGAGCATGTAGGAGCCGACGAAGCTGGCCAGGATCAGCGAGTTGACCGAGGGTGCGTCCCAGCCTTCGCCGAGCAGGGAGGTCGTCCCGACGAGAACGTGGATGCCGCCCCGGTTGAATAGGGCGGTGACCAGGGCGACCATCTTGTGCTTGTCCGCCCCGCGAATCGTCACCTCACAGAATCGAGGGTCGTGTGCCAGGGGCTTGAAGGCGACGTCGGCAGGGTTGATGCTCAGTCCAGGCGCCGCTATCCGCAGGGCGTCACACGAGTCGGCCGGCACGACCGTCATTGTGCCCGTCAGAATGCCCAGCTTCGCGATCCCGGCTTGGCTGCGCCGGACCTGCTCGAAGATCGGCACGACGCCCAATCGCTTGACCGGCCTGACGTCGGCCTGGTCCTTTGGGAAGTCGGCCCGTCGGATGAAATCGGTGAGGATCACCATTCGCAGGTCCGTCCCCAGGGCCTTGCTCTCCAGCCTCACGATATCGTCGATGCTCTTGAGCTTCGAGGCGCTGCGGATCAGGAGCCGGGCGATCTTTGCGGCGTTTTGTAGGCCGATCTCGCGTTTCTCCACGATGCCGATCCGTTTGGCGTCGCGGAGGATGCCGTGGAAGAGATCCTTGTGGGCCTCGAACGACTTGGTGTGACGGAACAGGCAGCCTGCCAGGAGAGTTTCCAGCCACTGCAGGTCGAGCCTGGGACACTTTCTTGGCGACAGGCCCAGGATGTGGAGCAGCTTGCCCGGCGGCGACGGGCGGACGTGGTTCAGGAAGACCGCCATACTGGAGTAGAACGCCGGATCATCGAGGATTCCCTCCTCGCAGTTCTGGGGCTCGGTGACGCAGGGGTGGCGTTCCAGTGCGGCGATGAAACCCTCGTTGGTACACAACTCGCTTACGAATGCACCTGCCTCCTTGCGGAACTCGCGGATCTCCTGCTGTTCCGCCTGCAACGGCGCCGACAGGTAGACGTAGTCCTGGTGTGGGCAGAGGTTCTTCTGCGCCACCAGTTCGGGAACGGAGATCTCCGAATCGATGGGTCCGCACAGGCCGATGTACCGGTCCCACTCGAACGGGGACACATCGAACGGCGGCGTGGCGGTCAGCGCGACGACCGTGGGCTTGTCCAGGTGCTTCTTGAGGTCGGCCAGGCACTTCCACCATTCGTTCCGCAGGTGGTGGGCCTCGTCGAGGACGAGGGTCCGCACGCCGAGACGCCGGAGCACGCTGCGGGTGCGCTCCGCGCCGTGATTCTCCTTGTCTCTGTATGCGCTGTGGAGTCCCTGGTAGGTGGAGGCCGTGAGGAATCGAGGGTTCCGGATGTCTTTCGAGATCCAGTCCGGCGTATTTTGCGAGTCGGGCAGGAACAGGCCGACGAACCGATCCACCCACTGATCCCGGATGGCGACGGTGGGGGCCAGGATCAGCGTGGGCCGATTCAACCTGCGCATGACCTCCAGGCCGAGTACGGTCTTGCCTGAGCCGGGGGCTGCGATCACGTGCAGGTGGTTGTCGTCCAGATGGCTCTCCAGCTCCGCCAGCACTCGCTGCTGGTAGCTGCGCCAGGGTTTGCGGAACTGGATGCCGGATGGGAAGGTGTCCATGGCTTCTTAGCTCCGCAGATAACGCCAATATGCATACACCGTCGCGGCCTGCAACAGAATGATGGGCACGAGAACCAAGCGGAACGCGAGTTTGCGCGTCTTGTGTCGGAACAACTCCTGACCCACAATCGCCGCGGGACTGCCCCCGAGCAGGGCCGCGAGGTGCAACGCAAGTTCCGGAATGCGGGTGCCGCCGACGATGGCCTGACGCTTGTCGTATCCGTAGAGCAACAGGGTGATCGCGTTGATGCTGATCAGACCCGCGTAGAGTGGAGCGAGTCCGAGCCACCACAGGAGCAGACCCAGCGCAATCCCCGCGAACAGGACGATGGCGACAACTCGTTTTATGAACGCATGTCTCGGCATAGCGATTTGAGCACCAGTAGGCCAATCTTGCGACGAGTTGTCAACCCGCAAGTGGGTCGCCGTTTAGGGAGTATCCCGAAGCCCCGCGCCGCAACGCTTGCAGAATCGGGCGTCGCTGTCGTGAGACGCGAAACCGCAGCCGGGACAGGGGGCCGACGTTGGCGGATGCGGAGAGCGGTTTTGGGCCCACTCTACGGTCACGATCCCCGTAGGAATGGCGATGATGGAGTAGCCCAGGATCATCACGACCGAAGCGAGAAACTGTCCGAGCGAGGTCTGGGGGGAGATGTCGCCGTAGCCGACGGTGGTGAGCGTCACGATGGCCCAGTATACGCTGACCGGGATGCTGGTGAAGCCTCGCTGTTCGCCCTCGATCATATACATCAGGGCGCCGATGATGACCACGAGCGTTACGACCGTCAGCAAGAAGACCATGATCTTGCGGCGGCTCGCGTACAGGGAGTCGCTCAGCGAGGTCGCCTCTTGGGTGAACTGGGGTAGTCCCAGGACGCGGAAGATCCGCAACACACGGAGGACCCGAACGACAGAGAGGTACACGGAACCGAAGAACACCAGACTGAAGTACGCAGGAAAGATCGCCAGGAAATCGACGATGCCGAAGAAACTCAATGCGTAGCGAATCGGACGGCCAACGCACAGCAGCCGAAGGATGTACTCCGCGGTGAACAGGATCGTGAACAGCCAAGCAAGCGCGTACAGTAGCTTGCCATGTGCGAGGTGGATTGTCCGGACGCTGTCGAGCATGACAATCACGACATTCAGCACAACACTGGCGATCAGCAGGATGTCGAACCACTTCCCGGCCGGCGTATCCGACTCGAAAATGACCTCGTACGCGGTCTTTCGCCAGCCCACGTTACGCCTGTTCTTGACGGTATCCATTCTCATCCCCTTGCAGGCAAGACATCCAATGTGACCGTATCCTACTGCATCCGCGGCGTGACGTAAACGATGATGGGTGTCGCACGCAAGAGTCCGTAGCCTTGGGGACGGGTGCATGGTATGCTGGTGTCTTCGAATGAAAGGCTATGCCATGGTTTCGCATCGCGCGCTGCTACAGACGGTTCTTATCCTCTGTAGCCTTCACGGCACGGATCTCCAGGCGGTTTCGGATCTGGCCTCGGGATTTCGCACGCGGCCGACCTCGGCTCGCCCGTCCGTATACTGGGCGTGGGTCAACGGGCTCACCGAGAAACGCCAGATGACGCGGGAACTGGAGGAACTCAAAGCCAAAGGGATCGGCGGGGTCTATATCTTCGACGTGGGGGCGCAGGACCCGCAGAAGATCGTGCCCGCGGGCCCTGCGTTCATGGGGCCCGAGTCGCTCGACGTGATCTCGCACACCGTCCGCGAGGCGACGCGACTCGGCCTGGAGGTGGGACTGACCACGTCGAGCAGTTGGAATTGCGGCGGGCCATGGGTCACGCCCGAGTACGCGAGCATGGGGCTCTATCATACTCAGATGACCGTGAAGGGTCCGGGGCGTTTGGCCGAGCCGTTGCCCATTCCAGCCCTGCCCAGGAATGCTCCTCGTGTGTCCGACGGTTCGCCTGCGTTTGTCAGAGACGTCGCAGTCCTGGCCGTGCCGGATGCGAAGCGGATGGCGGGACACGAATTCGTGTTCGAGCTGGCACCGCCGGGCGTGCATACGATCAATCGGGTTGTCCTCTACAACACCGACAGCGGTGATGCACAACGTTACGGCCCAATGCACCTCTACGCCAAGGATTTCACAGTCTCCGTTTCGACCGCGACGACCGATCCGGATGCCTTCCAGCCGATTGTCCGCGATCGACTCGAGCCACATGCGAACGCCCAGAGCTTCGCGTTCGATTCCGTGCAGGCGAGGTACGTGAAGCTCGCCATCCTGTCGGGGCACAACGCGCGATTTGACCGCGTGCAGTTGGGCGAGTTCGAGGTCTATTCCACAGCCGGCGTCAACGTTGCCTGTGCATATCACCCCGATGGGAGCAAGACCGCTGCAACCCTGGTGTTGTGCAGCGATGCACTCGGGACCGAGACCGAGCAGAACTGGACGGCGGGCAATATTCACGACCGCGAGAAGTCCGGCCCGTCGGGAAGCTGGTCGTCCGCGGGTCTGCCGCCGCTGGTGATCGAGGACCCCGAGACGATTGTCGATCTGACGAGCCGTGTGGATGCCGAGGGACGTCTCGATTGGGACGTCCCGGCGGGCGAATGGACGATTCTGCGATTCGTCTGTGCCAATACAGGTTTATCGCTTCGACTGCCCAGCCCGAATTCCTCCGGGCTGGCCATCGACCACTTCAACGCCAAGGCGACGAAGTTTCACTTCCAGTACCTGTTGGACAGGCTGCACGAGGAACTTGGCGACTTCCGCCAGACGGCCCTCAAACAGATGTACGTGTGCAGCTACGAGTTGAGCGGCTCGACCTGGACGCCCGACTTCCTTGCGGAGTTCGAGTTCTGGCGCGACTACGATATGACGAAGTATCTGCCTGTGCTGGCTGGCTGCGTGGTCGGCGACCATGAAGTCACCGCGAGCTTTCTCTACGACTATCGCAAGACTCTCGGTGACCTGCTGGTTTCTGCGTTCTATAAGACTGCGACCGAGGTTTTGAACGAGCATGGACTTCAGCTCTGCGCCGAAGCAGGCGGGCCGGGGCCGCCGTTGCATCAGGTGCCCGTCAGCGCGCTCGATGCCCTCGGGGCCGTTGACATTCCCCGCGGCGAGTTCTGGAAGGACCACAACGTCTGGGTGATCAAGGAAACCGCCTGCGCGGCCCATGTCTACGGCAAACGACTCGTGGACATGGAGGCGTTCACGAGCTGGCGGCACTGGCAGGATGGGCCGTTCGAGCTCAAGCCGATCGCGGATCGCGCGTTTTGCGACGGCGCGAACCACATGACATTCCACACGTCCGCGCACAATTCGTCCGCGACCGACCGGCCCGGCTGGGTCTATCACGCCGGCACGCACATCGGGCCGAGCATCGCCTGGTGGCCGATGGCAGGCGCCTGGATCGACTACCTCTCGCGGTGCTCGTACCTGTTGCAGCAGGGGCTGTTCGTCGCGGATGTCTGCTACTACTACGGCGACCAGGGCTTCAACTTCGTCCCGCTCAAGCACATCGACCCCTCACTCGGCTACGGCTACGATTACGATGTCACGAACGCAGAGGTGATTCTGACGCGGATGACTGTCCAGGATGGGCGGATCACGCTGCCTGACGGCCTCAGCTACGAACTGCTGGTCCTGCCCGAGCGGGAGGACATCGACCTGGCGGTCCTCAAGCGGATCGAAGAACTGGTGCGGGCCGGCGCGACGATTGTCGGTCCCAAGCCTACGCGATCCAATGGCCTGACAGGTTATCCGCACCGGGACACCGAGGTCCGACAGATTGCTGACCGGCTGTGGGGTCCGTGCGATGGAGGCCGATGCAAGGAATACACCTGCGGCCAGGGCCGCGTGATTTGGGGCAAGTCGCTGCGTGAAATTCTCAACGAACGCGGCGTCGGGCCCGATTTCGCCGTCGACAGCGGGGAATCCGATCTGGACTACATCCACCGCCGCACGGCGGATGCCGACATCTACTTCGTCAGCAACAAGGTGGACCATTTGCGGCTAGTCACGTGCACGTTCCGGCCAGTTGGCAGAGTGCCGGAACTGTGGATGCCGGATACGGGCGCCATCTGCAGGTGCGAGGCATACGAACCCACTGACGGCTGCACGCGAGTGTCGTTGCAGCTTGCTCCTCACGATTCCGTGTTCGTTGTCTTCCGGGACCAGGCGGAAGCTGAGTATCCGCCTCAGGAGACAGAGGCCCTCGGATTAACGAGCCCAATCCTGGGGCCTTGGCAGGTGTATTTTCCCGAGGGCTGGGGAGCGCCCGCCTCCAAGGAGTTCTTCGAACTGGCTTCCTGGACTGACGACAGCGATCCGGGTATCAAGTACTTCTCCGGCGTTGCGACGTACCGCTGTGACTTCACCCCATGGCTCTTCTGCAGATCCGGCGAGTGGGTCCCCGGCTTGTTCGACCCGTTGGCGGACCGACTGTTCTTCGCCGATACGAGATTGCTGCTTGATCTGGGCCGGGTCAGTTTCGTCGCGGAGGTCTTAGTGAATGGGCGCAGCGTGGGCGTGCTCTGGAAGCCGCCGTTTCGAGTCGATATCACGGATGCAGTCAGGCCGGGCACGAATGAACTGGTCGTCAAGGTCGCCAATACCTGGTCAAACCGCCTAGTCGGCGACGCGCAATCCGAGGGCAGAGACTACTGCCGGACGAATATCGTCAAGTCGCTCACCTGGCAGGCGCCATGGAAGGATACGCCCCTGTTTGAATGCGGCCTTCTCGGCCCGGTCACGCTCCGGGTGACCAGCGAACGGCGCTGAGTCGCTCTCGGCGGGCCACCGCGCTATGGCTGAGGAGGCCATCCTGGCGGTGCGTTGGCGTCGATTCTGAATGAGATTGGGAATTCGAGTGTGCCGTTCCACACAACCTTGATCGCCGGGTCCCGATAGGCCGCATCCGGAGCCGGCGTGAGCACCAGCGTCGCCTCGTAACGACCGGGTTGCTCCAGCTTCAGATCCCACAACGGGATGTTGACGACGCCGGAGTCGCCGGCCCTGGCGACGTGTGTGCCGGCTGTTGCGATCTCCCGTCCGTCGGACAATCGGAGAACGACGCCAAACGCGGCTGCAGCGGGCAGATCCGTATATGTGAGTTGTCCGGGTCCCCTGATCCACCGATTGCCGGAACCGGTGGAGTACTGCATCATGGGTGACGGACGCGCCACTGCGAAGCGGGCTTTCATGGCCTTGTCCAAGTCGGGGGAGGACGTCACCTGGACTTGCTCGGCTTCGTCCTTTGCCACGACCTCGATCTCTGTGGTCGTCGTGAAATCGCATTCGTAGGTGCGGGCGGAGGTCCAGCCGCTCGGGAGCAGCCTCAACTGCGGGAGGGCGAGACGCAGGCGATTGATGATCGCGCCCAGCCTATCGGCTCGTTCTATGCCCATGCCCCACCGGATGTGGATGCTCACCGGGTAGACTCCCGGCTGTTCGTAGGCTCCTGCTGCCCCCAGATAGGGCTTTTCTGCCACACGATCTCCGATGCCTGGAGAGGGAACGCCCGGCATGTCGTTGATGGAAATGACCCGTTCCTGCCAGAAGACCTTGCCGAACTCCAGAACGAACCGCTGTTCCAGGCTCACCATCGCGATCTGGCCGGTGGGATAGGATTCCCGCGTGACGACGTTGGGTCGCAACAGCAGGGCAAGAGCCCGTTTGCCCTGGTTGTCGCTGGCGGCGTGGGTCTTGAGCAGATCGACCAGCACATTGGCGCGAGCCTGGGAAGGCTTCGCCTCGAAGCGAGAGATCGCACGTTCCACCCGCCAGTTCCGAACCGCCGGGGCGACGACCAGCCACAGGACACTTGTGCCGATCGTGACGGCCAGAAGCCACAAGAGCACCGGGCGAATTCTCTTCTTCCGCACCGACGGAGTCTCCACACTATTGCGGAAAGAGCTTCGGTGTCCCGCACCGAGGCTCTCTCCCATCTCAC
Source organism: Phycisphaerae bacterium (assembly GCA_017993835.1). GTDB lineage: Bacteria > Planctomycetota > Phycisphaerae > Sedimentisphaerales > Anaerobacaceae > PLanc-01. Next base: position 21,862 of record JAGOLX010000046.1, read on the forward strand.
TATCGACAGGTGGCTATGGGTCGTGGAACCCGCCAGCGTCCTATTTCAGCACGAAGGCCAGCGTCGGGTCGAGCGGGTAGCGGCCGAACTGCTCGCCGTAGATGGCCAGGCCACCCGCGAGGGCTTCGTCGGCCTCCAGACGCAGGATGATCGTGCCTGCATCGGCCGCCTGCTTGAGGACCTCCGCCGGGATTTCTGCGGAGATCAGGTAGCCGTAGGAGCCGGCTTCCGTCAGGGTGTCGTCGCGTTTCTGCGCGTGCCAGGACAGGATGCCCCGATGGTCCGCGGGATCATCGGGCAACTCGAACGTTCCGACGACTTCGCCGCCAATTCGCACCCGGACTGCGCTGGGGTACGTCTGTTCGTCCGTCATCGGATACGAGTTCGGGTTCGCGCTGGGATCGTGCGTGCCTTTGCCCCGCATGAAATCGCCGTCCTGTTGGGCGGCGCCTTCCTTGTCCTTGCCAAAGAGCTGCTTGGCGGAGACCTCGGCGACGAAACTGGCGGCCGCGATGTCGTCGATCTTCAGATCCGAGGGCCAGGCGATCCGGTACTCGAAGTACCCCGCGCCGGCGCCGTTGACCTTGAGGCCGTCGAATACGTTCCACTGCTTGACAGACCACTGGGCCTTGGCGAAGTCCTTCGGCGCAACGCGGAGGACCCTCGTCTTGCGCTGGCGCTGCGTGAGCGTCTCATCACGCGGCTGCTGGCCGTCACGGACGGAGAACGTCGTGAAGTTCCTGGCCAGCACGGCGCCGGACCGGTCCTCAAGCTGGACCGAGAGTACGGCCACCGCGGGCTCCTGGGGCATTGTGATCTCCAGCGGCTCGATCTCCTTGCACATCCACGGCGAACAAGCGATGCGGATTCCCGCTCCGCCCGTGCGAGGGGCGTCTCTCGATCCTCTTGCAGGCACGTTGCGAACGCGGCCGAGACTGTCCCAGGCGCGCAGGCTGCTCCGCAGCGTCAACTCCTGGCTCGGGATGCGGTCGGTCAAGACCGAAACGTACAATGGCACTTGGATCTGCTGTCCCGGCTTGACCTCCTGGCACAGTTCCTCGCCCATCGCGATGTAGCAGTCGCTGTGCAGGTCGCGGAGGCTCATGCCGGGCATCAGGTCTTCCATCCCGGTGAACTTCTGCGAACGGTCGTAACGCCAGTAGCCGTTCCATTCGTTGATCACGTCGTGGTGCTCGGTGTACAGCCAGCCGCAGATCTGGGGGTGCCGCCGGAACGCGTTCATCATGATGTGGTAATCCCAGCTCCAGTCGACGTCGCCTGTGCTGCCCTTATAGCCCCAGACGTTGCCGCACTCGCTGTTCAGGAGCGGGTCGCCGTCCTGGGTGCGCCCGCCGATGTAGTTCCATTTCGAGCCGACGAACGTGTCCCGGCAGACCTGGTCCAGGTGACTGGTCCATTTATAGCCGGGCAGGTAGGCGTGCCAACTGTTGATGTCCGTCATGACGTGGTCGTTGTTGCATGGCGAATTATCCTCGACGAGACGGGTGGAGTCCAGGCCCTTGGCCAGGCGGACCATGGACGCAACCCAGTCCTGCGTCTCGGGCAGGTAGCCCTTGTCTCGCGTGTTCAGGCCCCAGGTCTCGTTGAAGATCACCCAACTGAAGATGGCCGGGTGGTTGAAGTCCCGCTGGAGCATCCCGCGAAGGGCGACCTCCGCTTCGTGACGCATGTCCTCGTCGGGCTCGCCCCAGCTATTGGGGACGTCGGCCATGATGAGCACGCCGAGCCGATCCGCCCAGTAGAGCTTGCGCGGAATGCCGATCTTGACGTGGATGCGGTGCGCGTTGAGACCAATCTGGCGCGACCGCAGGATCTCGTCCCGCATGAAGGCGTCGCTCGGGAAGGTGTAGAACCCGTCCGGATGATAGGCCTGGTCGAGCGTCAGCTTCAGGTAGATGGGCTTGTTGTTCAGTGCGATGTACGGATGCTCCGTGCCGGACAGCTTCGCGACACTGATCTTTCGCATGCCGAAGTAGGTGTCCACGGCGTCTTTGCTGCCCTCACCCGACAAGACGGCCTTGACCTCGTACAGGTAGGGATCTTCCAGCGACCAGAACCGGACCGGGCTCAGGGGAATCTTGAATTCAATCTCCCGCTGCTGCGCCGCGACCTTCGTGCTCGCGACGGCTTCGGGCCGGTCCTCGGGCTTGAACTGGAGCCGGAACGTCATCGGTCCCGGTGCGGGCTCGCTGAGCATCGCCTTCACAGTGACCGTCCCGGCGTCGATGTCCGGCACGAAATGCACCGTCTCCAGCGCGATCTTGGGCCTGGCTTCGAGGTAGACTGTCTGCCAGATCCCTTTGGCAGGGCCGTAACCCTGCTTGCCTTCGAGCTTGAATCGGTGGGGCGTGTCGTCCACGCGGAGCACGAGCTGCTGGTCCTGACCCCACTTGACGTTGGCGGTCAGTTCGAATTCGAAGGGTGTGTATCCGCCCTGGAAGCTGCCGACCTTCTGCCCATCCAGCCATCCGGTCGTGAGCCAGTCGCACGCGCCCACGACGACGAACACCCGCTGTCCCTGCCACTCCGCAGGCACGCGGATCGTGCGTCGGTACCAGGCGATGTCCGCCTGGCTCTCGACGCCGGAGAGCTTGGAACCCCAAGGGAAGGGCACCGTGATCGAAAGTGGGAACTCCGGACCCGCGCCGGCCCAGTCCTGACTGATGCCGAGGTCCTCTTTATCGAAACGGAACTCCCACGTGCCGTTGAGGTTCAGCCACTGAGCGCGCTGGAAGTCGGGCCGCGGATGTTCCGCCAGGGGGATCTGGGCCGTCGCCGGAGAGCTAAACGATGTCAGCATAAGGAACACGACGGTTGCCGTGAGTGCTTTCATGCAGGTGCTGTTCATACGATCATCCTTTCAGGCAAAGCCAACCGATTGTCGCGTGACAGTCAAAACGCCATCAGCCTACCCGCCCCGCACCTCGCTGTCCACCCTCTCCCTTGATGCGGCTCTCGTGGAATAGGCTTTCAGGGCCGGGGGCCGGCGGGTATGATACGGCCTGATGTCTGCAATCGCAGCCGTGCGGAGATGGAATGAGAAGGATGATTGTGCAATGAATCGACGCCAGTTTCTTCAGCGTGTTGGAGCGGCCTCCGTGGCCGCGTGGGGACAAGGGTGTTTCGGGGACGAGAGCGGGACGGCGGATGCGAATGGCCTGCCGCGACCCAGTCGGCAGCAGGCCCGGTGGCAGGACATGGAACTCGGGATGTTCTTTCATTTCGATATCCCGATCTACAAGCCCGGCTGGGATTGGCGGAGCTGGCGGGACATGCCGACGCCCGAGATGTACAACCCGTCCAAGCTGGACACCGACCAGTGGATGGAGGCCGCCAGGGCAATGGGCGCAAAGTACGCCGTGCTCGTCGCCAAGCACTGCAGCGGATTCCTCCAGTGGCAGAGCGACCTCTATCCCTATGGCGTCAAGCAGTCCCCCTGGCGAAGTGGCAAGGGCGACGTCGTGGGCAATTTCGTGACATCGTGCCGCAAGTATGGCATCCAGCCCGGCCTGTATGCTTCCGTCTCGGCCAACGGCTACCTGGAGGTGGACAATCCGGGGCTCGTCAACCGGGGCAAAGGGGGCGATCCCGCGGCCCAGGCCCGCTACGTGAGGATCTGCGAGCAGATGCTGACGGAACTGTGGAGCCGCTACGGCGAACTGTTCGAGATCTGGTTCGATGGCGGGGCGCTCCCGGTGGACAAGGGTGGCCCGGACCTCGTGCCGATCTATCAGAAGCATCAGCCCGAGGCGATTGTCTTCCAGGGTCCGGCGGCCTCGATCCGCTGGATCGGCAACGAGCAGGGGGTGGCCGGCTATCCATGCTGGGCGACCGTTCCGCATCGCCAGGACTACAACGGCCCGGGCGATCCCGACGGTCGCTACTGGCTGCCGGGCGAGTGCGATGTCCCCGTCCGCAACCACGAGTGGTTCTGGACGCCGAACGCCGATCAGAAGCTGTACTCCGTCGAGCAACTGATGGACATGTACTATCGCTCCGTGGGGCGCAACTGCAATCTGCTGCTCAACGCGAATCCGAACCCGGACGGCCTGGTCCCGGAGGCGGACTTCCAGCGGTACGTCGAGTTCGGCAAAGAGATTCACAGGCGATTCGACGCTCCGATAGCACAGATCCAGGGCAAGGGCGATACCGTGGAACTGAAGCTGGCGGAGCCGACGCGCATTGACCATGTCGTCGTGATGGAGGAGATCCTCCAGGGCGAGCGAATCCGCGAGTATCGGATCGAAGGACTCGTGGGCGCCGACACATGGCGGACGTTGTGCAGCGGCCAGTCGGTCGGTCACAAGCGGATTCAGCAGTTCGATCCGGCGGGGGTGGCGAAAGTGCGTCTGCGCGTTCTGAAGTCGGCGGCCGAGCCGCTCATCCGGTCGCTGGCGGTCTACCACGCAGGGTGACGAACAGCGTCGGGGTCAGCTAAGCCGGGTTCTGAGGTTCCGGATGAGGCCGGAAAGGACCTGCTTGGGTATGTCCTCCAGCTCCGGATCGGGCGTCTTGCTGGCCGTGATTTGGTCGAGGATCGCGATGGCCTTGCGGCGGTGCGGCACGATCAGTTCCGCTGTCTTATGGGCGTCGTCGAGGTTGCCGTCAGCCATCTGGCGCAGGTAGTCCATGATGTGGTTCGTCAGCTTCTCTTCGCTGATGTCCGATCCGCCCGTTGGAGAGGGACCGGGAGCCTCGGGAACGCCCTTTTCCTCCAGGATTTCCCGCGTGAGCTGGAAGGTCTCCTGCATCAACTGCTTCTGCTTCTGCTCCTCCGTCTCGTCGATGGGAGCGAGCTTGAGCTCTTCCTCTTCTGCGACGGGCTGGGGGACATAGACCTTGTTGTGACAGCCGGGGCATTTGCCCCACTTGCCGCCCGCACTATCCGGGGCCTCGATCTTCTTGCCGCAGAGGCTGCATTGAAACTTGATGGGCATTCCTGTACCTCAGTCCAAAGAAGTCAATGTTCTGCCGTATACTCCGCCGCGACATCGGTCGTGATGCCGCCGCGGGGGGTGAATCGGGCCGTCACCTTCATCCAGCGAGGCCGGCACACGCCGCTCAGGTCATCCAGTATATCGTTTGTCAGCGACTCATAGAAGATGCCTTTGTTTCGGAAGTCCTGGAGGTAGAACTTCAGGCTCTTGAGTTCGATGCAGCTCTTGTCCGGGCAGTACTCGATCATGATCTCGCCGAAGTCCGGCTGGCCGGTCCGGGGACAGACGCTCGTGAACTCCGGGCAGCGGATCGTGATCCGGTAGTCGCGCCCCGGACGCGGATTGTCAAACACCTCGATCTTTGCGCGGTCGCCCATGTTGATCCTCTACGGAGTCCTGAAAGACGTAAGACCAAGTCTGCATCGCCCCGGCCCCAGCCTTCAGTCTCCTGTCTGTTCCAATATAATGTCTGTCACAGGGACGGGCAAGCCTGTGCCTGCGCAAATGGACGGTCACGATTTCGTCCCCGGCGTTAGTCCTTGTCTGTAAAGAGTTTATAGAACAACGGCGGCGCGAAGGAGACGAGGCCGGACTCTGTCTCCCTTTGTGACCCCGGTTGCCTTCATCCGGACTGGCGACGCGGCGTCAGGGAGCCTTGAAGGGGAAAGCCTCCATCAACCTGCGTTTGACGTCGTCAATCCCGGGACGGTCGTATGTCTCGACGATTCGGTGAATCGTCTGGGCGTCGATCTGTTCCACGGCGAGCGGCGCTGCGCTTGCGTCCAGCCCGAAGACACTGTAGTAGTCGCGGAACTTGAAGTCGTTGCCCCGGACCTTGTCGGAGAGCTTGATCCACGCATTGGGCACCCCGAACGCGTCGGCGACGACCAGTCCGTGGAGACTGGAGGACAGCACGCAGTCGCACCCGGCGATCTGACGCAGAACGTCTTTGACCTCGCCGAAGACATCGATAATGGTCGAATGTCCCAAGCGGTCGGCCATAGCCGCGACTCGTGAATCCGCTCGATCTTCGTAGTGCGGCACGATGCCAACGGTGCAGGATCTGGGCGTGTTCTTGATTTCGGGCCACAGCACGTCCACCAGCAGCCCGGGGTCGCCACAGACCTCCAGATCGAGCGCCTTGATGAGACCCGCACTGTAACGCCCGCGCACGGCGTGATAGTGAAAGCGGCTCGTTCGCGGCCTCCGCTCCTCGATGAAGCCCGTTCCCCAGACATGGATGCGAGGATGGAAGAACCGCTCTCGGAAGCGGTCCAGCAGGCTGCCCACGGCCACCAGATCGCAGTGGCGCCTGTCGGCATAGACGACCGGACAGCCCGCCAGGCGTTCACAGATGAGCGGGGACATCGCATCTCCGAAGTTCGGCTTGGACCTGGACCAGTAGAGTCTGAGTTGTCTTGTCATAGGCGTCATCGTTCATCGAACCTGCGGCCGCAGGTACCTTGATGTACTCCTGTCGAGCATTCCGCGCAGCCGTTCACGGTACAGGTGGTAGTCCTGCAGCGTATAGACCCGCAGGAAACGCAGTCGGTCGCGCAGCGACGTGCACAGCGCCAGTCTCTCATGGAGGTGATTCAAGTCCCGCCATCGCGTCCGGCGATCCACGCTGCGCGGAAAACGCGCGTCCTCGTAGTCCAGCAGGAGAAACTCGTACCCGTTGTCTCTCGCCCGGACCATGATGTTCCGCGGCGACAGGTCCACATGGGTCACGCCGTGATCGTGCATGTTTCTGACAAAGCGGGCCAGGCCGGCCGGCAGGCCCTGCCCGACCCCGTATTTCGCGATCCAGTGGTCCAGTCGCATCCCGTCGTCGATCAGCTCGGTGACGATCATCGTTGGCCCGGTTGGTCTGTGTTCCGCCCACCCCAGCATCCGCGGGCAGTTGACGCCGGCACGGGCCAGACGCACGCCGTGCAGGTAGGCCCGTCGGCTCTTGGCGAGCCGCACCATGGTGCGCAGTCTCGTCCGCAGACGCCCGTCGTAGTATAGCTTGACGCAGCAGACCCGGCCGTCGAGCCGGATTCCCAGAATGCCAGATCGTCCGCCGATGAAGACCTTCCACAGCCGTTCGACGTCGGCCAACTGCCAGCCGCTCGGGTCGCCCGCGCAATACCGGCAGGCGAGTTGCGAAACCTCCTTCACATAGGGGAGATCCCGGTCGTCCGTCGCGTCGAAAACGAGGCTGTTCTCTCTATGGGATCTCATGGATCTTGCCCGGTGCGACGCCAAAGTGTTTTCGGTACAGGGCAACAGCCGTGCTCGCCACACGCTGCCAGAGGCGGCCTCGCCGGCGAAGGACTTCCCGCAGCGGCTGCTCCTCATAGGCCCGGATGAAACGGCAGCAGTCGGCACGCGTCAGGCCGATGTCCATGGAGGAGAAGTAAAGCCCCGCAAGGTCCTTGATCCGCCATCGTGGCGGGACACGCCGTCGTAACTGCGCGCGGTGCAAATCGATGACGTACAGATGAACTTGTTCCGGGTGGAGCGGGGTTCCCGCGTCGGGCATGCGCAGATGAAAGTGGCAGATGTAACAGTCTCGGTGATTCAAGCCATGCCGATGCATCCGGCCCACCATCGAGGCGACCCGTTCGATCAGGGCTCGCCTGAGCCACGACGGCGGGGGAGTCGTTGGCCAGTTCGCGCAGAAATCCTCCAGGCTGCGCGTGCCGGGCAGTTCCTCTGTTATGATGAAGGACTCCATCCGGGCCGGATTGTGGCCGCGCCGGCCGAAGGCCACGGGCATCATCGTCTCGACCCCGATCTCGTGCAGCCGACGCAGCGCCTGCCACTCGTTCTGTGCCCCTATGACGGGGCGCTTACACTGCAGGAGATTCTTCAGGATCTCCCACCAGCCGATGCCCCCGTGCATCTTGACGTAGTAGACTCCGCCGTTGACGTGGAACCGCAGTGTCTTGCGGGTCTTCATGGCGCGCAGGACATCGCCTTGGAGAGCCTTGACCCGCTCGAACGGGTCAGACTGCCGCCACAGGTCGCAGAATGGTTTGCTCAGATGCAGTTGTTGCATTCGTTCTCTGTCTTCAGCAGAGGGGCCGGGGTCCGCCGGCGGTCTGTGGACAGGTGGCCCGCAGTTCCACGGCCCATTCCTGCCATACGTCGCATGTCTTCTACCACAGAATGCCCCGGCTGTCCATGGCGTGGCGACGACACGAGGCGAACCGCCGCTACCCTCTCTCAGCGTGCTGGTCCTTCTTGCGGATGACCGCTTCGATGATGTCGGCGGCGTCCTGGGGCATGTGCTGGAAATCGTGGGACCGTGCCCAGGCCAGGGCGTTCTCGCGACAGGTCGCCAACTTCTCCTTCGCGAGCATGTCCCGCAGGGATTCACTCAGGCAGGCTTGGTCAAAGGGCTCCGGCAGGACGCGGCCTGCTTGGGCTCTGTCGATGTGGAAGGCATGTCCGCAGATGCCCGAGCAGATCACGGGCAGCCCGCAAATCAAGGCTTCGATCAGTACGACGCCCGCCGCTTCATCGCGAGCCGGATGGACCATGAGGTCCGCTGCCGCCATGAGGTCCATGACGTCGTTCCGCTCGCCGAGGAAACGGGTGTTCTCTCCGATGCCCAGCTTGACTGCCAGCCGTCGGTAGCCCCGCGATCCGCTGCGTCCGGCCACCGCGAGCGTCGTCGATGTCCGCACCTGCCTGGGGAGACCGGCCAATGCCCGGAGGGTGCGATCGACCCCTTTCGTGTGGAATCCCGAGCCGATCTGGACGAGCAGGAGCGTGTCCTCATCGAGTCCAAGCTCCTGGCGGATGGCCCTGCGGGCGCGATCTCTGTCCTGCGGTGGCTTCCGGTCCGGCGCCACCCACGGCGGGAGCAGGTGCATTCGCTCTGCGGCCGTGCCGTAGTGTTTCTGGAAGGCCGCCCGCTGCGATTCAGAAATCAGCAGGATCTCCGTCTGCGAAGCGGGCCCCAGGAGGGCAGCTTCGAGTCCGGCGTACGTGCGATAGCGACCCGTCAGACGGTACGCTGGGCCGTGTCGGCGAGTCACCCTCTCCACGTAGCAACTGTCCGCGGCAAAGTACACGTCCAGGCCGGGCACCTTGCTGAAACCGACGACGCAGCGGGCCGGAGCCGCGCGAAGCTGCTCCCTGAGCCAGCAATGGTATTGTCGCATCCGCCCGTGGTTCGTCCAAGCCGTCAGTTGGGCCGTGTGGACCTCGAACCCCTCCGGGACGGGACCCTCCCACTGTGTTGTGTAGATGCCAATCGTGTATCCCCTCGCTTGGCATGCCTGTGCGATCAGGAGCATGTCCCGCTGTTGGCCCCCGTGCGGGAAGTACTTGAACAGGCAGAAGGCCAGCGTGTTGTTTTGTCTGTGTTCCATCCCGTTGGTCCGTGTGCGGCGGCTACCTCTCTGTGAGGAAATAGTCCGAGATCACGCCCATGAATCGATTGTACTTGATGGCGTAGTGGGACAGGCCTTGTTCGCAGAATCGGCGGGAGTATTGGGCGTCCAGGTCCCGCAGAGTCGGCGCCGCCTGCCGCCATTCGTCTTCATCCAGCCGCAAAAGGCCCTCGACCTTCTCTTTGTAGAATCCTGCTGTCGGGAGCTCGGAATAGGCATTGACGAACCAGGGCATGACCAGCCCGATCTTCTTGAGCAGAAAGTTGTGCTCCGGGCCGAATTCGAGGCAGGATTCGTCGGTGAAGTTCTTGAGCCGCTCCATCTTCTCGGCGTTGATGAACCCGCCTTCGATGCTGATCTCGTGGGCCCGCGTGCCGGGGAAGGGGAAGAAGTACGTCCAGCGGAACCGCCCCGGACGGGCCTGCCCGAGCAGGCGGACCGTGTCGAGAACATCCTCGCGGTCCTCGTGCGGAAAGCCGATGATGATGAAGACCGAACTGTGCATTCCATTACGTTCCACCGCGGCGATGGCCTCGACGATGTTCTCGTTGGTCATGTGGCGGTTCAGGATGGTCCGGCGGATCTTCGGACTGCCCGATTCCACGCCGAACTTCACGATCCGACAGTTCGCCGCCGCCAGATAGCGGGCGCACTCGTCGTCGAAGAAGCCCACGTGGGCGTTGACGACGAACGGGATGTCAGTGACCTGGCGATACGCCTCGCAGAACTCGCGGACGTAGGCCTTGTCGAATGTGAACAGGTCGTCGTCGAAGATGAACATGCGGATGTTGCGATAGTGGGTGAGAAGATGCCGGATCTCGTCGATCATCTGGCCGACGGTGAACCGCCGAATGTAGTGCAGGTCTTTGAAACTGCAGCGCAGGTCCTGGCGGTACGCTTCGACCATCACGTGGTTGAAGCAGTACGTACACGAGAAGGGACATCCGCGAGACGCCATCAGGCCGACCCAGCCCTGCTTGGCGTCGATGAGCCGCTGGAAGTCCATGCTCTCGTAGTCCTTCATGGGCAGGCGCGTCAGGTCGGGTAGCGGGCCGACCGGATTGAAGCGACATTGGCCGTCCCGCAGGCAAACCAGGTTCGGCACGTTCTCGACGCTTTCGCCTCTCGCCAGCCTGTCGACGAACTCGTTGAACGCGTCCTCGCACTCGCCGCGAAAGAGGTAGTCGAACAGGCCCGTTCGCAGCACCTCCTCGGCGTTCGACAGGGTGTGAACGCCGCCGATGACGAACGGGATCGGGAACCTGGGGCGCGCCCAGGCGGCCAGGGTCTGTGTGTAGGCCCACTGATTGGTCACGACGGAGAACGCCAGAATGTCGGGCTTCTCCTGTGCGATCCGCTGCACGAACTGTCCCTCGTCGGGCAACGGCTCGACCTCCTCGCAGAGCTGCCAGAATGCCACCTTGTGGCCGGCCCGTTTGAGGATCGCCGCCATGTGGGCGACGCCGTAGTTGAAGCCCACCTGGGAATCCGTCGAAGGGTATATGAAAAGGACTTTCATTTCGGAATGTCGGCTCCGGCCGGCGGGCTCCTATTCTTCCTTCCTGGCCTCTTGGGCGGAGTTATTGCCGGTCTTGCGGCCGGCGCGGACCTCGCGAACAGGCTGTCGTGCCGGCTCGGTGGCCCGCAGTGCCCGTTCCTGCATGACCCTGGTGACCACTTCGTTGACATCGACGTGTTCCGCATCGGCCAGCGTGTTCACATGCACGATCCGACAGTCGGTCTGTCCACAGGCGCTCCAGCGTCGGATGAAATTCTTGTTGTTGCTGCCCGCGAAGATCGTCAAGGTGGGGGTGCGGGCCGCGGCGGCAATGTGCTGACAGGCCGAATCGTACCCGATGTATTCGTCGCAGCGGGCAATCATCGCGCCCATGGCGCCGATGCCGCATTCGATGGCGACGACTCCATGGGCCAGGGCAGGCAAATCCGTCGCGGAGAACGAAGTCTCCACACCGGGGAAACCGTGCTCTCGCGTATCTGCCAGCAGCAGGGCGGACCGCTCTTCCTCGTCGACACCGAAGCCGCGGTCGAGAACGACCACGGTACCCGGCACAGCCACGATCGCCCGCACGAGCCTCTTTTCAAACTCCAGGCCGACGCGTTTCCTCGGGTTCTGCCCGACGCCCAGGTTCATCGCGACGATGTGTCGTGCCCCCGCAGCCCGCAGGGAATCGATCTTCGTTCTGGCTGTCGTCATCAGGGCCGGAGGCGTCCAGATCGTCGGATAGGCGAAATCCGGCACGCCGAAGACCCCGTTGATCCATTCGTTGGTCCACTCGGCCATGCAGTGCCCGTTGGCCGTGAGGAGGTGATCCCGCGTATTGAAGAACAGGTGGTTGTCCGCGTGCATCATGGGCAGCACGCCGAGCTGGGAGATCCGCGAATCCGGGTCGATCACGAGCACGTTCTCTTCGCCGTCGGCGAATTCCTCGCGCAGGAGGTCGAGGGTGGCGTGCCAGCCGGCGAACCGCTCGAAGAGTCCGCCGCGACGCGCGTAGCTCAAATCGCGGATTCGGATGTCCGGATTTCCTCCGAAGAGCCCCTCCAGCTTGCGGCTGCCGATGATGACCATGTCCGCTTCCGGGAACAGATGGCGCAGACGCTGAACCATGACGCTCAGGATTGCAACGTCCGCTCCGATGGTGACCCGGGACAGCAGCACGATCCGGCGGGGGGCCTTGCCCGGATCGCGACGATACTGACGGGTATGGGTCGCGAGTGCCCGCCGGTATAACTCCTCGGGCGAGACAACGCCGAAATCCGTCAGTTTCGCGTCGAGTCCCTTTCCTGCTGGGACCGTCCGACAGCGGCTGACCACCTGGCACATGACCCGCGTGTAGACCTCGACCGGGAGGTCTTCGAAATCGTCGCAGAGCTTCTCGATGACGATCTCGAACAGGGCGGTCGAGACGAGGTTGCTCAACTCCGCCTTCGAGTAGAACGTCGCCATCTCGCAGAGCAGATCGATGTACTCGGCGACGTAGGTGCCGCTCTGAAAGTGCTTGTCGATGAAGGAGAAGGCGACCTGACGGGCGAGCTGGTGCAGTTCCTCCGCGTCGGTCTTGCCGTCTCTGAGTCTATGCCATCTTTTTCGATAGATTGCCGGGTCCATGCTGTTTGCACGCATTCACAAGTTGCTCGGCGGCCGCAAAGACCTCGGCCGGCCGGATTTCCCTCATGCACTCGTGCCCACGAGGGCACACTTTCTTATGACAAGGCGAGCACGCCAGTTCTTTCCGCAGGACGACCGAATGATCCAGATTCGCGGCCGTGTAGCGGGGATCGGTCGAGCCCATGAGGACCACCGTCGGTACGTCGAAGGCCACCGCGTAGTGACGAGGGCCGGTATCGTTGGTAACGAACAGGTTGCACCGTTTCACGAGCGGCTTGAGCATCTCCAGGTCCACCCTGTCGGCCCGCGTGTCGATGAGATCGACTTCGGTTCGGTCGAGGATCGCCTGTATGATACCTTCCTCGCCCGGTCCTGAGAAGAGGATGACCTTGGCGTCGAAGGCATTTCGGAGCTTCCCGGCCAGTTCGGCGAAGTATTCCGGCGGCCAGCACTTGGATGAGCCGAAGCTGGCGCCGGGATTCAAGCCGATGAGGAGACCATCCCTCGCGACGCCGTACTTCCCCAGCAGCGCGTCCGCTCGTCTGGCTAGCGCCTCGCCGATGAACAGGCTGGGCTTGGGCCGCGACGGCAGCTCCAGACCCAGCCACCGGCAGATCTCGATGTAGTATTCGCCCATCGGGATAGGGGTCCTGCCGCCGGTCGGGCCGCCCGTCAAGAGGAGATTTCGCCATTCCCGACGGTAGCCATAGACCCGCCGGACGCTGCTCAGACGCATCGTCAGTACCGACCGAATGGAGTTCGTCAGAAGGATCGCGGCGTCGGGGGCCAGGGCTCTGAGCTGCCGGCGCATCTGCTGGAAACCGGACCAGGTCTTGTCGTTCCCGTCCACGAAGTCGTCGAACCACGGCCCATCCCGGACGATGCCCTGGGCGCTTCTCTTCATCACCGCGACGATCCTGGCCTGCGGCAGACTCCTGCGCAGACAGTCAAACACCGGCGTGGCCATTACCACGTCCCCCACCCAGTTCGGGCAACGAACCGCCAAGGTTCTCACATCTGCAAGTTTCGAGGTCATCGTCTATCGGTGCATCATGTAGAAGGTCAGGGCCATCATCTGCAACACGGCGCCGAAACCAAGCGCCAGGAAGGCGTTGTTGTCCTGCCGGTGAGGGCCCATGAGAAACCACAGGGCCAGCAGCAGGCAAAAGGTGACAAATACCTGCACGATGCCGGCCAGCAGACGCAGCAGGGAGAACTCGGCAACGAACATCTCGGTCTTCTGCATCCGGCGCAATTGCTCCAGGATGCCCCCCAATAGCTGGTCGGTCTTGGCTCCGGTTGTCGCAGGTCCCGCCGACTGCCTCTCGGCGTCCTTCGTTGCATACTCTTCCACCATCGACAGGATCTCCATAGATTGGGCGGCCAGCGTGTCGTCGTGACTCGCGGAAGGGACCGGTGCCGCCGGGTTCTGCCCGCCGGAACGATGATGCTGCTTCACGATGTTGACCGCTTCTCTCATGTTTACGGCAACATGGTCGGCATGGCACGGCGGGGTGGTCCCGGATTCGGAACGGCTCGCGCGGATGAGAATGGTCTTGCACCCGGCGGTCCGCCCCGCTTCGACGTCCCGTTCGTTGTCGCCGATCATCCAGGATTTCGTCAGATCGATGTCCATCTCCTTGGCCGCCGCCAGGAGCATCCCCGGCTTGGGCTTGCGCCAGTCGCTGTCCTTGCGGTACTGGTCGATCACCCCGTCCGGGTGGTAGGGACAGTAGTAGACCTTGTCCAGCAAGGCCCCTTTGGCTGCCAGCAGTTCGCACAGCCGCGCGTGGATGCGTTCGAGCATCTCTTCCGTCACGATCCCGCGTGCCACGCCCGACTGGTTGGAGACGACCACCGTCTTGTAGCTCAGACCGCGCAGCTCTCTCAGGGCCTCGGCCGCACCGTCCAGGAGCTGCACCTGGTCGGGGTGGTTGAGATACCCGGGATCGTGGATCAGTGTGCCGTCCCGATCGAAGAATATCGCTGCATTGGGCATCATCCGCAGAACTCCTGCTCCACGAGGTCGCAGATGATATGGTACGCCAGTTGGTGGATCTCCTGGCTGCGGGCCGTCAGCGTGGCCTCGGCGCACAGGCACAGATCGGCCAGAGACTCCAGTTTGCTGTGGGCTCGCCCGGTGAACGCCAGCACGCGCGCGTCCTTCCTCTTGGCCGTCTCCGCCGCTCGCAACACGTTGGGCGAGGTCCCGCTCGTGCTGAACGCCCAGAGGACATCCCCCGGCCGCACGAGCGCCTCGACCTGTCGCGAGAAGACGCTCTGGTAGTCATAGTCGTTCCCGATGCAGGTCAGGACAGAGCTGTCCGTGGAAAGCGCGACCGCCGGCAGGGCCTTTCGCTCCATCCGGAATCGTCCGACGAACTCCCCTGCGATGTGCTGGGCGTCGGCGGCCGAGCCCCCATTGCCGCACAGATACAGCGTACCGTTCTTCCGGATCGACTCGACGATCATCTCCACCATGGCGACGACGGTAGCGCTGCCGCGGGCTTCGAATGCCGCCAGCATCGCCCGATGCGTCTCGATGGCCTCGCGAATTCTGGGGTGCTCCATCATGCTTGTGACTCGTTGGTCTGAAGGGTCTTGATTCTCTCGATGGTGGCGGTCGAACTCTTGCCCTGCACGAGCGGCGCGAGCAGAACGGTGCCGCCGTAGGACTCGACGAACTCTGCGCCGACAACGCCTGCCTTCGTGCCCCAGTCTGCTCCCTTGATTAGAACGTTTGGCCTGACCTTCTTGATCAGACTGAGCGGGTCCGGTTCATCGAAGATGGTGATGAAGTCCACGGTTTCAAGGCCCGAGAGCACGGCCGCTCGGTCATACTGGCCGTTGATCGGCCGTTCCGGACCCTTGATGCCCCGCACGGAACTGTCGCTGTTGAGCCCGACGACGACCACGTCGCCGTGGGCCTTGCAGAATCGTAGATATTCGATGTGTCCGCGGTGGATCACGTCGAAGCAACCATTGGTGAAGACGATGGTCTGGCCCCGGCTGCGCCGCCAGTCGAGCTCCTCCATGAGCGAGTCCAGAGATCGGAGTTTGATGTTTCGCGGCCCAAACAACGCCGCAATCTCGTGGACCATCTCCGAGGCAGTCACTGGAGTGGCCCCGAACTTCTCGACCTCAATGCCGCCGGCGAGGTTCGCCAAATGGGCTGCGGTCAGGTAGTCGGTGTCTGCCGCGAGGCTCACGGCCATGGTCGCCAGCACGACATCACCGGCGCCGGTCACGTCATAGACGTTCCGCTGCTTGGCCGGGACCATCTCCCGAATGTCCTGGGTGAACAGGAAGGCCCCTTCTCTGTCCAGCGTGATGAGCACGGCGTCGAGCGACAGCTCCCGCGTCAGATGCTCTGCGGCCTTCTGTGCGTCCGCCGGGGTGCGCAGCTCGAATCCGAGTATCCTGGAGGCGTCGCTGCGGTTCGGCGTCAGCAGGGTCGCGCCCGCGTACTTGCTGTAATCGGGGTCGTGCATGGGCGACACGAGGACCTTCAATCCCGCGGTTCTCGCCAAGCGGATCATCTCCGTGCACATGTGCGGCGGCAACATCCCCTTGTCGTAATCGCGGAGACAGACGAGGTCCACGTTGTCGAGGGCATCCTCATATCGCTGGAGGACCTCCCTCGCGACGTCGTCGGGCAGCGGGTCCGTGCTTTCCAGGTCGATCCGCATCAGTTGCTGTCTGTGCCGATGCTGGGCCAGGCCGATGAGCCTTTGTTTGGTCGTCGTGGGGCGGTCCACGACCTCGATCAGGCCGGAGAGATCGCCGTGCGATGCTGCCAGAAGCTCTCGGAGCGTGTCGCCGTGGGTATCTCGGCCGAGCACGCCCAGACAGACCGGCACCGCTCCCATTGCCGCGATGTCCGCCGCCACCGAGGCGGCCCCGCCACAACGAGGCTCCGTCTCGGTCACCCGCAGAACCGGAACAGGCGCCTCCGGGCTGATGCGCGTGGCATCGCCGTACACGTACAGATCGAGCATGAAATCGCCCACGACGAGAATCCTCGGCGCACCGAGATTCCCCACCGCCTTGAGCAGTTGTTCGTACATTCTCAATACCTGGTCGTTCCGGGTTCGGCTACTCACTGACCGGGTATTCTACCGCCCAGGACGCGATCAATCAAGGCCGTCAGCATTTCCTCGCCGGCCGTAATCCTTGCTTCGACGGCCAGATACGCCAACGGCGGCCCCCCCGGCGGCACGGTGCATTGAGTTGCCTTGGTCCAGTCCTTCTGTGTGGTCAGGATGAGCGATGCCCGCCGTTCCTGGGCCCGTCTGCGGACCGCCAGCATGTCTTCGGCTGTGTACCGGTGATGGTCGTCGAACACTTCGGAACCAGCGAATATCGTGTGCAGTTCCTCGACAGTCCGAAAAAAAGCGTGCGGATTGCCGATCCCGCAGAATGCGAAGACTCGTGTGCCCTCTACCTGTGCCAGGGGGATTTCCTCGTCTGAAGCCGTTCGCACCGCGACCGGGGCGTGGATCGACCTCGCGACGACGAGATCGGGATTGACCCGTCGGATCTCCGTTTCGATTCCGGCCAGAGATTCCTCGGACACTTGGTTACAGCGGGTCAGGACCACGGCTTGGGCCCGTTTCAGACCGCTGACGGGCTCTCGCAACAGGCCGGCGGGCAGGAGCCTGCCGTAGCCGAAGGGGTTCGTCGCGTCTATGGCGACGATGTTCTGATCCCGCGCGAGCCGGCGGTGCTGAAATCCGTCGTCCATGACGAGAACCTGCGCCCGGTGAGTCCGGATCGCCTCAACGGCCCCCGCGACGCGGTCCGGATTCACGATGACTGGCGCATCGGGGCACTGCGCCGCCAGTAGGGCGGGTTCGTCGGAGACCTCGCCCGAGCGCGTCTTATAGCCGCGGGTGAGGATCGCACAGCGAAAGCCTTTGGCCCGCAGGTGCTTGCAGAGCCAGACCACCAGGGGTGTCTTGCCCGTCCCACCGGTGGTCAGGTTGCCGATGCACAGGACGGGGACGCCGGCACTATGAGATTTGAGCAAACCCATCGAGTACAGGCCATTCCGCGCGCGGACAACCATCGAATAGGGCCAGGACAGCAAACGAAGCCCCAGACGGGCACACGTGCCAGGCAATCCCGGCGTCCGTCCCGAGATAATGTCGAAGTAGGCAATCTGGCTCAAATTCAGGTCCGTCTCTCTGTGGCGCGGGGCCGTCTTGAATCTACATGCGAACCAGCATCGGGTCTCCGACTTCCTTGGCCTTCTGGGTGCCGTAGAGCACTTCGACCAGCTTCAAGGAGAACTCGATGGCGGTGGCCGGGCCCTGGCTCGTCACGCAGTTGCCGTCGACGGCGACCCGCTCGTTCGACAATTGCACCGGGTTCAGCTTGCTCTGCATCGATGGATAGCAGGTCGCCTTCACGCCCTCCAGCAGGCCGTGCGGGAGCAGGGCCACCGCCGGCGATGCGCAGATCGCTCCGTACAGCCTGCCGGCGGCCTTCTGCTTCTTGAGCATCGCGATCAGTTCGGCACAGTCCCGCAGGTGTTCCGCTCCCGGCATCCCGCCCGGCAAGGCGATGCAGTCGTACGTCTGGCTCGCGCAATCGGCGATCAACGCATCCGCGACCAGCTTCATCCCTCGGCTGGCGGTTACCTGGAGCCTGCCGACCGACGCCACAGTCACGTCCGCTCCGGCTCGGCGGAGCGTGTCGATGATGCAAGCCGCCTCGATCTCTTCTGTCCCGTCGGCGACGGGGACCAGCACTCTCTTGGCCATTGCGACCTCTCTGAGAAGAGAAGCACGAATATCGAAACTCGAAATCCGAAACAAATTCAAAATACAAGACTCAAATGACCGAAACACTCTCGCGACCCGACGGGAGCCGTTTCGAATTTCGTGTTTTGGTCATTCGTGCTTGTTTCGGATTTCGAGATTCGGATTTCGAGTTCTCCACTCGTGCTTGTTTCGGATTCAGGATTTCGAATCTCGGATTCTTCTGATGATCTCGTCGGCCATTTCGCGGGTCCCGACGGCCGTCGGGTCGTCGCGGTCTTCCTTCATGTCGTAGGTGACCTTGCGACCCTCGGCGATGGTCTCTGCGACAGCCTTCTCCAGGCGATTCGCCTCCGCTTCTTTGCCGAGGTGGCGCAACATCAGCGCGCCGCTGAGGATCAGCGCGGTCGGGTTGACCTTGTTCATCCCCTTGTACTTCGGGGCGCTGCCGTGCGTAGCCTCGAAGGTGGCGCCTTTTTCGCCGATGTTCGCGCCGGGAGCGACGCCGAGCCCGCCCACGAGCCCGGCGCACAGATCGCTGACGATATCGCCGTACAGGTTCGGCAGAACGAGCACGTCGTACAGCTCGGGCTTCTGCACGAGCTGCATGCACATGTTGTCTACGATGCGGTCTTCGAACTCGATGTCCGGATAATTCTTGGCGACCTCCCGGCTGACCTCGAGCCACAGGCCGTCGGAGAACTTCATGATATTGGCCTTATGAACGCTGGTGACTTTCTTGCGGCCGTTCTTGCGGGCGTATTCGAACGCATACCGCACGATCCGGTCGGTCGCGGTCACGGTGATCGGCTTGATGCTTACGCCTGCGTCCGGACTGATCCGCTTCTTGCTGTGCTTGTTCAGCCAGTCGATCAGCTCCAGCGTGTCGTCTTGCCCTTTCGCATACTCGATGCCGGCGTACAGGTCCTCGGTGTTCTCGCGGACGATCACCAGGTCGATGTTCTCGTACTTGCTGCGGACGCCCTTGTAGCTCTTGCACGGGCGCAGGCAGACGTACAGGTCGAGACACTGACGCAGGTGGACATTGATGCTGCGGAATCCGGTCCCGACGGGCGTCGTGATCGGGGCCTTGAGGGCCACGCCGTTCTTCTTGATGGACTCGACCGTCGCGTCGGGCAGGGGGGTCCCGGTCCTCGCCATCACGTCCACGCCTGCCTCGGCGATTTCCCAGTGGATTTGCGCCCCGGTGGCGTCGACGCACCTTCGGGCCGCTTCGGCGATCTCCGGCCCAATGCCGTCCCCGGTAATCAGAGTCACATTTGTCATCTCAGGCTCCTGCTTTGATCTACTATTTACGAACTATGATTGACCATTTGAGCATCAACCCGGCGGTTTTCGCAGATCAGAGATTCTACGTGCTCAGGGGGGAATAGTAAACAGCAAATGCGGAACTCAGCCGACCGAGCGGGCGGCGATCCATGCGCCCGCGACCCAAGTGCCGACCATGGCGCCGACGTTGGCCAGAGCAACGACGAGGAGAATGCGCGTCACTGGGTTGGTCCAGAAGCCCTTCATCGTGCCGATCGCTGTGGGCAGGTCCTCCAGGTCGCTGACCTTCGGCTTCTTGAGGAAGACTTGGACGACGCCGGCGACCCAACCGGCGGCCAGCAGCGGGTGGAGCGTCGTGAGTGGAGCTGCGACGAATGCCGAGAGGATCGTCAGCGGGTGGGCCCAAGCCGCCGCGGCGCCCAGACCCGCGAGCGTCCCTGTGACGAGCACCCAGATGTAGACGTTTTCGAATCCCTTGGTCGTCCCCTTCGTAAAGCCATAGGCAATCAGGGCGACGATCAACAGGGGGATGCCCCAAGCGAAGAACGTCGGCCAGATCGACTTGGGCGGGAGCTTCATCAGGTCATCAAGCGAATGTGCATCGTGGATTTGGCTTGTGATCCCGTCGACGTGTCCGGCCCCGACGATGGCGACCACCGTCTTGCCGGGAGCGGTGCGGATCTTCTCCGCCAGGAAGGTGTCCCGCTCGTCGATCAGTCGCTTCTTGATCTCGGGATATTGGCCTGCGAACTCCGCCATGACGGCTTCGAGCTGGTCCTGTTTCTTGAGCTGCTCGATCGTGTCGGAGTCGATTTCCTCGCTGGCGAAGATGCCCATCATGAGTTGCGTCGCCAGCTTCAGCTTGCTCCGGAAGCCAAGATAGCCCCAGACGCGCTTGAGCGTGATCTCAATGTCGCGGTCGGCCAGGACGAGCTGGGCGCCGGTCTGCTCGGCCATGCGGATGCCTTCGATCATCTCGGCGCCGGGCTGGGCGCCTAGTTTCTCCCCGAGCCGGCGGTAGAACGAACTCATGATGAGCTGGGCCAGCAGGAAGATGGCCTTCTTCTGACGAACGACCTTGACGATGTCCATCTTGCGCCAGTTGTCTGCCTGGGTGATCGCCTGATGGCGGGCCTTGCACAACTCCACGCAGACGGTCTCCGGCTGAACCTGCTCGATGGTCGTGCGAACGTCCTCGACACTGTCTTTGGAGACATGGGCGGTGCCGACCAGATACACGTCTCTGTCGCCGACCTTAACGTGCGTGACGCGCTCGGGCAGTTGACCGGGTTGTTCCATCGTTTCTTCCACGTTTGCTTTCGAGCTTTCGGACATCAGCCTGTTTTATCGGCACTTTGTCGCCGCGGGTTCAGTCCCTTATCGGGGCAAGCCTCTCATAGCCCTCGCCGGGCTGGGAGATCAGGCGAAATGCCAGGACCGGCCTGCCTGCGACGCCGAAATCGCCTCGCAGGATGATCCAGGTATCGGACGATTTGTCGGTGGATGCTTGGGGCCTGGAGAAGCGGCAGTCGAGCCGGGTACGTCCCATCGGATCGAGAGTGACATCCCACATCTCCGGCGCCAGACGCCAGCCGGCAGGGGCGTGCTCCACCGTGATCCGCCCCCGAGCAGGTCGCTCGCTGAAGTTGTAGACGTACAGAGGCAACTCGATCTCCGTCTCGGGCTGAACGTTGTGCTCGATGTCGGAGGCCCAGGGGACCTGGTCGATGTTGACGCTCGTAGACGCCGGCATGTGCAGTTGAAGGACGATCTGTCCTGCGACGCCGGAACGGAATGTGGACCGCTGGGGCGCCGCGAGCGGCAGACGTTTCGACTCGCCCGGCGCGAGCACGACGAAGATCGGAGACGACCGCAGTTGTCCCGGCACAGCCGAGCCGAGCGAACGGCCCAGATAGTCGTACACGCCCTCGACCACCAGCCCCTGTGGCAGCGTCCAATCCGCGACGGTCTTTCCTCGCTGGTCCCAGTCGCCCGGTTTCTCGGCCCAGGCGACGAGGACATCCTGTTGTCTGCCGTCGGGCCTTGCCTGGAAGGCGTAGACATGCGTATTCGGCTGGCCCTCGATGTTCCACTTGCCCAGGCATCTCGCACCCGCCAGGAATCGACCGACGGCCGCCAGAGCCACATAGCTCGGCCGAGGAGTCTCGTCCAGGCGGAGCAGGCCGAACTGGATCTTGCCCCCCTCGCAGTAGTGACCCAGGATGAAGTGGAAATGCCGGTCCGCGCCGGCGAACAGGCTGCTGGCATAGGATTGCGCTATGAACTCCGCCTTGCGGATCTCATTCTCGCGGGACAGGTCGCACCAGGGCTCCGGCGTTGCGTAGGCGATGCCCCGGTCGCTCTCGGTGACCCAGATGGGCCGCCCGCACGCCGCATCGTATACAGGCTGGCGCAGCCGTTCGTAGGACTCGGGCCAGTCGTAGGTGTGAATGTTGTACGTGTCGAAGTACGGCCACGTCTCGTTCTGCAGGACAAGGCTGGTGTGCAGGCGCGTCGGGACCGCGGTTGAGACGTTCCAGCAAACCAGCAGGTTCGGATCGCCAGCCTTGAAGCCAAGATACGCTGCCTTCTGATACGAGCACATCTCGTCCGTCGTGTGCCCGCCGAAGGTGGCGACGTTGCCCTCGTTCCACGGCTCCCAGGCGTGCACGGTCCCGCGAAATCGAACCGCCATCGCCTTGCAGAAGCGGTACACGTCCCGTAGATCGCCTGCATAGCGGCCTCGCGTGTCGCCCTCGGCCACCGCCCACGGCGGCGTATCGTGGAAGACCTGGAGCACCTTCAAACCGTGCGCCGTCTGGATGCGGGCGGAGGTGTCATAAGTTGTCTCGGACTCGACGAAGCCATCCCGTTGCGGCTGCACGTCGTTCCACCGGAGGCGGTCTCGCACCCAATTGGTCCCGGCCAGGGCGGCCAGGCGGGTGAGCCGGGCCTGCTTGCCGCTGTCGTTGCGGGCGAACCAGGCCGTCGCCGAGTCGAGGCAGATCGGCGAATCTGGGGGTATCGGCGCCTTCGCTTCCGCCAGCACGGCTGCTGTCGTCCACGCCAAGCAAGTCCCGTCCTGGCCCAGGAACTCGATCCGATACCAGCCGATTCCCAGCTTGCCGAGTTCGACGTGCGATGCCGAGGCGGTCAGATCGGCAGGGCCCGCTACGACCCCACGATCATCCACGGCCTGCCAGCGGGCCGCCTTGGACACTACATCGGCGGGCACGACCACCGTCACGGTCTGGCCTTCCGGGAATACGCCGGCGAGCTCGCCCTGGACGCGGGGAACGTCCCGCTCGACAAGTGGTTTACCGGCAAGCGCACTAGCGAGACTCAGGCCGAGCAGCATCGCTGCGACCGGCCAGAGGATACCGAGGTTCCGATTCTTCACTGATCCTCCACTCTTCTCTACTGTAGGACGTGACAATGGGTCCGCAACATCGCGCGGACGTCGATCAGGCCG
Source organism: Phycisphaerae bacterium (assembly GCA_017993835.1). Taxonomy (GTDB): domain Bacteria; phylum Planctomycetota; class Phycisphaerae; order Sedimentisphaerales; family Anaerobacaceae; genus PLanc-01. The sequence continues at coordinate 44,862 of JAGOLX010000046.1, forward strand.
TCTTCATCCGCAAGGTACTTGCGGAGGGAGTCCACGATGGCGCCTGTATGTCCGTCGCCGGCCGGGTAGGCAAACAGGTACTTGACGCCGTTGTCCACTGCGCGGATGGCGTCGCCGGAGGCGTCTGCCCGCTGCATCGTCAGCAGGAAGCGCTGCCCGTGTTTCGTGCAGGCCTGGCTCAATGTGGGCTTGAGCTTCGCGAAGGCTGCATTGGCGGCCGCTTCGAGCAGGCCGAACTCGCTCGGCAGCACCAGCGGGTCCTCCGGGACGTTTCGATAGGCGTCCGCCTGGACCATCGTATCCGACTGTTCGGCTTGGCCGTCCGCCCGCTGGACGATGAACACTTCGCCCGTTGTGGTGTCGAGCATCTTGATCAGGCAGGCGATTCTCGCGGTCCACGTGAAGGTCTCTATCGGGTATTGGTGCTTGACCATGTTGGGTACGAGCACCTCTCGCGGAGTTGCCGCCAGACGCACCTTGGCTACGCCTACCTCCGCGGCTGCGGCCTCCAGGTGGTGTCGGGCCTCGTCGACCTGCGCCCGGGCCCTGCGGTACGCCGCCAACTCGCGAGGATCGTGTGGATCGACGTAGCGGAAGTGCGACAGCCGGTCTTCCGCTTCAGACAAGCGGATCCTCGCGTGTTCCAGTTGCTCCATGGCAGCGTGGAGGGCTGCGGCGGCTTGTCCATGCTCGGGATTGGGTTCGGGCCGAAACCCGTCCTGGTAGATCGACTCGCCATACCCGCTCCGTTTGTTCTCCGAAGTCACCTTGGCGGAGAGTACTTGCCCGACGATCAGGGCATCGACGCCTTGCAGTTCGCTGGACTGGGGGTCGATCTGCTCGATGGCATCCAGGTCCCTTTCGCCGAAAACGGTCTGCAAGTCGGGGCGCTGCATCACGGTCACGTTGGTCGGGTGACTCCGTGCGAGGTGCTCGAGCGCCGCCGCGTCCAGGATGGCCGCAGGCGATTGCTGGGCCGTCGTGGCTTTGAAACCCGCGAAGGCGACCGCATAGGAGACGTCCCGCCGGACCTGATCGATGCACTCCCCGAGCTGGTTGTGGGCATCGGTGCTCGCAGGAAGATAGCTGACAGCCGCCGCCGCGTGGAAGGCGGCACTGCCCGCGGCTTCAGCGAGCAGGAACTGACGGGAGGCCTTCAGATGCAGTTCCGCCAGGGCGGATCGGGCATCCGCCAGCAGGGTGTTCACGCCGCCATATCCGTCGAGCAAGCCGCAGCTCTTCTGAAACAGCCGCATCGCGGCGGGGTAGTTGTGCGCCGCCAGGGCGGTGCGACCCTGGTCCAGCCAGCGGTCGCAGACCGCGTGTTTCGCCCGATTCAACAGATCCGCGAGGTCCGGATGGGAGGGATGTAGTCTCGCCGCTCGTTCGAGTGCGGCCAGGGCTCCCTCGGGGTCTCCCTGGTCCAGCAGCGCCCGGCCGCGCGCGACCAATTCCGCGGCCTCGCGGCGATTCTTCACGGTCTGAATCACGGCCTTGGCTTCCGAGCCCGCCAGGTATGTCATCGCGGTTTGCGCCTCCGACTCGGCTTCTGCGAGATTGCCCTCGCGCAACCTGTCGTTGGCTCGGTCCACATAGTACTGGTAGGCCCGCTCGCGTATATGCTTGAGGTCGCCCTCGCCGCCGGGGAGGGTCCGGTACATGGCCAGCGCCTCGTTCATCCGCTGGATCGCGGCCGGCCACTGCCTCTGCTCCGCCAGCGACAAGGCGTCCGCGCGGACCTTTTCCGCCTCCGTGATCGCCTGGAGCACGCGCTGGCGGAACGACTCGTATGTCGGCTCCTGCGGACAGAACGTGAGGGCACGCACGATGGAATCCCGCGCCTCGCCGAGTTCCGCTCGTCCAAAGTGGAGCTCGGCTTCGCGATGGAAGAATTGGCCCGCCTGCACTCTGACCTGGCTGAGCTTCTCGCGGTACTTCTGGGCGGCCTTGTGGTTATCGTCGTCCTCGGCCAGCCGGATTGCCTTCTCCAGCTCCTGGACCGCCTGATCGTACTGACCCTCCCGCGACAGCCGATCCCCTCGCTTGTACGCCTTCTGGTGGGCGCAGCCCGCCAAAACCAGCATGAGCATGAGAACGAGTGTGGTGAACGCGGCCAGCTTCCATCCGTCCCGCACGAGCGTATCTCCAGTGACTCTCACTTCATGTTTCCGTTCCATTCTCGTCCACCTTTCTCTGCCCACCCGTCTGAGCGATCGGATGGCCGCACACGTGAGCTCAGTCATTGTACCGTTCGCCGGGCCCAAGACAACTGTCCAGGACACGCCTGTTTCACATGGTTCTCTCTATATAAGGCTGCTGGAGGTCCGTGCGTCACGGCAACAGTAGTGGTCGCGGGGACGATTCAAGATCCCGGGGGCGGCTTCGCGGCCCGCCTGTCAGAGACTTCCATTCCACTCGATCCTGAAGAGCGCACGTATCGAGGCGCCGAGTCTGATCATTGGCGGTTTGGCGATCGCGTCAAT
>JAGOLX010000011.1 GCA_017993835.1 Phycisphaerae bacterium
TCATGAGCTGGGCCTCGCGGAGTTCCGCCCAGGCGCTGTCGCCGGGCTCGGGCTTCTCGGCCATGAAGTTGGCCAACTGGACGAACAGGAAGGGGAAGCTCTTGACGCCCCAGCTCTGACGCCAGTCCGTGATCATATCGGGGAAGAGCGTGCGGTACTGATAGGCGCGGTCCGCGTTGGACTCGCCCTGGTACCAGATCGCGCCGCGGATGGCGAACGGGACCAGCGGGGCGATCATTCCGTTGTACAGAACCGTTGGGGCATTGGGATTGTTGGCCCAGGTCGGCGGCTGGGGTTGCGGCGGCATCGACGCTAGGTCCATTGCGACCTTGTATCGCCACTTGCCTGCGAGGGAGAGTGCCGCGTCGTCGCCTGCACCGGCGGGCTTGATCTTCATCTGTGCCGGCTGGCCGTAGACCCCGCCGCCGCCGCCGGTGTCGAGGACCTGGATTGCGATCACGTTGCGACCGGCCTTGATGACGCCCGCGCCGACCTTGTACTGCCGGGGGGTCTGCCACTGGCCCGACGCCATGATGGCGCCCATCTTGACGCCGTTGACCCAGGTCGTGTCCATGTCGTCGATTGGTCCCAGATCGAGCGTCAGTTCCTTGCCCACCCAAGATTCCGGGACCTCGATGATCTTGCGGAACCAGACGAGACCGTCGAAATTCCCGAGGGCCGTCTGTTCCCAGAGCACGGGCAACTCCATCTCTTGCCAGGTGGAATCGTCGAAATCGAGTGAAATGCACCCGGCGCCCTGTGCCCCGGCGGTCTCAATCTGCTTGTGCCACTGGTCGAGCGACTCCTGGTACTTCTTCATCGAGGCTTCGGGATTGGCGCGGGCCTCGGCGATCCGGTCGATTTGTGTCTTGAACTCGGGGAACTTCGCCAGTGTCCCTTCGCTGGTCCAGGCCTCCGCTACGGTGCCGCCCCAACTGGTATTGATGAGCCCGACCGGGGTGTCCAGCTCCTTGTGCAGATACCTGCCGAAAAAGTACCCGACCGCGGAGAACCCGCCCACCGTCTGGGGACTGCACTCGGCCCACTGTCCCACGCAGTCCGCCTGGGGACTGTCAGCGATCTTCTTCTGGACGGTGAACAGGCGGATCTTCGGAAAGTCGGCCGCTGCGACTTCCTGCGGACCCGAAGCGGAAGCTGCGACGGGCCATTCCATGTTCGACTGGCCCGAGCAGACCCAGACCTCGCCGCACAGGATGTTCTTGAGGGCGACGGTGTTCTTGCCGGCGAGGGTCACTTCGTACGGTCCTCCGACCTTCGGCGCTTCGGCCACGAGCTTCCACTTGCCGTCCTGGCCGGTGGTGACGCGAGGCTCGGCGGACTGCCAGCTCATGCGGACGGCGATCTGCTCGCCGGGGTCGGCCCAACCCCAGAGGGTGACTTTCCCTCCGTTCTGCAGGACCATGTTGTCGCCGACGACGGCGGGCAGCCGGATGTCGGCGGCGCTGATGCTCGCCAATAGCAGGATTGATGCGAGAATCGCATGCACATTTCGCGGGCAGATTGCTCTCTGACGTTCCATTCTGGACTCCTTATCCATGTCCTTCGACCTTGCCTTCTCTACTCGGTACATCATCCGCGTGGAGGACATGTTACCACGGGCGTCGAGAGGGGTAAAGAACCTGTCCTTGACCGGGCGTGGACCCCCTGTATGATGGCGACTTTGATGGAAGGTCTTTTCAAGGAGATCGAAAATGAACGTGCGATCGATGCGGTTGGCAGTTCTCGTGGGGTGCTTCCTGGTTGTTTCGGCCTGGGCTCAGGCGCCGGACTGGGAGAACGAGCAAGTCATCGGGATCAACAAGGAATCTGGGCGGGCCACGGGCGTGTCGTATCCCGACGTGCCGGCGGCTGTCCGCGCGTACACCGTGAAGACGGCGGGGGACGTGCTGAAGAAGTGGCACGATTCGCCGTACTATCGCAGTCTCAACGGGCAATGGAAATTCCACTGGGTCAAGTCGCCCGACGAGCGTCCCGTGGATTTCTACAAGCCGGACTTCGACGTCAGCGGATGGGCCGAGATCCCGGTCCCGTCCAACTGGGAGATCCAGGGCTATGGCACCCCCATCTACTCGAATATCCGCTATCCGCATGTGCGTCAGCCGCCGAAGATCGTCGGCCCACTCCCGCCGGACTACACCGCCGCTCACGAGCCCAACCCGGTGGGCAGCTATCGGACGGTCTTCGACGTGCCGAAGGACTGGGATGGGCGCGAGGTATTCATCCACTTCGAAGGCGTCGCCTCCGCGTTCTACCTCTGGATCAACGGGCAAAAGGTCGGGTACAGCGAGGGCAGCCGGACGCCCGCCGAGTTCGACATCACCAGGTACCTCCAGCCGGGCGAGAACGTCCTGGCGGCGGAGGTCTATCGCTGGTCCGACGGCAGTTACCTGGAGGACCAGGATTTCTGGCGACTGAGCGGCATCTTCCGCGACGTGTACCTGTTCAGCGCGCCGCGGGTCCAGTTGCGGGATCTGTTCGTGCTCAGCGACTTGGACGAGCAGTACAAGGACGCCCGGCTCAGCATCACCGCCAAGGTCCGCAACCTCTCGGATCGTCGGGCCGCGCGACGCGTTCGAGCGATCCTTGTTGACGCCCAGGGTCGTCGGACGCCCGTAGGATCGTCTGAGACGGCCGCGGTGGAGCCCGGTCGGGAGGCGGAGTTGAGAATCCTCGCCGATGTGGAAAACCCGCTCAAATGGACCTCCGAGACGCCGAACCTCTATCTTGTCGTGCTGGAGATGCTGGACGCGCAGGGCCAGACCACTGAGGTCAAGGCCTGTCGGTTCGGCTTCCGCGAGGTCGAGCTGAAAGACCGCCAGTTCTTCCTCAACGGCGTCTCGATCAAGCTCAAGGGCGTCAACCGTCACGAGCACGACCCGGATCGCGGGCAGGCCATCGAGATCGGCTCGATGATCCGCGACATCGAGCTGATGAAGCAGAACAACATCAACACCGTCCGCACCTGTCACTACCCGGACCACCCCCTCTGGTACGACCTGTGCGACCTGTATGGCATATACATCGTCGATGAGGCGAACGTCGAATCGCACGGCATGGGGTACGGCCGCGAGACGCTCGGCGCCGTCGAGAGCTGGAAGACCGCTCACGTGGACCGCGAGGTCCGCATGGTCGAGCGGGACAAGAACCATCCGTGCGTGGTCATCTGGTCGCTGGGCAACGAGGCCGGGAGCGGCCCGAACTTCGAGGCAGCCGCTCAGGCGATTCGAAGCCTCGACACGTCCAGGCCCATCCACTACGAGCGAATGAACGAGGTCGCGGACATGGACAGCGTGATGTATCCGTCTGTCGAGGGGCTGATTGCCTCGGGACGCAGCAATTCGCCCAAGCCCTTCTTTGTCTGCGAGTACGCCCACGGGATGGGCAACGCGATCGGCAACTTGCAGGAGTACTGGGACGCGATCAACGCCCACCCTCGCCTGATCGGAGCTTGTATTTGGGACTGGATCGACCAGGGTCTTCGCAAGTACACGGGTGCGACGAATCCGGACGGGTCGAAGCAGTGGTTCTTCGCCTACGGCGGCGACTACGGCGACCGGCCCAACGACAACAACTTCTGCTGTAATGGCGTCGTCGATCCGGACCGGTCCCATACCGCCAAGCTGCGGGAGGTGAAGAGAGTCTACCAATACGTCAACTTCGCCTTGGGCGAGGTCGCGAAGGACCGTGTCACCGTCGAGTTGACCAACAAATACTTCTTCACGGACCTGAGCAACTTCACAGTCCAATGGCAGCTCACGGAAGATGGGCAGGGGATTGGGCGGGGTGTGCAGACGCTCGACAGCGTGGCGCCGGGCGAGTCGGCGAGCGTTCTGCTGCGTCTGTCGCTGTCTCGCCGAAAGCTCAAGCCGGGAGCCGAGTACTTCCTGAACGTCAGCCTGACGCAGAAGCGCGACGAGTTGTATGCCAAAGCGGGCCACGTGGTCGCCTGCGAACAGTTCAAGCTGCCCATCAGGACGCCGGAGGCGCCCTCGCTCGAACTGGCGCGTCTGCGGGCCCTGGCGGTGGTGGACGAGGGCGACTCGATCATCGTCACGGGCCGGAAAGTCAAGGCGGTCTTTAGCCGGTCTGCCGGTACGCTGTCGTCGCTGGCCTACGACGGCGTCGAGGTCCTCGCCAATGGCGGTGGCCCCCGGCTGAACCTCTTCCGCGCCCCGGTGGACAACGACAACTGGCTGCGGCGGGATATCGAGCGGTCGGGGATCGCCAGCCTGTCCTACACGGCCAAGAACGTCACTGTCGAGCAGCCGGCCCGAGGCATCGTTCGCGTCCGCTGCACGGTGGACTGCGCCGGCAAGGCCGAGACCGGCATGGTCCACACCGCCACCTTCACTATCTTCGGCGACGGCTCGATCGACGTGACCAACCAGGTCGAGCCCTACGGGAACCTCGCGGTTCTGCCCAAGCTCGGGGTGAGCCTGGTTCTGCCCAAGGGGCTTGACGATCTGACCTGGCTCGGGCGAGGGCCGCACGAGAGCTACGTGGATCGCAAACGCAGCGCCGACGTCGGGCTCTACAGCGGCAAGGTGGCCGCTCAATACGAGCGTTACGTCCGACCCCAGGAGAACGGCAACAAGACCGACGTCCGCTGGGCCACCCTAACCGACAGGAAGGGCAAGGGCCTGCTGGTGACTACCGACGGCACGTACTCCATCAGTGCCCACCACAACACCGCGGCGGACTACGACCAGGCCAGGCATATCGACAAGGTCGTGCCGCGAGACGAGGTCTACCTGTGCATCGACACGGCCCACATGGGTCTCGGCGGCGCCAGTTGCGGCCCGCGCCCCATGAACCAGTACATCCTGAATGCCGCTCCCGCCCGATTCCGCTATTCGCTGCGTCCCGCGACGGCGGACGCCAGGATCCAACTGCCCAACCTCGGGGCGCCGCTGGTCACCCGGGACAAGGGGGGGATGGTGGGGATCGAAACGAACATCTCCGGCAGAGTGGAGTATCGGCTCAATGACGGGGCGTGGACGAGCTATGCCAAGCCGTTCGATCTCGTCGAAGGCGGCGTGGTCGAGGCCCGCGTCCATCTGAGCGACAAGCTGGCCAGCGACATTGCCCGCGTGGAGTTCGAGAAGATCATCCCGCTGCAGGAGCTGGACAAGTCCGCGTGGCGGGTGGTGCACGTGGACAGCTTCGAGCCGGGCGAGGGAGAAGCTCGTCATGCGATCGACAACGCGCCGGACACCTTCTGGCACACGAGCTGGTCGGCCTCGCAGCCTGCGCATCCGCACGAGATCCAGATCGATCTGGGCAAGACCCTCTCGCTGGTCGGGTTCACGCAGTTGCCCCGACAGGGCAATCCCAACGGGCGGATTCGCACCTATGAGTTCCACGCGAGCGAGGACGGCAAACAGTGGGAGCCCGTCGTCAAGGAAGGTCGCTTCCCGAACAACGACCAGCTCCAGACTGTCCGGTTCGAGAAGCCGGTTGCCGGACGTTACGTTCGTCTGGTGGCGTTGAGCGAATGGTCGCGCCAGCCGTACACGACCATCGCGGAATTCGATGTCATGGCAGCCAAGTAGCCCGAATTGCAGGGAGATAGACTATGAAAGCGTCATGGGTTTTCCTCGCGACTGCGGTGTTCGCGTGTCTTTCGACCACGGCTTCCCTGGCGGCTCAGCCGCCCACCGTGTACGTCACGTTCTGGTTCGACACGGAGGACTTCATCCTGCCCCAGGCGGACGACGCGGCGATGCGATTGGCCGAGATGTTCTCCGCGCGAGGCGTCCAAGCCACGTTCAAGATCGTCGGCGAGAAGGCCCGGGTCCTGGAAGAGCGCGGGCGGGACGATGTGATCCTGGCTCTGGCGAAGAACGACATCGCGTACCATTCGACGCTCCACAGCGCCCACCCGACGCCCTCGGAGTACAGCCGGGATCTGGGCTGGCACGAAGGCGTCTCGGAGTTCATCCGTCGGGAGGGGGCCGGCCTGGAGACACTGCGGCGCGTGTTCGGCGTCAATGCCTCCTGTTACGGCCAGCCAGGCGGGTCGTGGACTCCCCAGAGCTACGGCGCCCTCCGTGCGTTTGGCATCCCGCTGTACCTGGACGAGACTTCGCACGTGAACGTGAACAACCGTCCCTTCTGGTATTGCGGCGTGCTGAACATCCTCCGCCTCGGGGACTGCGTCCTGCGGACCGGTTGGGCGGACGATGAGGTGAAGGACGCCTGCGCGAAGTTCGACCGGGTGCAGGAGAAACTCATCCGCGAGGGCGGCGGGATCGTCAGCATCTACTATCACCCGTGCGAGTTCGTGCACGAGCAGTTCTGGGACGGGGTCAACTTCTCACACGGCGCCAATCCGCCGCGATCCGAGTGGAAGTTGCCGCCCATGAAATCGCCCGAGAAGCAGGAGCAGGCCTTTCGTGCGTTCGAGACCTTCCTGGACCACATCGTGCGCCGTCCCGGCGTGCGTCTGGTGACCGCCAGGGAGATCGCGACGCTGTACACCGACCGCGTCTACTCCCATCCCTTGACGCGAAGCGACATTCAGACCATCGCGAAGGCCTTCCAAAAGGAGCTTTCGTACGTTGATCTGGGCGCCAGGATCGTCTCTGTTGGCGAGGGGCTGCTGGCGATGTGCGAACGGTTGGGCAAGGGGGCGGACGAGGTCTCGCTGGAGTTCGCGTACGGTCCCGCCTCCGTGGCGCAGCGATTCGTCAAGGAGGGGACATTCTCGCAGGAAGCAATGCGGCAGGCCGCGCAGGAGACGCTGGACATCGTCCGCACGACGAGCCAGTTGCCCACGGTCGTCTGGGTGGCCGGTCAACCGGTGCGGCCGGAGGACTTCGCCGTCACGCTGGCGTCGATGGTTGCCTCGGATCGCGATTCCGGCGATGTCACGTTGCGAAGGGGCGAACTCGCGGCGAAGAGGTATGTTGCCGACGACTCGCCGGGCCTCTGGGGCTGGGTGATCTTCCCGAAAGGCTTCGACGCGCCGCAGATGATGGGAATCGCCAAGCTGCAGGCCTGGACGATGAAGCCCGCGGTCTTGCGCAAGAGCCGGTGAGTCCCGCACCATGAAACGAAACCGGTGAAGTCTCTGGAGAGAGACTTCGCCGGCGTAGTTCACAACGAAGCGACGATCCGCCGCAATCAGGACCCTGTCACGCGGTCCGGCGCAACCTCAAACCGGCAGCGCCCAAGCCCAGCATGCCCAGCAGCACCGCGCCTGGCAGTGGAACGTATGACACCGTGTCGGGGACCGCAATGTGGTTCAACTGGGTGTCCGTATCCGGTGCCGTGAAACCCGTGTTGTAGGCGTAGACTTCATCGCCGCCGTCTTTGCCGTCTTTCGCGTAGAAATCACCCCAGATGGGAGCTCGCGTGCTTTCGAACTCGACCACCCATGTATATGCCGAGGATTCAACGATATCAAACTTGAGGCCGTAGAAGGTGTCCGGGATGCCTGGGTTACTTCCCCCGGCCCCATAGGAGTCTACAGCGTCTGTGAAGGCACCACTGTAGGAGTAGTCTGAACTGGTGAACGAATCGGAGACTTCGAAGATGATATGGCTCAGTTTCTTTGAATCTGTCGGAACGGTGAACTCATAATGGTACTTCCATGTCGAGACTGAGGCTTGTTCCACGGTCCAGGTAATCACCGTAGCGCTGCTGTTCCAGGCGTCCATGGCATCAATGCCGCCGCCGGATCCTGTGAGGGAACCGGAGAAGAGAGTATTGAGATCGGCCAGGCACGTCAGCGGAGACAACGCGGCTATGAATGAGCCCACCACGACCGCTTGTTTCAGTAGTTTCATAGTGTCGGCACTCACAAAGCACCCCTTTCCTCACCGTGCGAACCTGCACCATTCTCAGGCATTCTGTTTGATGGGGATCCTTCCAGGGATTATTCACCCGTCACTCCATGGCTGAACAGCCCACCGACCTTCACTCCATTACGTGTAATTGTCGCGTTTGCGCGGAGATTTGTCAATACGTACTTATACGTATTCTGATCCGATGATCTGCCTTCGTTACTCGATGGACGCCAGGGGGATGATGAGGTCAGAAAGACCTGCGGCGGTGTAGGATTTGCTGAGGTCCAGCTCGATGACGCAGCCGTGGTTGTGATCGCAGGCGAGGATGATGAGGTTCTCGCCTGCCTTGCACCACCCGTGAGTCTGGGGCTGGTGGCCCAGAATGAACGCGTCCGCGTCGAGGATCCGGGCCATCCGGTCGAGGGCCTCCTGGCTGTGCCGGCGGCCCCAGGTCAGTAGGTAAGCGGATCCCGGTCGGTCGCAGTCGGTGACCTGCATTTCCCTCTCGAAGATGCCCGGGTCGAACAGATCGACCGAGCGGTCGTTGGGCAGGGAATGGGAGATCCACAGGCGATTGGCGCACCGGACGGCCAGGGGCTGTGAGAAGAGGAACTGGCGGATCGCCAGGCGGACCTCGGGACCGGCCTGGCGGAACTCCCGGTCCAGCGCGGAAGCCATCGCCCGGTTCATCTCCTTGCCGTTCTTCATGACCTCCGCACTGCTGATGCAGGCGGTGTCGTGATTGCCCATGACGATGTGGACCCGGTCGGGGAATTGCAGCTTCAGGCGGATCGCCTCGAAGAGCAGTTGGTAGGAAAGGCACCCGCCCTCGTCGTCTTCGGGCCCGCCGTGGATGATCTCCTGGAGGATCAGGTGTCGGTCCGGGTGGTTTGCGAGGTCGGCTCGCGTGAGGATGCGCTCGAAATTGCGACGATGCCCGTGGATGTCGCCGCTGACGACCAACGATCCACCCGCCGGCAGACAGATGAGGTTGCCCCGCCGAAACCGGTCTGTCTGATTCGCTCGGATCCCCCTACTGAGAAGATCGATGGTTGCTCGGTGCATTTCGGTTCGCTTTGATTCTGCTGCCGAAGATACTGTGAATCATGAGGTCGAGCCGGGAGATGACCTCCATCATGCTGGGGGGCCGCTCCGCCGGGTCCTCCTTGACGCAGTCCATGACCAGTTTCGAAACGCCGACCGGCAACTGGCTCTTGAGCTCGTGCGGAGCAGGACATGTCTTCTGCGGCGCGTAGGCGACCAAGCCGTCTTTGCTCTTCTTGGGGATGAGGGTCGGCACGTTCTTGCCCGTCAGAGCCCAGTACATCGTGGCGCCCAGGTTGAAGATGTCGGTCTTGGGACCGAGGGTCTTGCGATGGACCTGTTCGGGCGCGATGTAGTCCGGCGTCCCCTGAATTCGCGACTTGACGGTCCCGATCGGGCAACTCTGGCCCAGGTCGATGATCTTGATCGTGCCGGTCTTGTTGATCAGGATGTTGTTGGGCTTCATGTCGCAGTGGATGTAGCCCTGCTGGTGCATGGCGTTCAGGCCGGTGGCCACCATGCGGAAAACGAGCAGCACGTCCCCCAGGCTCAGCGTGGTGGTCTCCTCGAGTGTTTTGCCCTCGAAGTGTTCCATGGACAGCAGGAGTTCACGGACTCGGAACATGCTGCGGATCTTCTGGAGCTTGTAGCATTTACGGACGTACGGGTGGTCGATCTTCCTGGCGACCTGGTACTCCAGTTCCGTCTGCTCGAAGAAACGAGTGTCCTCCGGCTTCTCGTAGGTCAGGCGCTTCAGTGCGACGACACTGCCGTCCTCCTCATCGGTTGCCAGGTAGATCGTGCTGCGAGCACCGTTGCCGATCCGCCTGATAATCGTGAACCCCCCGACACTAAGAATGTCCTTGGCCATGTAGCACTAACCCACGAATCCGAAATCCGACACCACAGTACTCTCCGCAGACGCACGTAATGATGCGCCCTGGTCCGTCCATGTTCCTGAGATTCCACGACGGAACCCCGCGCGGAGTCCTCTGCGATCCGCCTGACAAGGGCGACAACCCCTCTCCTCGTCTGCACAGAATGCGTAAACTCACCAATTTAATGGGCGGGACACCCTGTGTCCAGCACAGCCCCTTTTTTTCTCTATCGGCCGGTACAGATAAATCTTGACAAAGTTGGCAAAATCTGTTGTATGTAGCGTATCTCCGACGATAATTGCCGGAGCATCGGGTGTCGTCCCGATGGTGGTCTGGCTCGGGTATGTTCCCCGATAGCTCAATGGCAGAGCGAGCGGCTGTTAACCGCTAGGTTGTAGGTTCGAGCCCTACTCGGGGAGTTCTTTCACACCGGCGTCCGATCGGGGGCTGTCTGTCGATCGGCAAATCCCTCTTCCAGAGCGCTGGCGGCCTATCCCGCCTTTGCGTGATCCCCACAAGTCGTGTTGTGTCCCGGCTGTTCATTGGTTGTGCCGGACGCGTTCTCCCCTGGGGTGGCCTGCCAAGTGACCAGGACTCGCCCACCCGGGGCGCTCGATGCCGGCTCCCGATTCACATCTTTTTTGTGAAACCGCCGTCATGGGGTTGACATTTATTGGATGTTTGGGTAAAATACGGTGTATCAGTGGATTGGGATATAGGGATAAAAAATGTTGTCTGTGTGTTTTTGGTCTTGACAGCATTGGGTAAAAGTGGTAACCTCGGATATATAGGAAGAGTTGCGGTAGTGCAGGAAATTGAATCTCGGTGCCGGGACGTTCGCGGGGTGTGAGGCCCGGCTTCGCAGGGATAGTGAGTGAGGAGCTGTGAGGTTGGGTGATTTCGGCTCTTCGTGTCTCACGCAGTTGCCAAGGGATGGGTCCGGAAAGGGCGGTGTTTGCAGGGATTCCATCTGAGGCAGCAGGCTCTCAGACAACCCGGTGAGTTAGCTTCAGCCGAACGCAGGAGCGCAGTCGCGTCAGGGTGGTGAACAGTGGGTGTCTCCAGGACGCGCGATGGTTCGAGTAGGGGGGTAATGACATGCGATTCTTGGCGAAGACGAGTGTGATTCTTGCGACGTGTTTCTGGATGACGCAAGGGGCGAAGGCTATCGACTGGTCCGAGCCTTTTGTTGCCGTCAAGATTCCTTCTGGTTCGTCGTTGTATCTGGGCGAGGCTCTTGAGTCCGCCAGCAGTCCGACGGTGGCGAAAGTGATGGCGCGTGTGGTGGCTAATTGCCCGTTTCGCGTTCTGGCTTCCTTCGACGGGCTTCGGCATGAAGTCTCCAACATGGCGATCTCGCCCAAGGACATGGTGGTGGTCGTCAACGGCAAACGGGTCCCAGTCGGAAAGGGGCGTGTGCCGATCGCGTCGGACGGGCCGACTCCACGCAATGGAGTGGTTGTTCCGATCGAGATGCAGGTTGGAGTTAAGACAATACAGCCCTACCTGGCGGGGCGATACCGTGGAGCCCTGATCATTACGGTTACTGCGGGCTCCTGATTCGGAGAGGGTGATGAAGCCGGGCTTCGCCGGCAGTTTTCTGTCGGGTCGCTATTATCTGGTTATTTCGATTGCCCAGGACCTACGGAAAGGTGCGATCCCAAGCATAGCCCCCCTCGGCAAGGGACAGGGGAGAAAGGAGGTAAGGTGATGACATGAGGTTCTCGCAGGCCCCAGATGGTTTGCGAGGCGCCTGGAGGGATGGCCCTCTCTTTGGGCGAAAAGAGAATGTCAAATGCCAAGTGGGAATGAAAATCGCAGGTCAAATCCACAATTGTGAAGGGCCGCAGCCTCCCGGATCACGAGCGGGCAGATCTGGGGAAGCTGTTATTCAGGTGGTCATGCCCGCTGCAACGCGGTCCGGCCAAAGCGTTGTCCGGACGCGGTAACTGGGTGTAGCTCCAGCAGGCCCTATCGGCCAAATCGGAGCGAGGGTTAAGTTAGAAAGGAAGTAAAGATGAAGAAGGCATTGTTCGCAGTCGCAGCAGTGGCTCTGCTGGCCGTATCGGTGCAAGCGGGCGACATCAAGACGTATCAGTGGCCGTGCACGAAGACTCCGATCGAGATCACGCACATTAATTGCTACATGGACATTGGCTACTGGGTTAGCATCGTCAACCAGGATGCGTCGATCAAGCTGTCTCAGATTAGCATTCACGAGTATGAGGGCTCTACCGTTCTGAAGGTGAAGGCCAATACCGAGGTCGCGCTCTCGGTCACGGTTGCATCGACCGGCGCCATCGGCGGCACCCCCAGCGCCTGGATTGATGGCAGCAACATCGTCCCCCCGGGCGGCGTCCAGACGAATGTGACGGTCAAAGCGAAGTTCAAGGACGCTGATCTGTCCGGCATTGCCGGCGGCACCAACAACGTGCACGTTGCGACCGTGACGGTTTGGGTGGTCCCGACGTCGTGATTGGGTTGACCGAATCGCAACTCCGTCGGGTGGACACGAGGTCGTTTCCTGACCGTTGCTGAAAGATGATTCCAGCAACAGTGTCCCCACGACTGAGCGATGGAACACCAAGGGGAGAGCTAGAGACGCCAGTTTCCAGCTCTCCCCTTCTCTATTGGGCCAGGCGACAGGAGGGCAGTCCATGGTCGGTCGGCGTCCGCCCGGATCCTCCTGGCAGTACGCGCGGGGCACCGGGGCCGACTGTCGTCTCGCAGTCCTATAAAACAAGCAGCGAGAATCCGGTTGATAATCGGATCGCCGCGTCCATGCGATACCGCCAAATAGTCCACCAAAATGGGATCGTGGGGTAATTTGGGCTTGACAAAGGAGGTGAGTTCTGGTAAAGTGGGTAATATCATATGTGGGGCTTTCGTCAGAGCATCATGACGGCTCTGATCAGGAGGCGGCACCATGGGTTGGGGGTGTCTCGCAGAAATCGCCAGAAACGGGGCAAGTACCTTCTCTGGATTGCCGAAGAGACCGCAGAAACGGCATTGGGCTGACATCAGGTATTCTGTGTCTCGGGGGCAGGGATCGAAGAATCTACGAGAACTGGAGTAGTCAAATGGTGTATGGAGAAGAATCAATGAGAGCGGAGCGAAATCTCCCGGTGTGCCGGACGGGGCGCCAAGCGAGTCTGACCGGCAGGTCCTGGGGTGCAATCCTCGTCATGGCGGCGGTTATGCTCTCGACCGGAGGGTCTGCCTTCGCCGACTTTCTCGTTCAGCCGATTACCATCAAGAAGCAGGTCTACCCGGGCAGATCCGTCAAACTCGATTTCAAGGTAGAGAATATCTCCAGAGATACGACCGAGCGTGTGTTTCTGCGACTGGGCGAGTTGACCCAGGACGCCAATGGCGTCTGGACCGAGGTCGATCCGAACAATCCCCAAGGCGTGGACCTGTCGAAGCTGCGGAGCTGCAAGAGCTGGCTGGACTGCCCGGTCGCCGACGTGGTGGTGGATCCCTACCAGGCGGTTCCGGTCCCCATGGTCGCCAACGTCCCCGGCGGCGCGCGAGGTTTCTACTTCGCCGTGCTGATTGCCGGGACTGAGCCGCGCCGGGTGGAACTCGACGGCGCCGGTGCCCTGGTCGGATTGCGGTACGTGGTCCCGGTTATTCTGGAGGTGCAGGGTGTTCCGTTGCCCCACCAGGTCGCGGTGACGGACCTGGACCTGAACTTCCGCAAGGCGACCCTGGACAGGCCCACCGCGGCGGTGATCGCCTCGATGAGCATCGCGAACAGCGGCGGCACCTACTCGCGTCTGAAGGGCTTGTTGCGCGTATTCCAGGAATCCGGCGGCAACTGGAAGAGGATTGCCGATTTGACGCTTCCCGAATGCGGCATCATTCCGAGTGTTTCGCTCAGTCTCAAGAAGGATCTCGGGATGCTGCTGCCGAGCGGCAAGTACCGGATGGAAGGCTATCTGTACGTGGACGGACGCCGGGGCAGTGCGGTTCAGAAGGAGTTCGACTTCGAGGGCGACAATCGCGTCGTCGATCCGCGGACCATCGCACCGATCGCTGTGGACAAGGACAACCTGTTGATCGACATCGTCCCCGGCGGCAATCGCGGCGGGTCCGTCATGTTGACGAATGAGTCGGAAGACCCGGTGACGGTGGCCGTGGAGCTGACGCTGCCGCCGCACATGCGCGGCGCCAATAGCGGCCGCAATGTCCGCGGCGACAATCTCGACTGCTCCCAGTGGGTGACCGTGATGCCCGAGGAGCTTACGCTCCCTCGCTACGGCCGGCGAGGCGTGAACCTGCTCGTGAAGATGCCGGCCACGGCCACGGACTACTCGAACTACTATGGCACGCTGCGACTGCACGCGACGCATGACGACGGCTCGCCGGCGGGAATGAGGACCGTCAATGTCTGCTTGACCAACCCCAAGGCGGAGCGGACGAACTACCTCGACCCGCTGGAGTTCTACCTGTCCCAAGCGGGGCCCGGGCGCTACATCGCGACGTCCTTCTTCAACAACAACGGCGTGACCCACGTCTGGCCCAAGTGCCGCGGCGTCTTGACCGGGACCGGCGACAACAAGTACAAGCAGTTCCTCATGGAATCCGCCGGCCAGCCGGGGATCCAGTTGCCCTTGGAGAAACGGCAGTTCTCGGGCGTGTTGGATTTGTCCGATATCCCGGAGGGGGTCTATCGTCTGACCGCGGTTCTGGAGTACTCGAACAGCCCGAACACGCCGGCAAGCGAGAGTGCCCAGAACCAGATTCTCGTCGAGGTGTATGAGCAGGACGGGCAGAAATCGGCGAGAATCGCAGAGTGGACCCAGGCGCCGGACGGAAAGGTCGGAAGGACGATCATCAAGTTGTAGTACGTTTGTAGCATACGGCAGGGGAGGTTTTTGCTAAAGCAGGGCGCGGGATTGCCGATACAGGTTAAGCCGTCGGACGGCGTAGTAGCGGCTGCAGAAAGGGACCTTTACCTATGGCCAGGAGACATTTCGGTACACTACCTTTAGGCGGGATGATTGCCCTGTGTGCGATCCTACTGGTCGCGCCGGAGGCCCGCAGCCAGGTCAGCGTGAGAAAGAAGATGTTCACCATCTCGGGCAAGACAGGCCTGGCGGATGTGACATTACAGGTCTCTCCCGGCTCGAAGACCGTCCAGACGGACGCGGACGGCGCCTACAGCGTCGAGGTCGAGGTCGGCTGGTCCGGCAAGATCACGCCCACCAAGACCGGGTTCATGTTCGATCCGGTGGAGCGGAGCTATGCCACGAGGGTCACGGCGAACCTGGTCGACCAGGATTTCACGCCGGAGCGGCTGAAGTTCACGATCGCGGGGTCCGTGGGGATGCCGGGCATCTCCCTGAACGGCTTTCCTACCGACGTGGTCAGCGACGACAAGGGACGCTACTCGGTTACGGTCGATTACGGCTGGAATGGAACCGTTGCGCCCGTGCTGGCCGGGTATCGTTTCGAGCCCGAGAGCCGGGCCTACCCCGAGGTGACCAAGAGCAGTCCCCAGGACGACTACAAGCCCGCCAAGTTGACCTTCATCCTCTCCGGGTCGGTCGGCAAGCCGGGAATCCCCATTCAGGTCGCGCCCAGCGATGCGCAAGTGGTCTCCGGCGCGGATGGCCTGTATCGCGTCGAGGTCCCCTATGCCTGGAGCGGCAGCATCACGCCGCAGAAGGACGGTCACCTGTTCGACCCCAACGGCCGCACGTATACGGACGTCGTCGAGAGCCAATCCAACGAGGATTACAGCGTGCAGGTTCTGTCCTATGTGATTTCGGGCTCCGTCGGCCAGGCCGGCGTGGCCCTCAAGGGGTTCCCCGAGGACATCGTGAGCGACGAGAACGGCTACTACAGCGTCTCGGTCGAGCACGGGTGGTCTGCAACGATCACGCCCGAGAAGCCGGGCTGGAAGTTCAACCCACCGTCGAGAGACTACAAGTCGGTGACCGTGGCGCACGAGAACGACAACTACGAAGCGAGCGAGGTATACCTGACGATCGAAGGCGAGACCGGCACCCCCGAGGCAAATGTGGTGGGTCTCCCCACGGGTTCCCTGACCAGTGACAAAAAGGGTCGCTACACCGCGAAGGTCTCGTACGGCTGGATCGGCACCATTGTCCCGCAGAAAGACGGCTATCTCTTCGATCCGCCGCAGCGGGAGTACGCCGGCATCACGGCGGATCAGTTGAATCAGAATTTCAAGGCAGAGAAGATCTACTATGAGATCTCCGGAAATGTCCGCCTGCCTGGTGTCACCCTGAAAGGGACCGCGGGATTCCCCGCCGGCGTCGTCTCGAAAGCGGATGGGTCCTACACCGCCAAGGTCGAGTGGAACTGGAAGGGAAAGGTGACCCCGACGAAACCCGGGTTCATGTTCGAGCCCGCGGAACGGGAATACCTGGCGGTGAACATGCCGCAAGTGAACGAGGATTATACCGCGCGGACGATCCAGCACGCGATCTCCGGCAAGATCCTCGACAAGAAGAACGACCCGATCCCGGGCGTGCCCATCACCGCCGAGGGCAACTTCCCGGTCGAACCGGCCGTGACGGACATGGACGGCGCCTTCGTGCTCAAGGTGGACCACAACTGGAAGGGCAAAGTTACGGCCAAGCTGGACGGCTGGATCTTCACCCCGGCCGTGAAATCGTTCGAAGCGTCGCCGGTGACCGGTCCGGTCACCATCGCGACGATCACGGGCGAGATCAAGATGCTCACCCTCTCGGGCGTCATCAAGTACGACCCGAAGACGCCGATCGTGGGCGTGAAAGCCACCGCGGAGCCGAACGACGGCACCGTGTCGGGCATGACGGATGCCTCGGGTCGGTACAATGTCAAGGTGCCCTATGGCTGGAGCGGTGCGCTGAGCTTTGCGCACCCGGAGTTCATCATCGATGCGAACTACAACTACACGGATGTGATCGAGGACTTCGACGAATCCGCGCCGAAGAGGACGGTGCCGCCGATTCCGGATAGGACCACGACTCCGGATAGGACCACGACTCCGGATAGGGCCACGACTCCGGATAGGGCCACGACTCCGGATCGGGCCACGACTCCGGACACGACCACGACTCAAGGCCCAGACACGACGGGGACGGACACCGCTGCGTTGATGCGCAAACTGGACGAGGTTGTGAAAGAGCAGGAAGCTCTGATGAAGCTGCCGCCCGATGCGGCCAATCAGACGAAGCTGCTGGAGCTGGTTCGCCAGGAGGCGTTCATTCGCCAGATGATTGAGGGTCGCGGCACTGGCCAGACCCCGGTGATCGACGGTCAGTCATCGGGAGACCAAAGGGCCCGGTCCACAGAGGGCATGCCGAAGCTGCACAGTGCTCTCGGGGAGCTTGCCCGCCGGACGAACACGAAGATCGCCGTCGATCTGACGGTGAAGGACGAGCCCACCACGGTTGGCGTCGACAGCGTGACGGGTCTGTCCGTCGAGCAGGGCCTCCAGCAGATCCTCGATGGGGTCGCGAAGAAGAAGTACACGTTCCGCGTCCAGCCCGACAACACGTATCTGGTCTACTATCCGCTGAGCAACATGTACATGGCCGATACGAAGATCGTGGACGCCTTGGCCACCATCACCAGCGAAGTGGGCGTGCCGATCATCTGCGACCCCAACGTGGCTCTGAATACGACGGCCAGCTTCACCGAGGTGCCGCTGGAAGAGGCTATGGAGATGATCCTGACGGGTACGTCGTACTCCTTCAAGAGAATCGGAAACTACTACCTGGTCGGCGACAACCGTCCCACGAGTACCTCTTTCCACCAACTGATGGTGACTCGCTACCTGCAGCTCAACAACACGACGCCGACGCGGATGAAGAACCTCTTGGCCGACCAGTACAAGCGTTACGTCCAGGCCGAGACTCCGAATGAGCAAGATCCGAACGATCAGGGCCATCTGCTCACGATCACTGCGCCGTCCGAGATCGCGGACAGGATCGTGGAACTCGTCCGACGCTTTGACATGCGTCGTCGGCAGGTGCTGCTCGATGCCCGCGTCGTGGCGATGGAGAACACCAACCAGTTGAACCTGGGCGTCCAATGGGATTTCCCGGCAGCCAGCTATGGTCAGGTGCTCCTGGACGGAGATTGGACGAAGATCTTCTCGATCGGCTATACGGCCGACGAGGGCTTCACGAACGCCCTGATGGCGAAGTTGAACGCCCTGCAGGCGGACCACAAGCTGGAGATCGTCGCCAATCCGCAACTGACCGCCCAGGACGGGAGCCAGGCGGAGCTGCGGTCGATCCGGGAAGAATGGTTCATGATGACCAGTACCGGTCAGAACACGATCTACTCGAACTCGGAGCTCGAGAAGATCGAGTCCGGTACGGTCCTGACGATCACGCCGCGCATCGGCGACAACAACGAAATCACGCTCGATTTTGCGGTCGAGGTCAGCGACAGCATCGCCAGAGGTACTGAGAGCGAACTGCCCATTGTCAGCCGACGGCAGGCGAAGAGCCGCGTCACCATCAAAGACGGCGGTACCGCTGCCCTGGCCGGATTGACGGAAACCCAGACCCGCAATGCGCAGTCGCGCGTGCCCGGCCTGGGAAGACTCCCCATTCTCGGTCGACTGTTCCGCAACGACAACGACGAGAGGGGCACGCGGGAGATTGCGGTGTTCGTGACTGCCAACCTGGTTCCGGAAGACGGCCAGTTGGGAGCGAGCCGGCCTCGCGGTGCGGAGGCACTGGCCGTGAACGACCCGTCGCGTCCGGCCGGAGCGGAGTTCAGAAGCGGTCTGGAGGCCTCTCTGAGAAATCAGTCGCAATAAGCAGTCAGGAGTGAGGAGCGTGGCAGCCGTGTTGAACTACCATGGATCCAAGTATGGCGCAATGACCGGGATGCAGCATTCTTCGCTGTCCCGGTCCGGGCCGGGGTCTCGTGACGTGATGAGTGGACCGGGCCTGTACGCAACCTGTCGTTTGCGGCACGTCCTTCGGGCCTGGGCTCTGCGGCTGGTTCTGATGCTTCTGGCGGTGCAGGCGGCGGGCTGTCAGAATTGGTTCCGACCCGTCGAATGGCCTGAACTCGGGTCCAGGGACGGGCAGCAACGGTCGCCGTATCGGGTCGTCCCGAAGCAGAGCATGAGCACGGCGAGCCTTGTCCCGGACGACATCGTGGCGATCATGCGGCGGATCGGCTTCATGGATGAGCAGGTTCTGGAACTGGGAACGGATCTGCACAACGCCCTGCGGTTCACGGGGGCCGCCGAGATCTTCTACAACAAAGAGAAACTGGCTATCTTCATCGCCGACGGCAGCCTCGTGCGAGTCCGGTCCAAGATGGGGAGCGCCGACTACGACGTGGCAAACCATCGATTCGTCTCGCCTGGCCAGACGGAGGAGTAACGCACTTTGTGATCAGCCGGCAGCCGGAGGAGGGTGATGTCTTCTTTCCCCGGCGCCGGCGGTGCGCCAGCGGGCATCCTGTCTTCGCTTCTTGATCCAACCGCCGCCTTTCCACCCGGTCTGTCCGCCCCGTGGTCCATTCCCTGGGCTCCGCATTTCTCCGTGGCACAGGGACGACCTGTCGGATTATAATCACCCCCGGCGTACATCCCATGGTGGAACATGGGGCCGACGAATGGAGTCGGGCTCGAGAGGCCCGCGGTGTCGCAGGGACAGGACGATGGCTGGTGAGATCGGCAGGCGAATAGACGGGCTGCGGGACCAGATCCGCGAACACGACCACCGCTACTACATCCGCAATCAGCCCACGATCACGGATCAGCAGTACGATGAGCTGTTCGCGGAGCTGAAGAAGCTCGAAGCCGAGCGCCCGGACCTGGTCACGCCGGATTCACCCACCCAGCGGGTCGCGGGCCGGCCCCTCGATGGGTTTACCACCGTCCGACACGCCATCCCCATGCTGAGCGTGGACAACACGTACAACGCGGACGAACTGCGTGCGTTCGACGAACGGGTCCGCAAGCAGTTGGACACGTCCGACTACGACTACGTGGTTGAGCTCAAGATCGACGGCCTGGCGGTGAGCCTGCGCTACGAGCAGGGCGTTCTGACGACCGGGGCCACCCGCGGCGACGGCGAGGTCGGCGACGATGTCACCGCGAATATCCGGACGATCCGCTCGGTGCCGTTGGTGCTTTCGTCTCGCGTCGTGCGTCGTGCGTCGTGCGAAGGACGCGAGGAGCCGCGCCCGAGGGACGAGGGACGAGCGACGAGCGACGATTCCATTCCCGCCGTGCTGGAGGTCCGAGGCGAGGTCTACATGCCGACGAAGTCGTTCGCCTCGCTGAACGAGGCCCGCGCCGAGGCGGGCGAGGCGGCCTTCGCCAATCCACGCAATGCCGCCGCCGGCTCGCTCAAGCTGCTGGACGCCCGCGTCACGGCTGCACGGAACCTGGCGTTCTTCGCCTATGCGATCGGCCAGGTCTCCGAGCCTCTGGCGCCCGACCACTGGCGCACGCTGCAGCGGTTCCAGGAATTGGGCCTGCCCGTCAATCCGCACGTCCAGAGGGCCAAGGATATCGGCGAGGTCATCGAGATCTGCATGAGCTGGGCCGACCATCGCTCGAAGCTGGACTACCAGATCGACGGCATGGTCATCAAGGTCAACCGTCACGATCACCGTGATATCCTGGGTGCCACCGGGCGGGCGCCGCGATGGTGCATCGCGTACAAGTTCCCCGCGGAGCGGGCGCAGACGGTCATCGAGTCCATCGATGTACAGGTGGGCAAGACCGGGAACCTGACGCCGGTAGCGAATCTGACGCCTGTGCCGCTTGCCGGGACGACGGTCAAGCGTGCCAGCCTGCACAATTTCGATGAGATGCGCAGGCTGGATGTCCGGCCGGGCGACACTGTCCTGATCGAGAAGGCGGGCGAGATCATCCCGCAGGTGGTGGAGGTGAAGAAGGAGTTGCGGCCCGAGGGCGCCCAGCCATTTGCAGTTCCGAAGAAGTGCCCGAACTGCGGTACGGACGTCGTGAAGGACGAGGCCTACGTGTACGTCCGCTGCCCGAATCCCGAATGTTACGGCCAGTTGAAGGAACGGCTTCGCTACTTCGCCGGACGAGACCAGATGGACATCGAGCACCTGGGCGTCGCGCTGATCGAGCAGTTGCTCGACGCCGGACTGGTCAAGACGTTCGCCGACCTCTACCGACTCCGGAAGGACGACCTGCTGGCCCTGGAGCGAATGGGCGAGAAGAGCGCACAGAATGTGCTGGGCGCGATTGAGAGGAGCAAGACCCAGCCGCTGTGGCGATTCCTCGCGGCGCTGGGCATCCGTCACGTGGGCGGGCAGTCGGCGGATGTCCTGGCGAACCATTTCGGCTCGCTCGACGCGGTGATGAGCGCGACCCAGGAGCAGTTGCAGGACGTGGGCCAGGTTGGCCCGGTGATGGCCGAGAGCGTGTGCCAGTACTTCCGCAATCCGCGGCATCGCGCGGTGATCGAGGACCTGCTTGCGGCGGGAGTCCGGCCAGAGCCTCCGGCCGCGAAGAAGCGCACCGGCAGCCTTCAGGGCAAGACCTTCGTCGTTACCGGGACCTTGAAGGGCTTCTCCCGCCAACAGGCGGAGCAGGCGATTAAGGAGGCCGGCGGGAAGGTGTCGAGCAGCGTGAGCAAAAAAACCGATTTTGTCGTGGCGGGCGAGGCCCCCGGCAGCAAGCTGCAGAAGGCCCACGACCTGGGCGTCGAGGTGATCGACGAGGGGCGGTTCAAGGAGTTGCTGGCAGGAAAGGGATCGTGACGTGAACGCACAGGACGAGAAATTCATGCGGTCGGCCCTGATACTTGCGGCCAAGGGCATTGGAGCGGTTGAGCCGAACCCGGCGGTCGGGTGTGTCATCGTCAAGGGCGGGCAGATGATCGGCAAGGGTTATCACAAGAAGTTCGGCGGTCCGCACGCGGAGGTGAACGCCATCGCGGATTGCGCGACGCTCCGGGTCCGCCCGGAGGGGGCGACGATGTACGTCACGCTCGAGCCGTGCTGTCACATGGGCAAGACCGGCCCGTGCACGCAGGCGATCCTCGACGCCCGCATCGCGCGGGTCATCGTCGCGACGGGGGACCCTTCGCCCCATGCGAGCGGCCGGGGGCTCGAGCAGTTGCGCCGGGCCGGCGTGAAGGTGGAAGTGGGGGTGTGCGAAGAGGAGGCCCGCCTGCTGAACGCCCCGTTCCTCAAGCACGTCACGACCGGCAAGTGCTGGGTCGTCCTCAAGTGGGCCCAGAGCATCGACGGCAAGCTCGCCTACGTGGACCAGTCCTCGGAGAAGCGGTGGATCACGAACGAGCTGAGCCGGGCCGACGCGCACCGGCTGCGCCGCCGGGTGGGGGCGATCGTGGTCGGGATCAACACGGTCCTGGCGGACGACCCCATGCTGACGCCCAGGCCGAGCAAGGGAAAAAAGCCGATCCGAGTTGTCCTGGATAACACGCTGCGGATCCCGCTGAAGTCCCGCATCCTGCGGACGACGAAGACCAGTCCCGTTCTCGTCTGTACGCGCCAGGTCGCGGCCGAGGCAAACGCCAAACACGTCGAGCGGATTCGCAAGAGGGGGGCGGAGGTCCTCGCCTGCGCGGGTCCCGCGGAAACGACGGACCTGCCTTTCCTGCTGGATCAGTTGGCTGAGCGGGGTATTCAGCAAGTGCTCGTCGAGGGCGGTCCTCGCGTGCTGACCTCGTTCCTGCGGGAAGGGTTGGCCGACGAGATCTGCGTGTACGTGGCGCCGAAGATCCTCGGCGCCGACGGGACCGCATTCATCGGCGAGCCGATGACGGACCTGATGCAGGGCATCGCTCTGGATCACGTCCAGGTCAAGACCTTCGGCGAAGACGTCCGCCTGCGAGGATTGCTGGCCGATCCGAGCATCCAGCAGACGCCACGCGAGAGGTGAGACGCAGGGCGGGTGTTTCTGCTTTTTCGCAGGGCGAAACCGCGAATCCACTTGACCGGCCCGCGATCATGATGTATGATATAGATGTTGCGGGTGCAGACGGAGATCAGTGGGTCTCGCAAAGCACTACCCGCGGTATCGTGCGTATCTGGCACACCGCAACAAGGAGACCGGCCTACAACACGTTATCATTTCTGCCGACCGGGTCTCCTTTTTTCATGCGCTCATCGAATCCACGCGAGCAGCCCGTGTCGAGCACCAGGGGTACTGATGCCGCTTGCGTTCCTTCCCGGCTTGTGGTCTCATGGCTCTGTCAGTCGCTTGGTCCGTCTGTCTGGAGAAGGAGATTAGGCCATGATGCGAAGATACGTGTTGCGGTTCTGTGCGGTTGCGGTCCTTTCGGCGGGGGCAATGTCTGCGAACGCCCAGGGCGGCGATCCCGGTTGGGTCTCGCTGTTCGACGGGACACTCGACGGCTGGAAGGCGGCCGAGGAGAACCCCGGCACCTTCTCGATTCGCGACGGCGCCATCGTCGCGAACGGGCCGCGAAGCCACTTGTTCTATGTCGGGCCGGTTGAGAACGCCGACTTCCAGGACTTTGAGCTGAAGGTCGATGTGAAGACCGAGCGTGGCTCCAATGGCGGTATCTACTTCCACACCCGCTGGCAGAGGGACAACTGGCCCGACAAGGGGTTCGAGGTCCAGGTGAACAACAGCTACCAGGCCGATCCTCGCAAGACCGCCAGTCTGTACAGGATGCAGGACATCACCGAGCAGCTCGCCGCCGACGGCGAGTGGTTCACGATGCACATCACCGTCTGGGGCAAGCACGTCGCGGTGAGCGTCAACGGTAAGGATGTCCTGGACTGGGCGGAACCCATCCCGGCCAATCCGCCGTCCACGATGCCCGGCCGGCAGCTGGATCACGGCACGTTCGCCTTGCAGGGTCACGACCCCGGCAGCACGGTCTACTACAAGAACATCTACGTTAAGCCGCTGCCTGTGCTGACGGATTACCACGTTCACCTGAAGGGCGGCCTGACGCTGGAAGAGGCGATCCAAATGGCTGCGGATCGACGCATGAAGTTCGGGATCGCGGAGAACTGCGGCGTGGGTTTCCCGACCACGAACGACGCGCCCCTGGCGCCCTTCCTCGCCAGGCTCGACGGCAAGCCGGTGTACCGGGCAATGCAGGCGGAAGGGCGGGAGTGGGTGACCATGTTCTCGCCGGGGACGATTGCCATGTTCGACTATGTCTTCACGGACTCGATGACCTGGACGAACGACGCGGGCAGACGAATGCGCCTGTGGATGCCCAATGAGGTCGAAATCGGCGACAAGCAGGCATTCATGGATATGCTCGTCGCGAGGACTGTCGGAATCTTAAGCAATGAGCCTGTCGATCTTTACGTGAATCCGACGTTCCTGCCGGCCGCGATTGAAGCGGAGTATGACGCCCTCTGGACGGACGAGCGGATGGACCGTGTGATCCAGGCCGCGGTCGCCAATGGCGTCGCCATCGAGATCAACGCCCGATACAAGCTGCCCAGCGAGAAGTTCATCCGCAAAGCGAAGGCTGCGGGCGCCAAGTTCTCGTTCGGGACCAACAACGGCGACAGGGACCTCGGCGATCTCGCCTACAGCCGGCTGATGGCCAGGCGATGCAATCTGACTCGGGAGGATTTCTTCGTCCCCAGGCCTGACGGCCAGAAACCGGTCCAGCGAAAGGGCCTGCCGCGATGATCCTATGGGTCCTGTACGTCCTATTCGTCCTATAGGACGGATGGGACCGATAGGACGAATAGGACTCTTCCGGGCGTCTCCCGGGTCCGCGGGTCAGCGTTGCAGGACCACCATCCGCGGGCACTCGCTCGTGATGATCTCGCAGCCGGTCTCGGTGATGAGGATATCGTCTTCGATGCGGATGCCCAGCTTGTCGGGGAGATAAACGCCCGGCTCGATGGTGAGGATCTGTCCGACCTGCAACTTGCCTTGGGCGTTCTCCTTGAGGAACGGGTCCTCGTGGATCTCCAGGCCGAAACCATGGCCGGTGCCGTGGCCGTAGACGGGCAGGCCGCTCTCGCGAATCACCGCTCTGGCGGCGGCATCGACCTCGACCAATTCTACCCCCGCTCTCGCTACGGCAATTGCGGCTGCTTGGGCCTTCTCCACCACCGCGTAGGCCGCTCGATAGGCGGCTGTCGGCGTCCCGAAGGCGAAGGATCGCGTGATATCGCTGCAATACCCGTCGTATCGGGCGCCGAAGTCGATCAGGACGGTATCTCGCGGCTTGAGCTTCCTCTGCGTCGGGTGGTGGTGAGGACGAGAGCCGTTCGGGCCGAAGGCGACGATGGTCTCGAAGGCGTTTTTGCCCCCGAGCTTGCGCATTTCGAGGTCCAGGGCGCCCGCCAGCTCGTTCTCGGTGACGCCCGGTCTGATCTGCTGGAGGATCTCGCCGAAGGCCTGTGCGGAGATGGCTGCGGCGGCCATAATGGCGGCGGCCTCGTCCACGTCCTTGATGCTCCGCGGCTCCTCGACGATGCCTGCGACAGGCTTCAACGGGACCCCGGCGTTCTTCCTGAGGACCTCGAACATCCCCACGGAGATCGACTTCTCGACGCCCAGCGTTCTGATGCCCTTGAACTTCCGCAGGAACTGGCCGGTGGCCTGGGCGATGGGGTCCTTACCCGCCCGCTGGAGGATCGTCGTCCCGACGCACTCCTTCTGGGCCTGCTCGATGTACCGGCTGTCCGTGACGAGGTACAGGCCGGTCTTCGTGACAATGGCCCAACTGTCTTCGCCCGCGAAGCGGGTCAGGTAGCTGACGTTCTCGGGTTTGGTGAGGATCAGTCCGTCGAGGTTCGCCGCCCGGAGCCAGGCACGGACGATTCCAACGCGTCGGTTTCCACTTTTTGTGCTCATAGCTTCCTTTATATCCGCCATCCGATCGGGAAGGAAGAGTTTTTGAGAGGCGATTTGGCGTGCCGTCCACTGATTGCGATACTTTCTATAGAGCGGGAGATGGCGGAGGTGACGACTGCGAAACAGACCGTTGTCTGTGTTTTCCGCCGGGGAGAAAGGGTCCCACACGCCAGCGACCGTGTCTGGGACCCTGCTATGCGCATTTCCAGCTTGCATCGGACGTCGTCGCGGCGGCGGGGGTGTGTTTCCACCTTGTGGCTTGCCGGTTCGGCCGCTATAATGACGCCCGATTAGACGATATTGAACCGGATCTATTGGAATTCACTGACGAATGTGGCCCATCGGGACAGACAATCCTCCTCGGCGGACTCCCTACGCCAACTATGCGCTGATCCTCCTCAACGTGGTGATATTCCTCTACTCCTCGTACGGCGGACCCCATCGCTACCTGATTGGCGGCGAGATGGTCTCCATCCCGATCCACCCTCGCATGGCCCATTGGCTTCTCATCCCGGCTGCCTGGCGGTTTCACGAGTTCCTGACCTATGCCTTCCTCCACGGGAGCCTGCTCCACATCTTTGGGAACATGCTCTTCCTGTACCTGTTCGGCAATAGCATCAACGACAAGCTGGGCAACCTCTGGTACACCGTCTTCTACCTCGGGGGAGCTGTCTTCAGCGGCGTCGGCCACACCCTGATGCACCTGGATTCCTACGCCCCGACGCTCGGCGCCAGCGGGGCGGTCGCGGCCGTCACCGGGGCATATCTGGTTCTGTATCCACAGACGTTGATCACGGTCCTGTACTGGTTCTTCTTCATCGGCACGATACGGATTCCGGCCCTGTACTTCATCGGCGTCAAGATGATCCTCATCGACAACATGCTCGTCCGGGCCACCCGGGACGTGGCCTACGACGCCCATCTGGCCGGGTATGCGTACGGGATTCTCATCCCGCTGGGGCTTCTGGCCGCTCGGCTCGTGGAGACGAGCCAACTCGATTTGTGGTCGATGATCCGTCGGTGGAATCGCCGTCGGCGGTATCGCGACGTCGTGGCCGACGGATACGATCCGTTCAGCGGGGCAGGGGGGCGAAGACGCGTGACGGTCCGCGAAGTCTCGAGGCCGGCGGATGAACGTCGCCAGACGCAGGTCGATCGGGTTCGCCATGAGATTGGCCAGCGGGTTGCCGAGCGAAACATGGCCGCCGCAGCGGATTCCTACC
This sequence comes from Phycisphaerae bacterium, assembly GCA_017993835.1. Taxonomy (GTDB): domain Bacteria; phylum Planctomycetota; class Phycisphaerae; order Sedimentisphaerales; family Anaerobacaceae; genus PLanc-01. The sequence continues at coordinate 26,759 of JAGOLX010000011.1, forward strand.
TCGAACTGATGCGGGTGGACCCCGAGCAGGTGTTGCCTCGCCAGTCTCTGCTCGACATCGCCAACCAACTGGCGGGGGATCGTCGCGCCGCGGAGGCGGCCGGCGCCTACGAGCAGTTCCTGACGCACTACGGCAACTACGAGTACGCCGAGCAGGTCGAGCTGATGGTGGGCATCCTCTATTCCCGCTATCTGCACGATCCCGAACGGGCGATCCGGCATCTCCGACGGGCTGCCGAACGGCTCTCGGACGACGAGCAACTGAGGATGTGTCGTCTGGAACTCGCCCGTCTGGAATCGTCGCAGACGTAAACTGGGCAAACGCGCGGGACCCAGGAACTCCGTCGCACTCGATTTTTTTTACGCATCATCCAGGCCAAATGGGCATTTGGGGATTGACAGGCCGGCGACGATACGGTACCTTCACACACTGAAGGATCGCCCTACCTTGCGGGCAATTCCAGGGCATCTGTGAATTATCTTATAGGAGGTAAGAGATGCAAGCTCGCGTGAATGTTCCCGTACGCCCGGCGTGGACGAAGCAGTCCACGGGTGTGATGGTTATTCTGCTGGCGGCTGTCTTGTTGGCGTCGCCCTCGCTGGGCCAGGTTCAGCCGGCGCCTGCCGAAGCGACTACTCCGCCCGTCGCAGGGGTCAACGAACCCGCGCCCGCCAAGGCCGAGGTCGAGCCCTATGTCGCAGAGGCCATAGGCAACGACGTGTTCATTCGTTCCGGCCCCGGTACGAATTTCTACCAGTGTGGCAAACTCTACGCCGGAGATCGCGTCCAGGTCATCAACGCGCAGCAGGGCTGGTCCTGCATCGTCCCGCCCCCGGGGTGTTTCTCCTGGGTCTCGATGCAGTACGTCAGCATCAACCTGGAGAATCCGACCGTGGGCATCATCACCGGCGACAACGTCGGGGTCTACGCCGGGTCTGATTTCGTCGAGCCGATGTGGTCCACAAGCAAGCAGGCGGTGCTCAATCGCGGCCAAACCGTGAAGCTGCTGGGGGAAGAGAAGGACGACTACTACAAGATCGCGCCGCCGCAGGGGGCGTATCTGTGGGTGAGCAGCCAGTTCCTCCAGGCAGTGGATCGACCGGTCGTGAAGCCGGCTGAGACGAACCCCTCCGGCGTGCCTGTGCCGGTCGTGTCGGTCGTCAAGCCCGCCGGCGCCGACCCCAACATTGCCCCCAAGACGGATTTGGACATCTACTACGCCTTGGCCGAGCTGGTCAGCCTGGAGCGAGCCAAGCCGCGTGCCGAGCAGAATTACGCCGAGGTCAAGACCAAGCTGCAGGAGCTCGCCGCCAAGAAGGACGGCGGACGCGCCATGCGGTACGCACAGTACACCCTCGACCAGGTTGAGCGGTTTGAGCTGGTCGTCAAGGCCGACAAGGAACTGGCCCTGCAGAAGAAGGAGCTGGTGAAGGTCGAAGGGAAGATCGATGAAGCCCGCAATACCAGGCTGGCGGGGATCGAGGATACCAGCCGGTTCGCCGTGGTCGGCAAGCTCGAGGCATCAAGCGTCTACGACGCCAGCGGGCTGGGGAAGCGGTTCCGCCTGCTCGACGAATCGGGCACGACGATTTGCTACGTGATGCCCACCGGGTCGGCGGCAACCGCCGACTACAGCAAGCTCATCGGTCGCAAAGTCGGGCTGGTCGGCAAGATCCTGACGCACGAGCCTACCGCCCGGGCCACCGTCGAATTCACCGAGGTGGTTCCGCTCGAGTGATCCATCGTCTACCATGAACCTCTCTGGCACGGGGTTCATAGAACACCAAAACGAAGAAGTCGCACCCGTACGAGTGCGACTTCTTTGTTTTCGGCAGAAAAATGAGGCGTGGGCCTCCGTCTTCTTCCGGCTTTACGCTTCTTTGCCCGGCACCGCGGGAATTTCATCCGCCGGCGCGACCACCTGGCCCGTCTCGAAGTCCAGGGCCGAGGGTTTGCAGGTCAGATTGTACCAGGGGGACGTCTCGTTCTCGACGACGTCCTTCCAGCGGACCAGCTTGCCGGTGTAGGCCGAGATCCGTCCCATGATCGCGGTCAGCGTAGACTCCGCGACGCTGCGGGCCTCATTGAGCGGCTTGTCCGCGATGATGCTGTTGAGCAGGTCGATGTGCTCCTGCACATAGGGGTTGTTCTCCGGGAACTGGGGAACACTCACCTGCTTGCTGGCTTTGAGACCGCCGTCGCCCCAGGTTTCGCCGTTGGTGCCGCGGAAGAACTCGCGGACACCGCCGTCGGTGCCGTTGATCTGGCGGCACATGCTGTGGATGCGGCAGCCCTCGCCGTAGTCGAAGTCGATGCTGAAGAAGTCGAACTGGTTGCCGGTCTTGCGCCGGGCCCGGCCTCCGAAGCCCAGGGCCGAGGTCGGCGGGTGCCCGATGTACCAGTTGGCGACGTCGATGTTGTGTACGTGCTGCTCGACGAGGTGGTCGCCCGACATTTCGGTGAAGCTCACCCAGTTGCGAACCATGTAGTCGGCATCGCTCTCGCCGGGCTTCTTGGTCTGGAACCACAGGGCGCCGCCGCACCAGTAGATGGCTCCGCCCGCGATCTGCCCGATCGCGCCGTTGGCCACCGCGTGCTGGATCCGAAGGTAGCTGGCCTGGTGGCGTCGCTGTGTGCCGGCCACGACCGCGAGACCCTTCTGCTTGGCGATCTCGCCCGCTGCGATGATCTTCCGCCCGCCCGGCGGGTCCACTGCGACGGGTTTCTCCATGAACACGTGCTTGCCCGCCTTGACCGCAGCCTCGAAGTGCACCGGCCGGAAGTTCGGCGACGTCGCGATGATCACTACGTCCGCGTTGCTTGCCAGCACGTTCTTGTAGGCTTCACCGCCGCCGAAGCACTGGGAGGCCGGCACGTTGTACTTCTTGCCCGCGTTCTCGGCCCTCTCCTTGAACCAGTCGGCGGTGGCGACGACTTCCAGCTCGGCGCCGATGATCTTGATGGCCTCGGCGCAGTTGTCCAGAGCGCCGGTGCCCCGACCGCCGGAGCCGATCAGACCGACGCGGAACTTCCGCGGCGCCGACGCTGCGAAGATCACATTCTGGGCGGCCAGCACACCGGCCATGCCCGCTGCCGAGGTCTTGATGAAGTCCCGGCGGGACACACTCGATAACTCTCTCATGATGGGTCCTTTCTTTCTTGTTGCTGCTGTCATACCTCGAAGTCGTCGCAGGCCCGATAGGCGTCGATCACGGCCCGCTCGCTCTCTTTGGAGTCGCCCTTGCTCTTGCCGTGCTCCATGCACAGGACGCCCTGGTAGCCCTTGCGATGGATATGCCGGAAGATGTTCCTGTAGTTGATCTCGCCGGTGCCGGGCTCGTTGCGACCGGGGTTGTCGCCCAGGTGGAACGCGCCGATCTCACTCCATGCCTTGTCGATGTTCGGGATCAGGTTGCCCTCGGTGATCTGCTGATGGTACAGGTCGTCGACGATCTTGCAGCAGGGGCTGTTGACCGCTCGGCAGACCATGTAGGCCTGCGGGACCTTCTGGAGGAACAGGCCAGGATGATCTCGCCACCAGTTCAGCGGCTCCAGCACGATCACGACGCCTGCAGGCTCCGCGATCTCGACGCAGCGTCGCACATTGTCGATCAGATTGGCCGTCTGATAGTCCGGCTCCATTCGCTGGCTGATGCACCCGGGGGCGATCAAGGTCCACTTGGCGTTGGTTCGCTTGGCGACCTCGACGGCCTGTTTCGTGGTATTGACGATCTGGTCCTGAAACTCCTTGTCCTGGGTGACGAACGTGGGTTTGCCGAACTCGGCGTACATGACGAAGGGTCCCAGGGTCATGCCGCGCCGGTCCATTTCCTTGGCTATCTGCTCCTGCTGCTCCGGCGGCCTGCCCATCAGGCCGTTGTCGAACATCGCGGAAAAGCCTTCGTCGGCCATGAATTTGATCTGGTCGATCGGGTCTCTGCCCGCATGTTTGGAGAATGCACCCAGGCTTGGTGCGTACTTGAGCTTGAACTTCTTGGGCGACTCAGCGGCCTTGGCGCCTGACGGCGCGAGGGAAGCTGCGAAAGCCGCGGTCGCAGCGGCTGTCGAAATGAAGCTGCGCCGAGAAACGGGTGTTCTTGAATCGTTCTTCATGGGAATGCTCCTGTCTTGGGGACTTGTACAGGTCCGCTCCTCCACAAATCTCCAGGATGATGTGAGATTCGGCGCGCGAATCCGCGCGCCGAACCTCACGGATCTACGACCGGCCTGAGCCGGAGGGTTCTATGCCTTCATGGGGGTCCACTTCTGGTCGCTCTTGGAGCTGGCGACAACCGTCTCGATGAAGAGCAGGCCTCGGACGCCTGCCTCCACGCTCGGGAAGTCCAGGGCCAGTTCGCTGGGCTTTTCGCCCGCGATGGCGCACTTGACGGTCTCTGCGAAGTTCGTGTAGTTGTTCGCAAAGGCTTCGAGGAAGGCTTCCGGATGGCCCGAGGGGATGCGGGTTCCACGTGCGGCGGCGGCGCTATAGGCGCCGACGTAGCCGTTGCCTCTCTTCCAGACCTGTTCCGGCTTGTCGTTCTCTCGGACGTACAGGTAGTTCGGGTGCTCCTGGTGCCATTCGAGGCTGGCCTTCTCGCCGTGGACCCAGATCGCGAGATTGTTTTCTTCCCCGATCCCGATCTGGGTGGCGTGCAGGACGCCCTTGGCGCCGTTGTCGAACTTCAGCAGGCAGTTGCAGTCGTCGTCAAGGGGCCGGCCCGGCACGAAGCTGGTCAGCTCCGCGCAGATGTGCGTGATCTTCAGGCCCGAGATGTACTCCGCCAAGTTGGCGGCGTGGGTCCCGATGTCACCGACGCAGCCGCCGGCGCCGCTCTGCTTCGGGTCGGTCCGCCAGCTTGCCTGCATCTGGCCGGTCTTCTCCAGGGCGGTGGCGAGCCAGCCTTGCGGGTACTGGACGACGATCTTGCGGATCTTGCCCAGGTCGCCCTTCTTGACCATGTCCCGAGCGAGCTTGGCCATGGGGTAGCCGGTGTAGTTGTGCATCAGGCCGAAGACCAGCTTCTTGTCTTTCACGATCTTCTGGAGTTCCTTGCCCTCATCGGAGGTCAGGGTCATCGGTTTCTCGCACATGACGTGGAAACCGGCCAGGAGGAAATCACGAGCGATGGGGAAGTGCCAGTTGTTCGGCGTGGTCACGGCGACGAAGTCGATGCGGTCGCCCGCGGGCAGTGCCGATTCGGCCTTGATCATCTCCTTGTAGTCGCTGTAGACCCGCTTCGGATCGAGGGCCAGGTGCTTGCCCATTTCCAGGGACTTCTTCGGGTCGATATCGAATGCGCCGGCCACCAGCTCGATTTCTCCATCCAGACGGGAGGCCTTGCGATGCACCTCGCCGATGAAAGCCCCGGGGCCTCCGCCGATCAAACCCATTCTCAACTTCCGGTCGAGTCTCATACCTGTTCCTTTCAATCTTGCTGTGGACGACGTTGTATTCGTGATATTTTTCACGGGACCGTTCTGCCCGAGCCGTGTTACCTCCAATAGAAAAACCATCGGCGATTATAGGCGTTTGGGCTGCCAACGCAACCCCCAAAGCTGGTTTTGCTCGGGCTCGTGGTTGACAATGCCGGGTCCAGCCCGTAAACCTTCCTGTGCGCGGCTTTCTCCCGGCGCTGATGCGATCGAACAGGAATGAGGGGACATGAAGACGCGGATTCGTCCAACGGCAGTGGATTTGTACTTCCTCCCGGTCACGACGCGTGTGCCGCTGAAGTTCGGGCCCGAGACGCTCACGTCCGTGATCTGTGCGCGGGTGTGTCTGACTGTCGAGGACGGGCGGGGCAAGCGGGCCCAGGGGTGGGGCGAGACGCCCCTGAGCGTGCAGTGGACTTGGCCCAGCTGCCTGAGTTACCAGGAACGCTGCGACGCGATGATGGCTTTCTGCTGCGAACTGGCCCATGCCTGGGCTGATCTGGCGGACGAAGGACACCCGATCGAAGTCGGTTATCGCTTCGTCGAGTCTGTGCTGCCGGACCTGCTGCGTGACCGAAATGCTCAGCGAGGAGCCGGAACCGAGCCGATGCCCTGGCTGGCCGCCCTAGTCTGCTGCTCCGCGTTCGATATCGCCCTGCACGATGCCTACGGACAGCTTCTCGGCTGCCCGGTCTATGAGACCTATGGTCCCGAGTTCATGAGCGTGGATCTGGCCCACTTTCTCGAGCCCGCGCCGGGTGCGGCGGTGTCCTTTGCCGGCCGATATCCGGCGGATTTCCTCGTGTCGCCGCCTTCGAGACTGCCCGCCTGGCACCTGGTCGGGGGCAAGGACCTGCTCGACGCCTCCGAGCGGACGGGCAACGAGCCGGAAGACGGGTATCCGGTCTTGTTGCCCGACTGGATCGAGCGGGACGGACTGACCTGCCTCAAAGTGAAGTTGCGGGGCAATGACGCGGCGTGGGACTATGACCGGCTCGTCGACGTGGGGCGGATCGCCGTCGAGCACGATGTCGTGTGGTTGACCACCGACTTCAACTGCACTGTGACGGACCCGGCCTATGTCAACGACATCCTGGACCGCCTGATGCGGGACCACCCTCGCATCTACCAGATGATCCTGTACGTCGAGCAGCCGTTCCCGTACGATCTGGAGGCCAGCCGGATCGATGTGCACAGCGTCTCGGCCCGCAAGCCGCTCTTCATGGACGAGAGCGCACACGACTGGAGACTGATCCGCCTGGGGCGCGAGCTCGGCTGGACCGGTGTCGCTCTCAAGACCTGCAAGACCCAGACGGGAGCCTTGCTGAGCCTGTGCTGGGCCAAGGCCCACGGCATGACGCTCATGGTCCAGGACCTGACCAACCCCATACTGGCCCAGATTCCGCACGTGCTCCTGGCCGCCCACGCGGGCACGATCATGGGCGTTGAGACGAACGCGATGCAGTTCTATCCTGCCGCCTCGGCGCCGGAGGAGGCCGTGCATCCGGGCTTGTACCGCCGTCGGGATGGCTGCGTGGACCTGTCCACGTTGCAAGGTCCCGGTTTCGGCTATCGGCTGGATGAGATCAAACGCCAATTGTCCGAAAAGGCCGCGAGTTTCACGAGATGAGCGATTTCGACATGGAGTTGTCATGCTGAACGAAGTGAAGCATCTGGCCTGCGAAGGGCACTTACCCATCGATGCCCAGATCCTTCGCTTCGCTCAGGATGACAGAGGACTACAGGTGTTCACGACGATTTGGGAGTGAGTGACATGGCCAGGATGAGTGCTTTTGCAGATGAAGTGACAGACGGCTTTCGCGAGCAGGTGGAGTTCCTCGCGAAAGAGCAGGTCGGGTACATCGAGCCGCGGTTCTTCGACAAGAAGAACATCATGGATCTCAATGCCGGCGAGTTGAAGCAGGCAAAGCAGCTTCTCAAGGACCACGGCCTGAAGGTCAGTGCGATCGGCTCGCCCATTGGCAAGGTCAAGCTCGATCAGCACTTCAAGCCGCACCTGGACAAGTTCAAGCACGCGGTGGAACTGGCCCAGTTCTTTGAGACGCCGTTCATTCGCATGTTCAGCTACTACGCACCGGACGGCAAGAACATCGACGATTATCGCAACCAGGTCATGGATCGTATGGTCGCTAAGGTCGAGGTCGTCGAGGGCACCGAGGTCATCATGGTCCACGAGAACGAGGCCCATATCTACGGTCATACCGCTGCCAACTGCGTGGACCTCGTCAAGACCATCGACTCGCCCAAGCTGCGTTTGGCCTATGATCCCGCCAACTTCGTCTGGGGCGAGCAGATCACCAACAACGTCGAGGTCGCGTGGCCGCTGATGAAGCCCTACGTCGTGCATATCCACATCAAGGACTGGAAGCTCGGCGCCAAGGACGTCGGCAGTATGCCCGGCCAGGGCGACGGCCAGATCAAGCAGCTTCTGGCCGAGTTGGTTGCGATGAAGTACGATGGCTGCGTGACGATGGAGCCGCACCTGATGGCAGGGGGGCAGTTCGGCGGTTCGACCGGGCCGGAACTGTTCTCCAAGGCCATCGCCGCCGTGCGAAGCCTCGCGAAGGAAGTCGGCCTGAAACTGAGTTGAGTACGCCGTTCGTAGTGTGCCCATAAGGGCATATCTTCAGAAGATGCGGAAGATAACGCCTCACGGCGTCACTACGAGCCGCAAGATCTGAGGAGTCTACGGCATGAAAACCTGGAATTTTGGAGTCGTCGGGGCCGGGTTGATCGCGGATTTTCACGCCCGCGCCATCGGCGACATTCCCAACGCCAAATTCGTTGCCTGCTGTGACACGAGCATCCCGAGAGCCGAGACCCTGGCGAAGAAGTACGGCGGGCGGGCCTATGCCAGCTTCGACGAGATGCTCAAGGACAAGGCGATCGATATCGTGACCATCGCGACGCCCAGCGGCCTGCACATGGAGCCCACCGTCGCAGCGGCCAGAGCGGGCAAGCACGTTATCTGCGAGAAGCCGGTTGAGATCACGCTCCAGCGGATCGACATGATGATCCAGGCCCACGAAAAGGCCGGGACCCGCCTGGGCGGCATCTTCCCCTATCGTTTCAACGATATGATGGTCCCGCTGCGTCAGGCGATCCAGTCGGGCCGATTCGGGACCATCACCTATGCGAGCGTCTACGTCCCCTGGTGGCGGACCGACGCGTACTACAAGGACTCCTGGCACGGGACGGTGACACTCGACGGCGGCGGGGCCCTCATGAACCAATCCATCCACATGGTGGACATGCTCTGCGACCTGATGCCGCCCATCGAGTCGGTGCAGGCGTACACCGCGACGCTGGGCCACCAGATCGAGACGGAGGACACCGCGGTCGCAGCCGTGCGGTACGCCAGCGGCGCCCTGGGCCTGATCTACGGCACGACCGCCTCCTATCCCGGCCAGTTCCGACGGTTCGAGATCACCGGCACCAAGGGCACCGTCATCAACGTCGAAAACAGCATCACCGTCTGGCAGTTCGCGGACGAGCGGCCCGAGGATATCGTGGTCCGCAAGCGGTTCATGAAGATCGAAGGCGGCGGCGGTGTCGCCGACCCTGCGGCCATCACGCACGAGAATCACACCCGCAACTTCAAGGCGTTCCTCGAATCCCTGGAGAAACGTGAGCGATTCTGGATTGACGGCGCCGAGGCCCGCAAGGCGGTCGAGGTGATTCTGGCGATCTACCGCTCGGCGAGGGAAGGCAAGCTTGTCAAGCTCTGACGATGCTTGACGAGCAGAAGGTGAGAGGTTGAGAAGGTACGAAGGTCGGAAGGTCTGAGCTTGCGGAGGGATAGGCATGGAACCCGACAGGAAGAGGGATATCCGGCACTTCCGGGATCTGGAGGTATACAAGCGGGCGTTCGACGTGGCTATGGAGGTATTCGAGTTGACGAAGGGCTTTCCGGCCGAGGAAAGGTTCTCCATGGTCGACCAGAAAAGGCGAGCGTCCCGGTCAGTCTGTACCAATATCGCTGAGGGCTGGCGGAAGAGGCGCTATGCCGCTGTGTTCAGGAACAAGATGACGGACGCAATGCAGGAAGCGTCCGAAACCCAGTGCTGGCTGGAGTTCGCCCGTGCGTGTCGGTACATCTCCGATGATGTGTTCTGTCGCCTGGACACGGAGTACGAAGGAATCATCACCATGCTCAACGCAATGGAGATGAAGTCAGACAAATTCTGCTACTGACCGTCGGAATCCAGGCGGACCGTCCGACCTTCTTACCTTCTGATCTTCTCACCTTCTATTCAAATGGCGGCCATGACCCCCCGCGCGTAGCCCACGGATTCGGCCAGTCCGGCCAGCGGATCGTCCGCGTCCTTCTCGTACTCGAACGACGCGAATCCCGCGTAGCCGATCTTGACGAGGGCCCGCATGACCTTCGGGACATCGATCACGCCGCGACCCATCTCGACGCAGCCGCCCTTGGGATCGGCCGCCGAGACGTCCTTGAAGTGTACATCGTGGAGCCGATCCGGGAACTGGAGGATGGAGTCCGCTGCGTCCAGGCCGGAACGGGTCGTGTGACCGATGTCGTTGCACAGGCCGATTCGCGGGTCGAGGTCCCTGATCTTCTCGTAGGCGCTGGACGGCAGAGGATAGGTCTTGTCGCCCGGCCCATGGTTGTGGATCGCGACCTTGATGTCGTACTCCCTGACCTTCTTGTCGACCAGAGGCAGCAGGTCGTGCTGGGGTACGCCGATGATGACGCGTACGCCCGCCGTCTTGGAGTAATCGAAAGCCCGACTGACCTCGTCGGCGGTCTTCATGTAGATGACGCCGACGCCGTAGAGGTCCAGACCTGCCTGGCGGACTTGTGCGGCCGCCGAGCGGATCTTCTCGACGCTGCTGTCGAGCGGCAGGTGCATGTCCTTCAGGGCGATGTGTTGGAGGCCGACCCGCTTGGTCAGCTCGATGGTCTTGGCCAGGTCGAACTTCCGAAGGGTATAGGAAGCCAGGCCCAGCTCGAATTTGGGTTTGGGGGTAGGTGACGACTGGCCGGTCGCTGTGGCACACCCCACTGTGCAACAGGCGGCGGCTCCCATCGCTGCGACCTGCAAGAACTCTCTTCTGCCTCGTATCTGCGTCATAAGCATCATCTCCTTCGCAAAAGCGTTGCTGAACCACCCCGGCGTCTTTGCGACACGCGAGAGCGTCATGATACCACAATCCGCGGCGGGGGACAGGCGAAACAGCCGTCGGGGATTCAAAGAATGGCAGGAGGGTTTCGCTGCGTTGACAGCCGCTCGGCGACGCGATAAGCTGAAGCACCTGACGAACGCCGTTATACTATTTGTGGGGAGTGCTTTATGAACAGAGCCACACGTGAACACGCCGAAGGCAGGTCGTCCCATCCGCCCCAGAGTCTGTCCCGTCGAGGCTTTCTACGCGGTTCGGCGGCCCTGGGAGCGGGTCTGGCCCTTCCTGCGATCGTCCCGGCGTCGGTGTTCGGCGCCGAGGCACCGAGCGAGCGGATCACCGTCGGCTGTATTGGGGTCGGTCGCATGGGCACGGGCGACCTGACGGAGGCCCTCGGAATCAAGCAGGTTCAGGTCGTCGCGGTCTGCGACGTGGACAGCAGGCGGGTGGAAGTCGCCCGCAAGAAGGTGGAGTCCTTCTACGCGAACCGAGCGCCGGCCGGCGAGTACAAGGGTTGCGCCGCATACGGCGATTTCCGCGAGCTGATCGCCCGCAGCGATATCGACGCGGTGCAGATCTCCACGCCGGACCACTGGCATACCATCCCCACCATCGAAGCCGCCAGGGCGGGCAAGGACATCTTCCTGCAGAAGCCCCTGTCCCTGACCATTCGGGAGGGGCGCCTCGTGAGCGACACGGTTCGTCGGTATGGGCGGGTTTTTCAGATCGGCAGCCAGCAGCGGTCCGAACGGAAGTTCCGCCAGGGTTGCGAGCTGGTTCGCAACGGCCGAATCGGCAAGATTCACACGATCAAAATAGGCTTCGGCACGGACCCGGGCTGCGAGGTGCGGCCCGAGATGCCGGTCCCGGAGAATCTCAACTATGACCTGTGGCTGGGACCCGCGCCGTGGGCCCCGTACACGGAGGACCGGGTGCACCCGCAGAACAGTATCACCGCCCGGCCGGGCTGGCTTCGCATCAGCGACTACGGCGCCGGGATGATCACCGGCTGGGGCAGCCACCATCTGGACATCGCCCACTGGGGCATGGGCACCGAGTACACCGGTCCCGTCGAGATCGAGGGCCATGCCGAGTTCCCGAAGGATGGGCTCTGGGACGTACACGGAGATTTCCGCATCGAGTACACCTATGCGAATGGCGTCAGAATGATCGCGGCGGACGAGAAGGTCCACAAGAACGGCATCCGGTTCGAGGGCGACAAGGGCTGGGTCTTCGTCACGCGAGGAGCCATCGACGCGGAGCCCAAGTCGCTCCTGCAGGAGACCATCGGCCCGGACGAGACGAAGCTCTACGTGAGCGACTATCACAAGGGCAACTTCTACGACTGCGTGAAGTCGCGGGCCGAGACCATCGCGCCGGTCGAGGTCGCGCACCGCTCTTGCTCGGCGTGCCTGCTGGGTGACATCGCGATGCGGACGGGCCGCAAGCTCAAGTGGGACCCCGCCAAGGAGCGATTCCTTGGCGACGACGTAGCCACCGCGATGCTGTCCAGGACGATGCGGGCGCCGTGGACTTTGTAGAAGGTCAGAAGGTCAGAACGTGAGAAGGTCGGAGGATTGGACGGTTCGAAGGCGTGCATGGGCGACAAACAGACAATCCGACCTTCTTACCTTCTTAACATCTCACCTTCTCTCTCAGGCGGGAGGCATACATGAAGTTAGTAGCGGTTCTCGTGGGTGTGATGCTGCTGGCGCCGGTTCCTCTGCTCGGCCAGGACGCGGTACCCTCCGCCGAGGAGATCGCCAGGATGCGGGCGGCGATGCCTGACAAGGCTCGCGTACAGGCGGAGAAGCCTCGCAAGCTGCTGGTGTTCTCGCGGTCCTGGGGCTACAAGCACACGGCCCGCCCCTACGGCGCCAAGGCGTTCGAGATCATGGCCCGCCGGACCGGGGCGTTCGAGGCCGTGCTGGCCGAAGAGGACGACAGCCTGTTCGAGCCGGCCAACCTCAGGCAGTTTGATGCCGTCTGTCTGAACAACACCAACGAGGAGATCTTCCTGCCCGAGGATTTTGCCAAGCTCCCGCAGGACCAGCAGGCGAAGGCCCGCCAGCGAGATGAGATGCTCAAGAAGAGCTTCGCCGATTTCATCCGCGAGGGTGGCGGACTGGCGGTGATTCATGCGGGCGTCGCGAGCTTCCGCGAGTGGCCCGAGTTCGGGGATATCGTCGGCGCTCGATTCGACAACCATCCGTGGGGTTCCGGCTCGACCGTCGTATTGCGGATCGAGGAGCCGGGCCACCCGCTCACCGGTGCATTCAAGGAACCGTTCTTTATTGTGACCGACGAGATCTACCAGGTGACCTCGCCGTATTCGCGGCAGAACCTGCGGGTCCTGGTCACTGTGGACCCCGAGCGGACCTCGACCACGGTGGCACAGAAGGAACTCATTCACCGCGAGGACAGGGACTTCGCGATGACCTGGGTCAAGAGCTACGGCAAGGGTCGCGTGTTCTACTGCGCCCTGGGCCACGAGCACGAGCTGTTCTGGAACCCGATCGTCCTTCAGCACTACCTTGACGGCATCCAGTTCGTCCTGGGCGACCTGAAGGCCGATGCGACGCCGAACAAGCAGAGATGAAGGGATGCATGACCGTGTTTGCGTGCAATGGATGTCCAGAGGGACCGCCGATTGTCATTCCCGCGAAAGCGGGAATCCACTCTATGGGATACGTCGCATGCCACAGCTTCTGGATTCCTGCTTTCGCAGGAATGACAGAGTCGGAGGCGCGTCTCGCCACATGGTGCGAGGGCGTGATGGCGGTGATGCACCCGAGAGGAGAATCTGATTGTCGCAAAGGTCACAGAGCAGGGGATACCATATGAAGAAGAAAACGGTGCGGGCCGGGATCGTGGGGGCGGGTTTTTCTGCCTCCTTCCACTTCGAGGCCATCGAGAAGGTCCACGGCGCGAGTGTCGAGATCAAAGGCGTGCATGCTCTCGACGGCGCCCAAGCCTATGGCCAGAAACGCGGGATCGCCGTCTACGATTCGCTCGAACGACTGCTCGACGACGTCGACGTGATCCATTGCTGCACGACGGCCTCGTCGCACGAATCGGTCGCCATCGCGGCCCTGGAGCGGGACAAGTTCGCCATCGTCGAAAAGCCCCTGACCGGCTTCTTCGGCGACGGCTCCGAGAACTTCAACGGTCAGGACTTCCCCAAGGAGACCGCAAAAGACATGGCCCTCGCCAGCATCGAGCGGATGCTGAAGGCCGAGAGCCAGAGCAAGGGGAAGATCCTCTACGCGGAGAATTGGGTCTACGCGCCTTCGATCCAGAAGGAACGCGAGATCATCGAGAAGACCGGCGCGCAGATCCTCTGGATGCACGGCGAGGAGGCACACTCCGGCTCGCACGCGAAGACTTACGCCTACTGGAAGTTCTCCGGCGGCGGCGTCATGATCGGCAAGGGCTGCCACCCGCTGGGCGCGGCGCTGTACCTCAAGCAGGTGGAGGGCAAGGCCCGCAGCGGCAAGCCCATCCGGCCGAAGGCAGTCACCGCCCGCGTGCACGCGCTGACGCGGATGCCCGGCTTTCGCGACGAGGGCCATATCCGCTGCGACTACTTCGACATCGACGATTTCTCGATGATGCACGTGACGTTCGACGACGGAACGATCGCGACGATCTTCGCCTCGGACATCATCTTGGGCGGGATCCACAACTGGCTCGAGGTGGCCGCGAACAACCATCGGACCTTCTGCAACATCAACCCGAACACCGCGATGCAGACGTACAACCCGGTCGACGCGAACTTCAAGGACGTCTACATCGTCGAGAAGATCGGGACCAAGCAGGGCTGGACCTGCCCATCGCCCGACGAGGACTGGTTCACCGGCTATCCGCAGGAGATCGAGTCGTTCTACCGGGCGGTCGCGTACGGCGAGCCGGTCCAGAGCGACAGTTGTCTGGCTGCCGACTGCATTTCGACGATCTACAGCGCCTACGTCTCGGCCGAGCGCAAGGGGGCCGAGGTCGCGGTTAAGGTGTTCTGAGCAGGACGGGCGGATGCAGGGTGCGTATCACGCACCATTCTGGCATGGCAGGTGCTGTCGAAGAAAGATGGTGCGTGGTCCGCACCCTACGGGGAATGACTCATGACGAACGAGCAGTGGGAGAAGTTGTTGGCGATCCTGGCCGGCGAGGTGTTTGACCCGATGCCGGTCGGGTTCATTATCGATAGTCCCTGGCTCCCCGGCTGGTCGGGGATGTCCACCCTGGACTACTACGGCAGCGAGGAGAAGTGGTTGGCGGCCAATCTCCAGGCGATGCGGCGATTCCCGGACGCCATGTTCCTGCCTGGCTTCTGGTCGGAGTTCGGTATGTGTACGGAACCCTCGGCCTTTGGGACGAAGTGCCGATGGGCTCAGGACGAGCTGCCCTTCGCGGAGAAGATCGTCAGGACGATTGGCGACCTCGCGGCCATCGAGAAGCCGAATCCCCGAACCGACGGGCTGCTCCCGTTCGTCGTCCGCCGGCTCCAGCTCCGGCGGGACCACATCGAGCAGGCGGGCCACACGATCCGCTTCGCCATCTCTCGCGGGCCGCTGAATATCGCCACATTCCTCATGGGCACCACGGAATTCCTCATGGCGATCCGTACGGACCCGGACGAGATCAAGCGGTTCCTCACGCTCATCACGGAGTTCATCATCGATTGGCTGCGATACCAGAAGGAGTGCATCCCGACCATCAAGGGGATCTTCATCCTCGACGACATCGTGGGCTTCCTCGGCGAGCAGGATTTCCGGGAAACGGCGATGCCGTACCTGAAACAGATCTTTGCCTGTCTCGACGTGCCCGTGCGGTTCTTCCACAACGACGCCCAGGGTCTCGTGTGCGCCAGGTTCCTTGACGAGATCGGCGTGAACCTCTTCAATTTCAGCTTCGAACATTCGCTGACCGAGATGAAACAGCGGACGGGCGGCAAGGTGACCCTCCTGGGCAACATCCCGCCGCGAGATGTCCTGGCACAGGGGACTCCGCAAGACGTTGCCGCCAGCGTCGCCGGCATGATGGAACCGCTGACCGACAGGAGCCGAATCCTCCTGTCTTGCGGCGGCGGGCTTCCCCCCAGCGTCCCCACGGAGAATATCGAAGCGTTCATTCAGGCTGCTCGACGATTGTGAGAGAGAAACGAATACTGCTGATCGAGCCCCCTTTTCTGCGGCTGTACCATCCTGACGCCTCTTTGAACAAACTGCCCTTGTCGCTGGGCTATCTGGCCGGAACCATCCGAGCGAGACGCCCGGACTGGGAAGTGAGGATCTACAACGCGGATTTCTCGGCTCGGGATATGCCTCTGGACTACCGATTTCTGGCCGGACCGGGGTATGAAGGATTCCTCAAGACTCTGAACGATCCGCTGGCACTGGTGTGGAAGCAGATCGAGAGCGTCATCTCCGAGTTTCGTCCATCGGTCGTCGGGGTCACGACCAAGTCCCAGAACTATCTCTGTGCCTGTAGGATCGCGAGGATCGCCAAGTCCTTGGATAAGGACACATGGGTTGTCGTTGGCGGGCCTCATCCTTCCCTGGCAGGGGCCGACGTGCTGAAAGAGCCTGCGATTGACATTGCGGTGCGAGGGGAGGGCGAGGAGACGATCCTTGACGTTCTCGATTTCGTCGAGAAGGGGCGGCCTCTGTCTTCGATCCCCGGCATCGTTTATCGGGAGGGGGGCAGGGCGGTCGCCAACCCGCCGAGGGAGTTCATCCGAGACCTGGATACGCTTCCCTTTCCGGTGACGACCGCCCGCGCATGTCTGATGGACTACGACCGGTATCCACGCGAGGCGTTCAAGTACCTGTTCGCGGTGCGGGGGTGCCCGTACGCCTGCACGTTTTGCGGTTCCCGCTACATCTGGGGACGGAATGTGAGGTTCCGGTCGGTGCAGAACATCGTTGCGGAAATGCAGGAGATCCAGAAGACCGGGATCGACTACATTCACTTCGACGATGACACGTTCGGAGTCACCAAGTCATTCATCCGGGACCTGTGCGCCGCGATCGAGACCCGGTGCGTGGGTTTGCACTGGTCCTGCGAGACCCACGTCCGGCTCGTTGACGAGGAGACGATTTCGCGGATGAAGTCCGCCGGGTGCCGGTCCATCCTGCTGGGCGTGGAATCGGGCAACGATGAAATGCTGGGGCGCATCCGCAAGAACATCACGGTCGAGGATGCCTTCAACGCCGCCAGGATCATCAAGAAGCACGGGGTCTATCTCTCCGCTTTCTTCATCGTGGGGTTTCCCCATGAGACGGAAGAGAGCCTGGACGACACTATCCGGGTCATCAAGACGCTGCCGGCCGATGTGGTGGTGTACAGCATCTTCACGCCGTACTTCGGCACCGAGCTTTTCGACTGGTGCCGCGAGCAGGGCATCATTCCCGAGGATTTCGACCCGTTCCTGCACAATCACCAGAGCCCCGACAACTACTTCTGCCCGCAGATTGCGGAAGGCGTGTTCAAGAGTCGCGTGCGTGCGTTGGAGAAAGCGCTGGACCGGATCAACGGCCGACGCAAACTCAGGATGTACTTCTCGCGAGAGGGTCTCCTGCGATTGAAGGAGAAGGGCGGCCGGCGGACGATCTCCCGCGTGCTGCATTTGTGTCGAAATGTGATGCGTCCGAGATAGCCTCGCCCGGCGCGGACGAAGCCGAGATCAAGCCGTTACGTCCCGCAGATCGCGTACCACTGGCGACCGTCGACCTGGAGCAAGGCGTCTGCCTGGGGGAAGCTCTCGCTGCCGGCGGGATACTCATGCGGGCTTCCCTCACGGCGTTCCCACGCTTCCAAGACCGGCATCAGGAGTCGCCAAGTGGTTTCGATGGTGTCGAAACGGGTGAAGAGGGTCTGATCGCCGATCATGCAATCCAGGAGCAGACGCTCGTAGGCCTCGGGCATCTCCACCCCGAAGATCTCCTGGTAGCGGAACTTCATGTCTAGCGTGCCCATGCAGAGCTTCGAGCCGGGACGCTTCGCCTGGAAACGCAGCGAGATGCCCTCCTTAGGCTGGATCTGGAACGCCAGAATGTTGCAGGGCATGCGATCCAGGCCCGCGGACGCGAACAGCGAGTGGGGGGGCTCCTTGAACGTCACTACGATCTCCGTGTCCTTGGCGGCCAGTCGCTTGCCCGTCCGCAGGTAGAAGGGGACGTCCTTCCACCGCCAGTTGTCGATGAGGAGCCTCGCGGCGACGTAGGTCTCTGTTTTGGATTCGGGTGCGACGCCCGGCTCCGAGAGATAGCCGGGCACGTCCCGCCCATCGATTCGTCCGGATCCGTACCGCCCTCGCACGATGGACCCCGGCAAGTTCCGCGGATCGAACGGCCGGACGGTTCGCAGGAGCTTGACTCTCTCGTCTCGAATCGCCTCGGCATCGAACGAGATCGGCGGCTCCATGGCCACCAGGGCCAGCATCTGGAGCATATGGTTCTGGAACATGTCCCGCAGGGCGCCGGTGTGGTCGTAGTAGCCCGCGCGATGCTCGACGCCGAGCGTCTCGGCGATGGTGATCTGGACGTTGTCGATGTGGTTGCGATTCCAGAGGGGCTCGAAGATCGCATTGGCGAACCGGAAGATCAGGATGTTCTGGACCGTTTCCTTGCCCAGGTAGTGGTCGATTCGGTAGATCTGCGACTCCTCGAACCACTTCGAGATGGCGAGGTTGAGCGTCCGGGCGGTGTCGAGATCCTTGCCGAACGGCTTCTCCACGACGAGTCGGGCCCGCCGGTGGCATTGGGGGTCTTCTTTGCAGGACAGGCCCGAGGTCCCGAGGCGCTCGACGATGGTCTCGTAGAGCGCCGGTGGAACGGACAGGTAGAACAGGTCACAGCCGGTGATCCCGTGCTGTTTCCTCAGTTCGGACAACCTGCGGCGGATTCGCTCGTACGTGTCGGGGTCGTCGTAATCGCCGGGGATGTAGTGGAATCGGTCCAACAGGGCGGTCAGATCGGCGCCGGAGAGGCCGGCAGGGCTCTTTCCGATGGCCTCTCCAGCGATCCGTCGAAATTGTTCGTCCGACCACTCCGTCCGACTGCAACCCAGGAGGCAGAACGGGTCGCCCAGCAGGCCTCGCCGCCGGATCTGTGCGATGCTCGGCAACAGCTTTCGCTGCACGAGGTCGCCGGAGGCGCCGAAGACCACCATCGCCGCAGGCGGCGCCGCCGACTCGACGCAGACCATATTCAACGCGGCCACCGACGGGTGTATCTCTCGAATGGGCATTCCTGACCTCGCGCGGGCGTGTCACGACCCACATGAAACCCCGCTCGGTTCCCTCGGTTGTGTCTGGGACCCCGATCCAGTCCGGCTCACTCGTCGTCCACGGGCTCGAACTCGCTCTTGTCGGCCCCGCACTCGGGGCAGACCCAGTCGTCCGGGAGTTCCTGGAACGAGGTCCCCGGTTCAACGCCGTTGTCCGGATCGCCGACCGCGGGATCGTAGATGTAGCCGCACAGAACGCATTTGTATTTCATCGTCTGTTCCCTTCCACTCTCTAAGCGCTCAAGGCGGTCTGCCGTCGTCGCAGGTCGGCGATGTGCCGGACCTCTTCGCGAATGATGGCTTCGACCTTGTCCTGTCCCGCCCCAGCGGGGACCAGGTCTTTCAGCCCCACATAGTACAGCACGGAGTTCTTCTCCGCGCCGATGGCGATCTCCAGCAGCTCGCTGACGGGCTCCTTCCCCGTGAGCTTCTGCGTCTGGCTCTTCATGCCCTCGAACCCTTTGCTGCTGGCCAGCGCCTGGAGATAGTAGGACGCTTCGTTGTACGGGTCGTAGGCGGTCTCGCCCTTCTCCTGCTCGCTGAGATCCTTCCTCATAGCCTGGAATACCTTGAGGTGGCCGTCCTCCATGGACGCCATGCTGAGGAACATTTCCTTGATCTCCCGGTTGGCGGCCTTGCCTGCGGCCTCGCGATAGAACTTCGCGCCGTTTCGTTCGATTTCCTCGGCCATTTCGAAAACTTCGTCGGCGTTGAAAGCGGTGCTCATGCCTGTTCTCCTGCCAATCTGGATATGGTCTACTTGCGTTCGCCCAATGCATGGTCCAACATGAACAGCGCGCCGGGGGCCTTCTCGGCCATCTTGAGCCTCTGGACGATGGCGTCCACGTTGGCTTCTTCTTCGACTTGCTCGTTGACGAACCACTGCAGCAGGCCGACGGAGGCGTAGTCCTTCTGGGACACGGCCAGGTTCATCAGCTTGTCGATACAGGCGGTGATGTGCTGCTCGTGATTGAGCGAGGCTTCGAAGGCCGCCAGGGCCGACTTCCATTCCTGGACCGGCTTCTGGATCGCCTGCAGCGCGACTCGCCCTCGCCGCTCGTTGATGAACTTGAAGAACTTCATCGCGTGCCCGTTCTCCTCGCGGGCCTGGGCCTGCATCCAGGCGGCGCAGCCCGGCAGGTTCTCCGATTCGAACCAGGCGGCCATCGACAGGTACAGATACGAGGAATACAGTTCCTCGTTGATCTGGTCGTTCAGAGCTTTCTCCATTTTCTCGTTCAGCATGTTACTTTGCCTCCCACAGTCCGTGGATGTTGCAGTGTTCTCTCGCGATCACGTTGGTCGAGGCGATAGGGAAGACGGCCTCGGGCGCCTGGCCGGGCTTGAGGAACTGGCGGTATGCCTTGCCGTCGCTGATGACCTCGATCCACTCGATATAGTGTTTGTCCTCCATCGGGTGCGCGACGCCGCCGACCTTCACCTTGATGCCGCTCTCGACCTTCTCGATGACAGGTACGTGTTTCTCCTTGCCCTGGTCGGCGGTCTTCGCGGTCAGGTTCTCCATGGGCTTGCCGCAGCAGACCAGCGTGCCGCCGCCGGCCGTGAGGACTTCCACGATATTGCCGCACACGGAGCACTTGTACACTTGCAGTCTCTCAATCATTTTCCTTCCCCTTTTCTGTGCCGGGACGATCCGTCGCCGGCGGGATTCCAGCGTTCTTGTCTCAGGCGATCCCGATCTCTCGATGTTTCGCGAGAATCTGGTCGGCCAACGTGTCCAGAGCGAGGAACTCCGGTTCCTTGGGCTGCCCCTTGGCGATCACCGGGGTCAGCAGTTCCACCTTCATGTTCGTGAGCAGCCCCGCGAGCTGCTCGACCATCTTGCCGCCCCAGCCGAAGGACCCGATGACCGAGGCGAACCGCGTCTTGGGCCGCAAGGCGTTGGCGACGAATGCGGCATAGGCCGCCTTCGGGTGAGCGCCGGTCAGGACGGTCGGCGAGCCGAGCACGATCGTCGCGGCGTCCACCAGGGCGATCGCGAGCCGGCCCAGGTCCGTCGCCGGCAGGTTGAACTGGCGCACGACGATGCCGCGCCGGATCAGGGCGTTCGACAAGTGCTCGACCATCTTCTTGGTGCTCTCGTGCATCGAAACGTAGGCCAGGACGACCTCATTCTTGACTTTGTCGCCGACCCAATCCCTGTACGCGTCCATGATGTGTCTCGGCGTGTTGTGGACGGGCCCATGGCTCGGGGCGATGATCTCGACGTCGAGCCGGCCCACCTTCTCCAGGTTCTTCTTGATGACGGAACGGAAGGGCATCATGATCTCGGCGTAGTACCGCTTGGCCGACTCGAAGGCCAGGGGCTCGTCATCGGCGTACAGACTGCTCGTCGCCAAGTGCGACCCGAAGAAGTCGCACGGGAACAAAACCTTGTCCTGGACCAGGTAGGTCGCCATCGTCTCGGGCCAATGGACCCAGGGGACATCGAGGAACTGGAGCGTCTTGTCGCCCAGCGACAGGGTCTGGCCGTCCTGAATCATGAGGAACCGCTCCGGCTCGATGTGCAGCAGGTCGATCAGCATCGCCTGGCACTTGGCGTTCGTGACGACCTTGGCCTGCGGATAACGAGCCAGGACCGCCGGGATGGAGCCGGAATGATCCTGTTCGGCGTGGTGCGAAACGACGTAGTCGATCTTCTCGACTCCCGACGCAGCCAGGCTTCCCAGAAGGACCTCGGTCTTCGTCGGGTCCACCGTATCGAGCAGGGCGGTCTTCTCGCTGCCCTCGATCAGATAGGCGTTGTACGTGGTCCCCTCCGGCAGCGGAATCAGTTCGTCGAAGAGCCGACGATCCCAGTCGATCGTGCGAATGGAGTACACGTTGGGTTTGAGTTCCTGCATTGTGCAGCAATCCTCTCTGTTGTGCCGGCGAGCCTACAGGAGCTTCCTGGCTGCGGCCAGGGCAGCCTCGTAGTCCGGCTCGCTGGCGACTTCTTTCACCAGCTCTACATAGCGGACGACGCCTTGCTTGTCCACCACAAACACGGCGCGAGCCAGCAACCGGAGGCCCTGGATCAACACGCCGTACGACTTCCCGAAGGCCGCGTCACGATGGTCCGACAGCGTGCGGAGGTTCGTCACACCCGCGGCGCCGCACCACCTCGTCTGGGCGAACGGCAGGTCCATGCTGATCGCCAGGATCGTGACATCG
The DNA here is from genome assembly GCA_017993835.1 of Phycisphaerae bacterium. Classification (GTDB taxonomy): domain Bacteria; phylum Planctomycetota; class Phycisphaerae; order Sedimentisphaerales; family Anaerobacaceae; genus PLanc-01. The sequence continues at coordinate 48,818 of JAGOLX010000011.1, forward strand.
TCGCCCAGGTTGCCGGCCTCCTGGTTGAATCGCCGTGTCTCCACGTCGCAGACCGGCGTGTCGAACGACGGCACCGAGGTGATGATGCCGACCTTGCCCTGGCACAGAGACGAGAGCTTGACCGCCGACAGATCGTTGGCGACCAGCTCCGCATCCGGGGCCTTCTTGCCGACCTTCACTTCGCTGCCCACCAGTGTGATGGGGTTGCCTTTCAGCGTAACCAGGCCTGACCTCTCCGTCATATGCTGCTCCTTTCCGCACCCAAAGGCGGCTGTTGTCCGTGTTTGCCCGCCATCCGCCCCGACCGGGCGAACCAACATCCTCTGCCGGCCGGGGGGCGTGCTGTTGTTACGCAGGTCCGGGGGCATTCTGTTCGGTGAAAACCACAAATCGCTGCGGTCCCGCCGCGGGGGCCTGCGATCCCTCCAACTCCGGCCTGAAGGGCCGTCAGTAGTTGACCGCCTCGATCTCGAAATAGGAACGCGGCTTCTGGCAAGCGGGACAGACCTTCGGCGCTTCGGGTCCTTCGTGGATGAGCCCGCAGTTGCGGCAGACCCAGCGGACCGGCGTCGCTCGCTTGAAAACGGTCCCGCCGGAGACGTTCTTCGCGAGCGCTACGTAGCGATCTTCGTGGCGTTTCTCGGCCACCGCGATCTTCCTGAAGACCGCCGCGATCTCCGTAAATCCTTCTTTTTCAGCGACTTGTGCGAAATCGGGGTACATCTCCGTGTTCTCGTAGTGCTCGCCGGCCGCCGCGGACCTGAGGTTGTCCAGCGTGCTGCCGATTACGCCGGCGGGGAACGCCGCCTGGATCTCGGTCTCTCCCCCTTCGAGGAACCGGAACAACCGCTTCGCGTGCTCCTTTTCCTGGTTGGCGGTCTCCTCGAAGATGGCGGCGATCTGCTCGTAGCCCTCTTCCCGGGCCTTCTCCGCAGCGTACGTGTACCGGTTCCTCGCCTGGGACTCGCCTGCAAACGCGGTCAACAAGTTCTTTTCAGTCTCTGTACCCTGTAGGTTCATCTGCTTTCTCCATGGTTGCATAGTGACTCTGCGCGGCCCCTGTCGGGCCCTGAACTCCCGGTGCGCCCGCTCATCGCGCTATCGACTTCCCACGCTCAGGACTCGTCGTCACATCGATCGCACAGGCCTTCGAGATAGACGGTCTTCCTCAGTACGGTGAACCGCCCGGCCAGGTTCTCCGGCACCTCGATTTCATCGAACGGCTCGTAGTGAAAGTCGATGATGCGCCGGCACCGGAGACACTTGAAGTGCTGATGGGCCCCAAGATTGGCGTCGAACCGCTTGGCGTCGCCGGAGCCCTCGACGACGAAGGCCGCCCCCATGTCGCTGAGGGTCAGGAGCGTCCGGTTGACGGTATCGAGGGAAATGCTGGGGAAAGTGCGCCGCACCCTCCGGAACACCGCCTCCGCGCTGGGATGCTCCTCGCTCTCCACCAGGGTTTTGTAGACCGCCATCCGCTGTGGCGTGACCTTCAGGCCCACCGCGTGACATTGAGCCTGGAAGGCGTGCATGCGTCTCTCCGTCTCGTGCCGATTTGCCGTCCTCATCGTTCCTCTCCTGCATGTTCCCTGGTTGACCGCCTGTCGGCCGCGATCCGCAGAATCCGCCCGGCCGCTCCACAGTGGAGCAATCGTATAGACTACTCTATACGGTCAGTCCACACCGCCAAAGGGGTCTGCATCCCGTGAAAGCATACGTCTCCCTGGTCCAGATAAACGGCCATCATAGCCGCGTGCGAGCCGTGGTGCAACTATTTCCGCGATTCTGCAACCTACAGGCGCCAGGGGCTTCGCATCGGTTTCGCCAGCATCCCGTTGGCCTCGTCGCAGTCGGTGAACCGTTCCGCGGCCGGGTCCCAGTGCAGGGCGCGTCGCAGTCGCATGGCGACGTTGCCCAGGTGGCAGACCGAAGTCGAGCGATGACCGACTTCGGGCGGCGCCGCGGTGCGCCCCCGGCTGCGGATGCAGTCGAGGAAGTTGCGGTGATGGTCGTTGCTCTTGTACAGGTGAATCTCCTCCGGGCCGATGACCGCTGTCTTGAGCGACGACGGATGGCAGGTCCAGTCGTTCGAATACGTCGGCATCTCGATCCACCCGTCCGTGCCCTCGAAGCGGTAGAGCTCCTCTTTCTGCGTCCTGCAGGTCAACTCCAGGCCGTTGGCGTAGCGGGCGCGGAAGTGGACCTTCGTCGCGGTGGTGAACAGGCCGTCGGTGGGGAATTCGCCGCCCAGGTCCTCGACCTCGACCGGGCCGGTCTCGTCGGTCCCGTTGGCCCACTGGACGATGTCGATCCCGTGGGCGCCCAGATTCGTCGTCTGACCGCCGGAATAGTCCAGGCCGAAGCGGAAGGTGTACAGACACCGATCCTTGTGGTAGGGAACCCACGGGGCCGGACCGAGCCACAGGTCGTAATCCAGCCATTCGGGCACGGGCATCGGTTGCCAGTCGGCGGGCGGCGCTTGTTTGTTGTTGGCTCCGATTGCGACCAAGGCCTTCTGGAGCTTCCCGATCCGCCCGTTGCGGATCAGCTCGCAGATAGAGCGGTATTGCTCGCTGGATCGGCGTTGGGTCCCGGTCTGAAACACGGTGTTATATCGTTTCGCGGCTTCGACCATGGCCCGGCCGTCGGCGACCGTCAGGCTCAGGGGTTTCTCGCAGTAGATGTCCTTGCCTGCGGTCGCGGCCATGACCGCCGGGATCGCGTGCCAGTGGTCCGGCGTCGTGATGCAGACAGCGTCGATATCATCGCGAGCGATGACCTCGCGGAAATCGACGTAAGCGTCGCAGCCCTTGTAGCTGCCGGAAGGGCTCTTCTGGGTATAGTGCTCGTCGACGATCTTGCGAGCGGGCTCGCGTCCAAACCAGGCGCCGTTCCAGCCCTTTTTGTACCAGTGCCCGTACTCGTCGCTGGCGGTGACGACGTCGCAGACCGCGAGGACCTGGACATCGTCGTGGGCGAGAAAGGCCCGCAAGTTGTTCGTGCCCATGCCGCCGCAACCGATGGAGGCCATCGTAATGCGTTCGCTCGGGGGCGTGCTGCCGGCGCCTCCCATCGCGCCGGAGGGAATGAACAGGGGCAGGCTCAGTGTCCCGGCGGCCGCTCGGGCCGCTTGTTGGAGAAACGTGCGTCGCTTCATTGATCTTCCCATGGCAATCCTCCGGAAACGAGATCCTGCGGTCAACTGGTCGTTCACGTCGCAGTCATTATACGGGAATCGCTCGGCGTGTTGAATAGCCAGACGGACAATCGCCAGGGCGAACGCGAAGTCGCTGAACGAATCTCACGCATGTCATTGCGAGGAGCATCGCGACGAAGCAATCTCAATTCCCGGCATGGGAGATTGCTTCGCTTCGCTCGCAATGACGTGCCCGGCAGCCTTCTGAAACGACTTTGCGGTTGACCCGGGACCATCGGTCTTGAACCAGGGGGAATCCGTCGAGCCAGTGGCGAGCGGGCCTGCTGCGAGCGCAGAAAAAAGCCCCTGCGACGGCAGTACGAGAGTATTCAGTTTGGTCAGTAATCCGTTATAATACTCGTCTGCTACTTCACAGGGGCACGGCCCAAAAAAGTCGTGGCTCTTTTCCTTTAGTCCCTAGCCGCTTCCTGTGCGCCGTCCGGATTACGATCTGACATGTTCCCGAAGCTCAAGGTGGACGACCCAGGTTCAGGCTAAGGAGACCTTGCTGGCCTCAGCTTTGAGCCACCTATTCACTTGTCATACTGAAGCCATCGGCAGGCCCCGTCGATTTTCTTGAGGGTTTTTCCTCAATCAGGAGACTCTGCCGGCTGGGCCCCCGAGCCTGGGCAAGAAACACCCGCTGCGGAAGGTTCGCTTACCCCTTCGGTTGGCCGTGAATCACGTGAGCAGGAAACGACGCGATTTCCACGACAGAGCAGACTGCCTGTCTTAGCCCCTATAACCGCTCTGTGCTCCCATCGAAGTCGTCTGCGGATTCTCTGTGCGAGATACAAAAAAAAGAGGCGGACACGATGTCCGCCTCTTTCATGTTCTGTCTTGTGCCTGCGAGAGACTACTGCACCGGGAAGGCAGGGTTCGTCTGGCCCCAGCAGCCACTGTGGACGAATCGCAGGTCATCCCAGTCCTCGTCGGTTACTGGGGTGCAACCGCTGGCCATCCAGCCCACGTGCTCTTTGCCCCACTTGACCGCTGCGGCACCCCTCCACTTGCGGTACTCGGAACGTCCGTCCGCGTACGAGACGTTCGTGCCGTCGCCATGGCGGGTCACAGGCTGATCCCACCACTGCCAAGTGCTCTGCCAATGTGTGGCGAAGCTGTCGGGCGTAGCCCAACCTTCATCGATGAAGACGAGCCTCTCGGAGGGGTTCGCAATCTCGGTCTGCCTCTTACACCAGAGTTTCTTGCCGTTGGGACCCCTCGTACCGGTATTCCCGCTGAAGGTCCCGGCTCTCGGAAGCCCATTGACGCCGTCGAATGGGTTGTAGGTGAGCAACTCATCACGCAGGCCGGTCGGGCAGGCGTAGGCGCCGAGCTCCTTGACATAGCCGCCTTGCCAGAAAATTCCCGCCCGGATGCCCGCGGTCTGGAATGCACGAGTCTGGCGAGCCCCTCCTTTAGTGCCGTACGTGTCGCTCCAGCATTTGCCGACCCAATAGAGCTCGTTGGCGTGGCCGGTGCCCGGCATGTTTCCCGTTTCGGCGTTGACGAGCTTGCCGTCGTTCTCATCGTAGTACATGACCCAGGCGAGCGTCAATTGCTTGAGAGTCGCCAGACACACGGCCCGCTGGCCTTGCTCCCTGGCCCTCTGGAGTGCCGGCATCAGGATCGCCATCAGGATCGCAATGACCGCGATCACGACCAACAACTCGATCAGTGTGAACCCTTTCGACCTCATGTTCGATGTTCCTCCTATACTGCCAAGTGTCTGCAAACCCGCACTCTTCGTTCGGATTCAGTTCGTTAGGCGGTTAATCGTTCTATAGGACGCGCTGCAAGGCCAGACTGTTCCGTTCAAAATCGTCCGTGTGTGATGCCGTTCGTACCCGACGTCAGCCTCGATTGTACAAACCGCAGACGCGTCAATCAAGGGTTTTTATTTTGGGCTTGCGGATTTGGCAGTCCCGCAAGGCCTTTTTATTGGGCGTAGATCAACTTGGCAATAAGACCTTGACAAACATGGAGTTAGATCGCATAATATAGGGTAGATAGGGGGGTGGGTTTTGGAAAGAATGATGGGCAGGACCATTGCCATTCTGCTGTTGGCGATTCTTCCGGTTCTCTCCTGCGGTTGTGCGGCTCCGTCGCAGGCGGGCAACTCCTCCAGCGCGTCGACCCAGTCGGCGGGGACCTTGCGCCCTTGCCTTCAGGGGCATGGGTTCGCGGTGCTCTACTTCCGCGCCCTCCGCGACACGTACGGCAATATCTCGGTCATTGGCGAAGTCCGGAACATCGGTGCGGCCGCCCGCGGCGTCGAATTGCAGGCGGTGCTTCGGGACGACAATGGTCGCGCGGTCGCCGTGGGGAACTTCTGTCCCGCTTCCTATCAGAACATTGCGCCGGCAGAGACCTGGCCCTTCTCCTACGGCTTTGGAAAGCAGCAGGGCATCCACCACGCCGAGATGAGGATCGTCGGCTCCTTCCGAACGCTCGACATGCCGGGCAACTCGCCCTGATTCCTCGCGCCGCGAGCCATTCCACGACCATCCATCGGGCCATGGAGGTACGCCCTCCTCTGAAAACACGGCGTCGGCACGTAGGGTGGGCAAACGTCGCGGATACCGTTTGGAGTTCCGCCTTCAGGCGGGTGAAGACCGCGTAAACGCGGAACTCCGAACAGGCCATACACCGACAGGCTGCCCACCGAATTAACGTGGACGGCGTACTACAAACGCCGCAAGGTGGTTCTCATCCTCTTCGGGTGGATCCAAGGCCCATGAACGCCTCCGCGGGAATGACAATCTACGGTCCCAAGACCCGATCGCGTACATGCACGCACGATCCTGCACCCTTGCCCCAGCCCGGCTGAGATCCCCGGCTTGACAGCGGAGAGCGGACCGGGTACCTTCCGGGCCGCGTGAATGGCGGAGGGGATCGATCCGTCTGCTGGCCGGGTGGAATCTTGTGCAGAGGTCCGACATGCAATGGGGCATGGCCGATAGTCGTGAATCCAAAGTGGGGATGTGGATCGTCTCGGCCTCGCTGGGCCTTGTTGGAGTCGTTCTCGTGCTGCTGTGCACACAGCGGTACGGCGTCGGTTTGTCTCCGGATTCGGCCAACTACGTAGCGGCGGCCCGCAGTCTGCTGGCCGGACAGGGATACCATCACTTCGACGGCACGGTTTGCACGCATTGGCCGCCCTTGCTTCCCACGCTGCTGGCGATTCCCGGCCTTGCGGGCGTCGGGCCGATCGTCGCGGCCAGATGGCTGAACGCGCTGGCCTTCGGCGGGATCGTGTTCTTTGCGGGCCACCTGTTCGCCCAGTGCACGGCGTCCAGAGCCACCGCTGTGCTGGGCACGTTGTCCGTCCTGCTCTCGGCTTCGCTGCTGGCGATCTCGAGCATGGCCTGGTCGGAGCCGGTGTTTACTCTGCTGGTCGTCTTGTTCGTGCTGTGCCTGGCGCGATTCGCCCGGACGCAGAACTGGACCACGCTTCTGGCGCTCTGTGCCCTCGCGGCCCTCGCCTGTCTCCAGCGATACGCGGGCATCACCGTGATCGCGGCCGGCGCCGTCGCGATCGCGATCGTCGTGCCGGCGGCCTCCCTCGGGCAAAGGCTCAAACGGGCCGTGGTCTTCTGCCTGCTCTCGAGCCTGCCCCTGGCGCTGTGGTTTCTGCGAAATCAACTGTTGGCGCGGCAACCCACCGGTTTCCACCACCTCGACTGGCGGTCCATCGGCGAGATGGTGCGTCCGCTGGTCGGCATCCTGGACTTGATGGCGATTTGGTTCTCGTCGAAGATCCCGTCGGGTGTTGCCGGCGCCGCGGTTGTGGGGTCGATGCTGCTGCTCAGCGCGGCGGCGGTCGTCCTCTTCCGCTGGAAGCGCGACGAACGGCGGGATCGCAAGGCGGTGCTGCTCTGGTCGGCAGGGCTCTTCGTGCTGGTCTACACGGTCTTCATCGCCTGTTCCGGCGCCGGGCTGCTGTGGAATCCGGAACCTCGCCACGCGGCGCCGGTCTACGTGTTCGTGATGCTGCTCGTTTTCGTCGGCATGGAAGATCTGTTTCGCCTGCTCGGCAAATGGTCTGGCGGGCGGCCGTGGTTCCCCGCGTTGTGCCTGGTGCTGATGGCCCTCTGGCTGCTCCATCCCTATCGCCATGCGTCCAGAACGATCCGGCGCGCCATGCGGAACGGGGTAGAGGGGTACCACAACAAGGTCTGGGCACAGTCCGAGCTGTTCCGTTGGCTCCGCGTAAATCCGTTGGATGGTCCGGTCTACAGCAACGTCCCGGACGCACTCTACCTGTTGACCGAGACCCGCGCGAAGATCACGCCGCACCACTATATGGATATCGCGGACTTCTCGCGAGAGATGACGTCGTCGCCGACGAACTACGTCGTCTGGTCGCACAACCTGTGCTGGCCCTACCTGTACGACCTGCGTGAGCTGGCCTCGCGGTGGCGGCTCGAGCCGGTCGCGGAGTTCCCTGACGGCGCGGTCTATCGTTTCCTCGGGGTCGGCGGTCCCGAACTGCTGGCGGTCTGCCGGTTCTGGTCGCCGCTGACGCAGAGGCATCGATATACGATCGACAAGCGGGAAAGGGATGGATGGGTCTTGCGGCACCCGGGGGAATGGGTGGAGGAAGGCGCTGTCTTCTACGCATACAGCGAGGAGCGACACCCCGAGGGCACGCTGCCGGTCTATCGGCTGTGGTCGCCGTCCATGCAGACCAACTTCTATACGATCGATCCGTCGGAGAGGGATGCGGCCCTCACGAAGGGCCCCGGCGTATGGCAGGACCAGGGAATCGCATGGTACGCCTATCCGCTGGAGGGGCACCCGGCCGATGCCCAGGCGGTCTGTCGGTTCTGGTCCGATTCACTGGCGACGCACTTCTACACGATTGACCCCGTCGAGAAAGACAAGCTCATCGCCGAAGTCTCGCATATATGGACGTATGAAGGCCCGGTCTGGTATGCGTATGGGAAGTGAGGACCCACTGGGCCACACTCCTCCCTCCTCGGGTGTCTAGACCGCGATCGCCGCCATCCTGTTCCAGGTGACATTGCGACGTGTCCGTTCGCAGGGCCAGGCTCCCCCCGCGCAGACGAGGGGAGCCGCACGACTTGTCTGGGGCCGGTCGCGCTTGTGCCCTGCCCGGGCACACTGCGAGCGCGCGGATGCCGCCCTGTTGACGAAAGACAATCCAAGTGGGGTGACAAGTGCTTGACCGATCGCAGGTCATTGCGAATCAGGCACTCGCGAAGAATGGAGCCAATGAGATTCGAACTCACGACCTCTTGCATGCCATGCAAGCGCTCTCCCAACTGAGCTATGGCCCCGTTGTTCTGCCGTCGTCGGCTGTACGAAGACACCACGGCAACGACGCCGCCGACTGACTATTGTCATGTTACCACACGGAGTTGGAATCAGGCAAGCAATTTTTCTTCCTATTTTCTGTCGGCAGGAAGTATCATTTCCGAGAAGAAATCGTCGCCCGGGGAGAACCGGGCGGTTCGGCGTGTTCAAGACCCCGGTTTGCGGGTTGTGCCGGTCTTCACAATTCCGTTCGAGCGGGTGTAGAGGGCAATCATGTCTGGCGATGAGGTCATGGCCTTGATGGTCTCGATAGGCGTAGCGGCGTTCGCCTGGCTCCGTTGGTACGCCGTCCTGCGGGTCCGGATGCCGGCGATTCGCAACGCGGGCCGGTCGGTCTTCGTCGCCAGCCCAATTGCCTGCCTCGCGATGCTCTTTCTGGTCCTGCGTTGGTGGGCGGCCGACGACGTGCGCGAGAGCGGCACCTATCTGACGTTCTACGTGGCGATGGGCGCCGCATGGGTGGGTTTCTGCACGCACTGGCTGGGTCTTCTCGGCATCAGCCCGCGAGACGATGTGATCGAGCGTCAGAACCTCGCGGCGGCCTCCGCGACGGCGGGGGCGCTGGCTGGAATCACGTTCTCGTTCGCCGGGGCCAATATCGGCAACGGACCCGGATGGTGGGTCGTCGTATTCAGTGCCGGACTGTCCACGCTCGCGTTTTTCGGACTGTGGGCGGTGGTCGAGTGCCTCACAGCGGTCAGCGAGTCAATCACCGTCGAGCGGTCCGGCGGCGCGGGTTTTCGCCTGGGCGGTTTCCTGGCTGCGACCGGCATGGTCCTCGGCCGGGCTGTGGCGGGCGACTGGGTATCCGCAGGGGCCACTGTCCAGGACTTCGCAGCGGTCGGTTGGCCTGTCCTGCCCCTGACGGTCCTGGCGGTCTTTGTCGAGCGGCTGGGCCTGTCGGACTCGGACGCCCCTGATCGCGGCGGCCTGGGCGGACTGTTCGTCGCGGCGGTCTACTTGACCGTCGCCTGTCTCTATGTCTTCGTCTGGCAGGGGCAGCCGTGAAGCCGCCCTGGACCATTCCGGACCCGATCCCCGACGCTCAGTTCCGCGAGATCCGCCTGAGCCTGATCTTCGACCATCACAAGTGGGACAGCCAGTTCGAGGACGTCGCGTCGATCGGACGGCGCTGTCTGATCCTCGACGCGGATGCCTGGGACCAGTTGCGCCGCCAATCGGAGCAACTGTACGCGGAGGCGCTGGCTGCGGAAGACGAGATCCTGGACCGACCCGACTTGTGCAAGATGCTCGGTCTTGGCCGTCGGCTGTGCAAAGCCTGCACTCGCACCACTCGCAAGGTCCCGTCCAGGGCCATGGCCAGGGTCATGCGGTTCGACTTCCATTTCACCGAGGACGGCTGGCAGATCTCGGAGGCGAATGCGGATGTGCCGGGCGGGTTCATCGAGTCGTCTGCTTTCGCCGAACTGGCGAGAGGATGCTACTCGGGAACGAGCGCCGCGCCCGATGTGCGCGAGCAGTATGCCAAGGCGGTTCTTTCGTCGCTGGGCCGGGGCGCTAGGATCGCCCTCGTGCACGCGACCGCCTACACGGACGACCGACAGGTGATGGTGTTCCTGGCCGAGAGGTTCGCAAGCGAAGGGCTGGAGCTGGTCCTGGCCAGTCCTGCGGACCTGTTCTGGAGCGGGGGAATCGCATCGCCGGCCGGCGGCGGGCGGGCTTTCGACGGGATCGTGCGGTTCTTCCCGGCCGAGTGGCTGCCCAGCATTCCGCGAAGGCACACGTGGCAGCGGTTCTTTCACGGCGGTCTCACGCCGCAGAGTAATCCCGCCTACGCGCTGATCCCACAGACCAAGCGGTTCCCTCTCGTTTGGGACCAGCTTCGGACGGCTCTGCCGACTTGGCGGGCGCTGCTGCCACAGACGCACGACCCTCGCGAGGTCGATTGGCGAAACAGCGAGGAATGGGTACTCAAGCCCGCGCTCGGACGCGTCGGCGAGTGGATTGGCATCCACGGCGTGACGGTCGACAAGGAGTGGCGAGAGATTGCCAGGAACGCGAGGAGACATCACAGGTTCTGGGCTGCGCAGAGGCGATTTGCCGCGATTCCGGCCGACGGCGGGGGCGAGCACCTCTATCCCTGCATCGGCGTGTTCGTGATTGACGGCAAGGCGTGTGGACTCTACGGGCGGGCGTCCCGCGTGCCGCTGATCGACAGTCGGGCACAGGATATCCCGATTCTTGTCGCCGAGCGGGTCGCAAAGGATCGCAGGACTGAAGTCGCTGCATTAGGGGAATGTCGATGACGGGAGAAGAGCTTTACGAGGTCTGGGCGCCGGCGTTCGATGAGTGGTCACCGTGGGTCAAGCCGGTGTTGTTCGCCGAGATCGACGATTTTGCGAACGACGCCGGGTTCGTTCCGACGCCGGAGGAGCCCGGCCTGCGGTGCCGAATCGAAGCGAGGCGCGACACCGCGGTCGTCGTGGATCTGCCGGGCTCGCGATCTCTGCTGGCGGGATTCGATCTGGCCAAAGCCGGCTATCGGCCGGTCCCTCTGTACAACACGACGTCGGGAAGACGTCAGAGCATGTCGCCGGAGAAGTGCGTTCTGCCCCATGTCGCCGTGCTCGTGCGGATGTTGTCGATGCCGCTTGCGGAACACGTGCGAAACACGATCGTAGGGGAAACGCCGCCGGCCTTCCTGCTCGATTCTCGCCGGCTCCGCGGAGGGAACAAGCCATCGCCGGGCATGTATGACAATCGGTGGATGGTCTTTCCGCAGGATTTCCCTTCCGCCGGGTTCCTGAAGTCGCGAGGGATCACGCAGGCGGTCGTCGTGCAGGACGAGATGGGTCCGCTGGCGGACGATTTGTCTCACGTCCTGCTTCGCTGGAAGCAGGCGGGGATCGCGATCCTCCGTCAGGATGCCGACGTGGATTCTCCGGCGCGCCCCGCGGAGATTCAGCAGCCCTCGCGCTTCCGCTCGACGCTCTACCGGGTCTTCGCGATGATGGGTCTGCGGAGGAACAGCGCCGGTGGCTTCGGCTCGGCAATCCCGATCCCAGGGCAGGGCGGCGGTTTCGGATAGGGAGCGTGATGGAGCGAAGACGAATCCTGATGACGGGTCGCGTCCAGGGTGTGGGGTTCCGGCCGACGGTGCACAGACTTGCCGCGTCCCTTGGCTTGAGCGGTTTCGTTCTGAACGACGCGCGCGGGGTCACGATGGAACTCCAGGGTCCTGGACCGTGGATCGACGAGTTCCTCAGGAGGCTGCAATCCTCCGATAAGCCGCCGCTAGCGAGGATCGAGTCGTGCGAGGTCGCGGGCTTGCCGACGGTCGAAGGCGAGACGGGATTCGCCATACGCGGCAGCCTCGCAGAGGGTCGCGTGCTCTCCGAGGTCTCTGCCGATGTCGCTGTGTGTGCCGATTGCCTGAGGGAACTCGCCGACCGCGGGGACTTCCGCTACCGCTATCCCTTCATCAACTGCACGAATTGCGGGCCGCGGTATTCGATTGTCCGGACGATTCCCTACGACCGGCCCAACACGACGATGTCCGTCTTCCCGATGTGCGAGCCGTGCGCTGGTCAGTATCGCGATGTGACGGATCGTCGCTTTCATGCCCAGCCTGTTGCTTGTCCCGCGTGCGGGCCCAAGGTCTGGCTGGCCGACCGCTCGGGCAACACGTTGCGGGCCGGCAACGACGATGCCATCGCCGAGACGGCCAGACTGCTGCGAGCGGGGAGGATCGTCGCGATCAAAGGGCTCGGCGGTTTCCACTTGGCCTGCGACGCGTTCAACGACGATGCGGTCCGCGAACTGCGGCGGCGCAAACGGCGGGATCACAAGCCCTTCGCCATGATGGCTCGCTGCGTTGACGAGATACGCAAGCACGCGGCTGTGGACCTCGCGGCCGAGCGGATCCTGGAAAGTCCCGAGAGTCCTATCGTCTTGCTGCCGAGGAGGGCGGGTGCGACCCTCGCGCCCGCGGTGGCCCAAGGCGTCGATTCCTTCGGATTCATGCTGTGCTACACGCCGTTGCACCATCTGCTGTTCGCGGAGGGACTGGATGTCCTCGTGATGACCAGTGCGAACCTCTCCGATGAGCCGCTGATCTGCAAGAACGAGCTGGCCTTGGAGCGACTGGGCGATGTTGCGGACGCGTTTCTCATGCACGACCGCGAGATCTACCGACAGGTGGACGACTCCATCGTGTACTTTGTCGGCGGTCGGCCGGCCGTGCTGCGTCGAGCGAGAGGGTATGTGCCGACGCCGATTCTCGTGGAGGCGGATTCGCCGCAGGAGATTCTCGCGGCCGGCGCCGACCTGAAGAACACGTTCTGCCTTGTGAAGAACAACCAGCTCGTTCTCAGCGAGCACATCGGCGATCTGGAAGACGCGGAGGTCTATCACCATTGCGCGGGCTCGGTCAAGCACTTGGCCGGGCTGTTCGAGGTCAAGCCGAGCGTCGTCGTGTGCGATCTGCACCCCGGCTATCTCTCGACGCAGTACGCCAGATCACAGCAGGGCGTCCGGGTGATTCAGGTGCAGCATCATTGGGCCCACGTCGCTTCCGTCCTGGCGGAACACAAGGTCGCGGGACCGGTGATCGGCATCGTCTGCGACGGGACGGGCTACGGCACCGACGGCGCGATCTGGGGTTGCGAGTGCCTGATCGCATCGTTGACCGAGTTCACGCGATTCGCTCACCTGGCGTACTATCCACTGGCAGGGGGCGACAAGGCCAGCAAGGAGGCGGTTCGACCTCTCCTGGGGCTCTTGAAACAGGCGTATGGAGCCGATTTCCATCTCCCCGACTTTGCGTGGCTGCTGGATCGGATCGAGCCGGACGCCGCCAAGCTCAGATTGGTCGACGAGCAGATCGACAAGCGACTGAATACCGTGAACACATCGAGCCTGGGCAGGGTCTTCGACGCGGTCGCCGCGATGCTCGGCTTGGGCAGCTACAACCACTTCGACGCCCAACTCCCAATGGCCCTTGAATCGCTGGCCCAGCCGGGGATCGACGACCGCTACGAGTTCGATCTGCGTTCCAACGCCGGCGAGCCGCGCCAACTGGACCTGCGCAGGATGATGATGGGAGTGCTGGAGGATGTCAGAAGCGGGAAGACCCCATCGATTGTCTCTGCCAAGTTCCACAACACGCTCACGGAGGCCCTATTGGCAATGGCGAAGGCAGCGAGGGAGAGCACCGGCCTGGAGGTGGCAGCGCTGAGCGGCGGGGCGTTCTGCAATCGTATCCTGACGGCCCAGCTCGCCACGCGCCTAAACCGGGAAGGGTTCAAGGTGCTGCTCAATCGCGAAGTCCCCACCAACGACGGCGGCCTGGCGCTCGGCCAGGCCGCGATTGCAGCCGACCGGCTGCGCCGCGAAGTGTGACACGCACGTTGCGTGTATTCCGCCTTCTGCCAGATTTCCATGACAGCTTGTCCTCTTTCTCTTGGGGGCTCGGCCCCCAAACCCCCGGCATTTGACGCTTTGGGCCAATAGCATGATGATGAGAGAGTCAGGTTCACCCTTTGTCGATGCCCAGTGTTGTGGGTAGTCTGGAAGGTGCTGCTGTGGAGGATAGGGTTCTGCTGGCAAGCACCCCGAGCGCCACAGCAGTCCAGTGGCACGGGCGATGCCGTCAGCATGGCGGCATCGCCTCGCTGACATGGCGTGCTGCTGGCGTAAAGCGTGAAATGCCAGGGGTCCGGGGACGGCGTCCCCGGTTATGGGGTGCGCACGCTCCCCAGAGTACATAAGAAACCGGATAGACCCGGTTATCCTTCATAGGGGAATGGCTTCCTGAAGGACGCGTTGTTTGATCAGGGGATTGAGTCCCTTTTCCGTCACGATCTCCACAGGCCTGCCGAGGATCTGCTCCAGGTCCAGGATGAGCCCCGCGGGAAACCAGGAGCTTGTTGTCGGTCCCGCATCGACCAAGAGATCCACATCGCTGTCCGGCCCATCCTCGCCTCGCACAACGGAACCAAACAGGCGAACGTTCCTCGCGCTGTGCATAGCCGCAATACTCACGATGTCGTCACGTTTCTCCGCCTGAACGGTGCGTGGTACGCACCCTACAAGGAATCACGCATGGCCCGCAGCACGTAGGGTGCGTATCACGCACCATGTTCATCTACGCTGCGCTTCGTTCAGGATGACAGAAGTCTCGCAAGTATCGATCCGAATCCGTATCATAGAGACGCTTCACAAGGGAACGTGCGGTTGCCTTGGTCGGGCGAGCTTGACCTGGGTCCCTCGCCCCCGTAGAATGACTCGCGTCTTGGTCGTCCGCTCCTATTTCGCGGGGTGGTGAACAGAAACCGCAGTCTTGACGGCAACGTGAGAGCGAAGAACGATGTGCTTAGCCATACCGGCGCGGATCATTGAACTGGACCAGGACCGGGCGGTCGTGGATGCGATGGGCAATCGGTGGAAGGCCAAGACCACGCTGCTGCCTGGGGTCAAGCTCGGAGACGTCGTGTTGGTGCACGCGGGTTTTGCCATCTCGCTCGTGGATGAGGAGGAAGCGAAGAAGACCTGGGAGCTGTTCGCCGAGATTGACGCCTTCGAGAGCACGCAGAACAGGGTTTCCGGATAGCGAGCATGTTGGACAGGATCGCCCACGCACAACAAATCATCGAGGATTCCTGCCGGAGGCTGGAGCGGCCCATCACGATCATGGAGGTCTGCGGGACGCACACCGTCTCGATCTTTCGCAGCGGGATTCGGTCGATCCTGCCCCAGAAGGTCAAGCTGCTCTCGGGGCCGGGGTGTCCCGTCTGCGTGACCGATCAGGGCTACATCGACGCGGTGATGCACCTGGCAGATCGCGATGACTGCCTGATTGCCACCTACGGCGACATGATCCGCGTGCCCTGCAGCGACGGTTCCCTGGAGACCCGCGGATCGACGGGCAACATCCGCGTCGTTCTCAGCAGTGAAGACGCGCTGCAATTGGCGAGAGAGAGACCCGACAAGACGGTCGTGTTCATCGCGGTCGGCTTCGAGACCACGTCGCCTGCGACCGCGGTGGTTGTCAAAGAAGCTGCGGCCGAGGGAATCGAGAACTTCTGTGTCCTCTGCGGGCACAAGCTGGTCCTTCCCGCCATGCGGGTGCTGCTGGGCGGGATGAACGACCGGATCGACGCGTTCCTCTGTCCCGGCCACGTCAGCGTTATCATCGGTTCGGGGGCCTTCGCCCAGATCGTGGCGGACTACCATCGTCCCTGCGTGGTGGCAGGCTTCGAGCCTGTGCAGATCGTCGAGGCCCTCGCGGAAATCTGCCGCCAGCTCGCGGTCGGCACGGCGGAGCTGAAATCGCTCTACGGCGCGGTCGTGACCGAGACGGGAAACGTCGCGGCCCAGCGGATCATCGACGAGTGCTTCGAGCCCGCGGACGGCTATTGGAGAGGTCTCGGAAGAATCGCGAAGAGCACGCTGGCTCTGCGGGAGCCATACAGGCGATTCGACGCCCTCGAGCGATTCGGTCTGGAGGACGGGCCGGGCAGGGAGAATCCCGGCTGCCGGTGCGGCGAGGTCCTGTGCGGCCTGATCGAGCCGGCCGAGTGCTCTCTGTTCGGGACGCACTGCACGCCGCAGAAGCCCGTGGGGCCGTGCATGGTCAGCTCGGAAGGGACCTGTGCGGCGTGGTTCAAGTATGGGCGGCCGAGAGGACGCGACAGATGACAGTAGAACCCGAGAGAATCCTGCTCGCCCACGGCGGAGGAGGCCAGCTCACCAGCCGGCTTATCCGCGAGCACATCGTGCCGAGATTCTCCAACGATGCGCTCTCGGAACTGGGCGACTCCGCGGCTCTGACGCTGCCCTCCAGTGCGATCTGTTTCACGACAGACAGTTACGTGGTCAAGCCGCTGTTCTTTCCAGGGGGCGACATCGGCAAGCTCGCGGTCTGCGGAACGGTGAACGATCTGGCGGTGTCCGGATCGAGACCGCTGGTGCTCTCTCTGGCGCTGATCGTGGAAGAGGGGTTCGAGCTGGCGACGCTGGATCGCATCCTCCAGAGCGTCAGCGATGCCGCCCGCGGCAACCACGTGAGCGTCGTGACGGGCGATACGAAGACGGTCGAGCGGGGCTCGGCCGATGGGATCTTCATCAACACGGCGGGCATCGGCGTCAAGCTGGCGAACGTGGAGCCTGGTTTGGGCAAGATCCGGGCGGGAGACAAGATCCTCGTCAGCGGCACGATCGGCGATCACGGCATGACCATCATCTCGCAGCGGGAGGGCATCCGCTTCGAATCGCAGTTGGAAAGCGACTGCGCGGGGCTCGCGGAACTGACGTGCGGCCTGTTCGAGGAAGTGCCGGGCATCCGGTTCATGCGGGACCCGACCCGCGGCGGTCTGGCGGCGACCCTCAACGAGATCGTCGAGGCCAGTCGCCTGAGCGTGGAGATCAACGAGCAGGAAATCCCCGTGCGGCCGGAGGTGCAGGCGGCCGCGGATATGCTTGGATTCGACGTGCTGAACTCCGCGAACGAGGGCAAGTTCGTCGCGGTCGTGTCGCCCGATGCGGCTCACGAGTGCCTGCGCATGTGCAAGAGCCATGGGCTGGGACGGAACGCGAGGATCATCGGCGAGGTCGTCGAGACGCGGGATGCCCCTTTGGTCGAGCTGCAAACGAAGATCGGAGGGCGTCGGATCGTGCAGATGCCCTATGGACGAGAGCTGCCGAGGATTTGCTGATGCACGAGGCCACCGTAGCGCAGAGCCTGATCGAAGCGATCTTGCGGGAGGCCGAGACACGCGGCGGCAGGCCTGTCCGCGCGAGGATGAGTTGCGGCGAGCTGAACAAGATCAATGATGAAGTGTTCACGTTCGCCTTCGAGGCCGTTGCGAAAGGCACGTTGTGCGATGGGATGACGCTGCGAATCGAGCACAAGCCCTTGCAGGCTCGATGCAAGACGTGCGGCAATGTGTTTGCCCTCGACGTATCCAACACTCGGTGCCCGAGCTGTGAAGGCGGCAACTTCGAATTGCTGCCCGATGCGCCGCTGGTCCTGGAAGAAATCGAGTTCGAAGGAGCAGAAGATGGAGAAGGTTGACGTCGGCAGGAAGATCCTGAGCGCCAATGAGACGTATGCGTTGAAGAACCGCCAGCTTCTGGACCGGTATGGCAAACCGTGCTTCAACCTGATCTCTTCGCCCGGCTCGGGCAAGACGACCCTGCTGGTGCGCACGATCACCGACTTGATACAGACGCTTCACATCGGCGTGATCGAGGGCGACTTGCAGACGGACATCGACGCCGAGAGGATTCGCGCCACGAAGGCGCCAGCCATCCAGATCAACACGGATGGAGCGTGTCATCTCTCCGCGTCACAGGTGAATCGGGCGCTGGAGAAGCTGCCCGTCGAGAGTCTCGATATCGTCTTCATTGAGAATGTCGGCAATCTCGTGTGCCCCTCGGCCTTTGAACTCGGCGAAGATGGGAAGATTGTTGTGCTGTCGGTTGCGGAGGGCGATGATAAACCGGTGAAGTATCCCGGGATTTTCGCGAAGTCGAAGGTCCTGCTGGTGAACAAGATCGACATGCTGAAGGGGGGATTCGTCGATTTCGATCTCGACCGCGTCCGCCGCGATGCGAGGAAGCTCAATCAGGCCATCGAGATCTTCCCGGTCTCGGCCAGGACGGGCGAAGGCATGCAGAACTGGTATGACTGGCTGACCCGCCAGGTTCGCAGGAGGTCGTGACTACCGGTAGAGGTTGTGCTCGCGGATGTACTCGATCACATCCGGATGTAGCATTCCGCTCACGTCCTCGCCTGCCGCCAGTCTCTTTCGCACGTGCGTGCTGCTGATCTCGATCAACGGGGTCTGCACCACGTTCTGTTTGAGTTGGGCGATGCGTTGCTCGCCCCATTGAGACTCGAACTGGTCGAAGTCCGGCGGCTCGCAGCCCGCTCGCAGCATCGTCGTGAGATTGCACTCGTCCAGCAGCTCGATGATCCGGTACCAGTGGACGAGGTCTTTCACGCTGTCGGCGCCGAGCAGCCAGTGAATCGCGACATCAGGACCATATTCACGGCGGAACAGCCGCACTGTGTCCAGTGTGAAGCTCGGAGACACGCGGGCCAGCTCGCAGTCGCTGACCTCGAAGGAATCATTGTCCGCGATGGCCAGCGCCACCATGGTCAACCGATCTTCGTCTCTCGCGTGCGGAGCGAAGCTCTTCAGGGGAGAGCATTTGGCCGGGATGAAGATCGTTCTTTCGGCCCGAATCCGGCCGGCGGCAACCTCGACGACTCTCGTATGACCGAGATGGATCGGATCGAACGAGCCTCCAAAGAGTGCGATGGTTCTCTGTGTCATGCAGTTGTTAACAGCCAACCTGTGTGTTTTGTCGCCGAGACCCGGCCGAATTCACTGAGATTCGACGGGCTCGACCGTGACTATAAGAACACTCTTCGAAGGCGAAAGTCAAGCCGCCGCTGCATTTTCCGGGGCACGTCGCTGATGTGTCACGAGACGGCGCGAAGACCGAGCGTCACGTCGTGTACCGTCGCGGCGAATGGTGAAGAAAAACGCTGTATCTGTGCATTCGTTGACGGTCGGATGTGCGCCGTCGATGTCGTGACGCGAGGAGCAAAGACATGCGTTGGAACCCTCAGGACACGATGATCCTGGCACGTCGAATGGAGGTTCTCTTCATGGTCCAAGAAAATTTTATGAAGGATTCGGAAATCCTTGGACGATAAAGAACATAACAATTGTCAACATCGCCAGGACAACCGTGTTGACAAGCGCGTGGCATGAATTTTAGTGTTAGTCAGTAGAGTACATACACAAACCAATTATTCGTTGGTCCACTGAATCGAAAAGGAGAAAACGGAATGGCCAAGAAGAAAGTAGCCAAGAAGAAGGTCGCGAAGAAGAAGGTTGCCAAGAAGGCGAAGAAGACGGCGAAGAAGAAGACCGCGAAGAAGAAGTAGTCTCGCGACGTCAGTCCAGAGCCTGCCCTCTTAGCGCCGCGGCGGCAATCCCATGGCGGTTCGTTCGGGGATGCTCCCCGACGAACGCAGTCCGAGAGATCGAGCGTCCGGCGGCAGGCTTTCGAAAAATGGAAGGTTCTCCGATACGCAGGAGTGCCTTCCATTTCTTTTTGGGCGGGGGATCGGAGGGGGGGAGGGGCCTCTCCCGCCATCACGGCCCAGGCGACCTGCTCCTTGTAATCGTGCGGGATTCGTCTATACTGTCCTGCAATGCCGGTGGGCAGAGTGGAATCGTGGAGTGTGATCTTAGGAGAGAGTCCGTTCATGGATCTGTTTCATTACCGCGACGGTGCGCTCCTCGCCGAGGGCGTGGACGTGCAGCGCGTTGCAGCCCAGGTGGGGACGCCCGCCTATGTCTACAGCAGGGGCACCTTCGAGAATCATCTGGCGAAGATACGACAGGCGTATCGCGAGCTGGATCCGATGATCTGTTTCGCGGTCAAGGCCTGCGGCAATCTGCACATTCTGAAGCTGATGGCCGAACGAGGCAGCGGATTCGATATCGTCAGCGGCGGCGAGCTCTATCGCGTCCTTCAGGCGGGGGGCGATCCCGCCAAGGTCGTCTATGCGGGCGTCGGCAAGACCGACGACGAGATCGTCCAGGCGATCCGGGCCGGCATCGGGTACTTCAATATCGAGTCGGAGGAGGAGCTGGAGAATCTCATCCGCCTCGCAGAACGGCACGGGGACCCCAAGACCCGGATCAAGGCGGCGCTGCGCGTCAACCCCGACGTGGACTATCGCAGCCATGCGTACCTGGAGACGGGCAAGAAGCAGACCAAGTTCGGCGTGGACATCGAGCGAGCGGTCTCCGTCTTCGACCGGTACGCCGGCAACTCTGCGGTTCATCTGTGCGCGGTCCATGTCCATCTGGGCACGGGCGGCAAGACCATCGATCCATTCGTCGATGCGGTCCAGAAGATCCTCCCGCTCATCGACCGTCTCCGCGAGAAAGGACATACGGTCGAGGCGCTCGACCTGGGCGGCGGATACGGCGCCGACTACGAGACGGAGACCGTCCCCTCTGCGGAGCAATACGCCGCGGGACTCGTGCCCCTGCTGCGAGGCAAGGGGCTCAAGCTCATCCTCGAACCCGGCAAGAGCATCAGCGCCAACGCGGCCATTCTGCTGACGCGGGTCCTCTACACCAAGGAGGGCGGCGGCAAGAAGTTCGTCATCGTCGACGCGGGCATGAACGATTTGATCCGGCCCTCGCTGTACGGCGCGTTCCATTTCATCTGGCCGGCCCAGGTTGATGCTCGCTTCGTGCCGACTCAGCGAAGCAAGGACATGCACGTGGACGGGGCCGAGGTCGTCGATATCGTCGGGCCGATCTGCGAAGGAGCGGACTTCCTGGCCAAGGACCGGTCCATTCCGCCCGTGAAACGAGGCGATCTGCTGGCGGTCTTCACGGCGGGCGCTTACGCCTCCACCATGAGCAGCAACTACAACGCTCGCGGCAGGGCCCCCGAGGTTCTCGTCGAAGGCGACCACTTCCGTGTGATCCGCCGACGGGAAACCTACGAGGACCAGGTTGCACTGGAGAAGTAGCTCTTCTCCGGCGGTGTTGGAGCGACTCCGCAACGGACCTTCAATCCCTCTCGGCTGACTCAGAGGTTCCGTTCGACGAAGCCCGTGTCGATCTTGCCCTTGACGAACAGGTTGTGCGAGAGGATCTCTAGACAGGCGGGGATCGTCGTCTTGATCGGACGGATGATGAACTCCTGCAGGGCCCGGCGCATCGTGGCGATCGCTTCCGCCCGCGTCTTCTGGTGGACGATCAGCTTGGCGATCAGCGAGTCATAGTTCGGCGAGACCGTCCAGCCCTGATGGGTGTGCGTATCCACGCGGACTCCGAAGCCGCCCGGCGCGACGAACTGCGTGATCGTACCTGGGCATGGCGAGAAGTTGTTCGACGGATCCTCCGCGTTGATGCGGCACTCGATCGCCACCCCCTGGTGCTTGATGCTCTTCTGACGCAGCTTGATCGGCTGGCCGCTGGCGATTCGAATCTGCCATTTGATCAGATCGTGTCCGGTGACCATCTCGGTCACCGGGTGCTCCACCTGGATGCGGGTATTGACCTCGATGAAGTAGAACTTGTTGTCCTTGTCCAGGAGGAACTCGACCGTCGCGGCGTTGACGTACTTCGCCTCCTTGATCAGGCGAATGGCGGAATCCGCCAGCCGCTGGCGATCGCGGTCCTCGAGCACCGGGCAGGGCGACTCCTCGATCATCTTCTGGTGACGTCTCTGAATGGAGCAGTCCCGCTCGAAGAAGTGGACGGCGTTGCCTTCCTGATCGGCCATGACCTGGACCTCGACATGTCGCGGCTCGACGATGTACTTCTCGATGTACAGGGCGCCTTCGCCGAAGGCGGCTTCCGCCTCCGTGCGTGCGGCGTTGTACGCGGCCCGCAGGCTGATGTCATTGTGTACGACGCGCATGCCGCGACCGCCGCCGCCGGCGACCGCCTTGATGATGACCGGGTACCCGATCTGGTTGGCAATCTTCATCGCCTCCGCTTCGTTCGGGACGACGCCCTCGGAGCCTGGAACGATGGGGACCTTCGCCTTCTTGGCGACCTTGCGAGCCTCGACCTTGTCCCCGAGCAGACGCATGGCCTCGACCGGAGGTCCGATAAAGCCGATGCCGCAGTCATTGCAGATCTGGGCGAAGTTGATGTTCTCCGCCAGGAACCCGTAGCCCGGGTGAATGGCGTCGACGTTGGTGATCTCGGCGGCGCTGATGATCCGCGGGATGTTCAGATAGCTTTGGTTGCAGTCGGCCGGCCCGATGCAGATCGATTCATCGGCCAATTGAAGGTAGGGGGCATTCTTATCGGCCTCGGAGTAGATGGCCACGGAGGCGATGCCCATCTCCCGGCAGGCGCGAATGACTCGCAGGGCGATCTCGCCGCGGTTAGCGACCAGGATTCTCGATACCATACGTGGACTCCTGCCCGTGGTACGGCCTGGGGGACGCGCCTTGGGCCCGCCCGCCGCAGGACTCCGCACGAGCGGTTCAGTCGGGCCTGACTCGGAAGAGCACCTGGCCATATTCGATCGCCTGGCCGTTCTTGACGGCCCGCTCGACGATCGTGCCGCTGACTTCGGCCTTGATCTCGTTCATCACCTTCATGGCTTCAATGATGCAGACCACGGTTTGCGGGTCCACACGGGTGCCGGACTCGACGTAGGGCTCGGAATCCGGACTGGGGGCCTCGTAGAACGTTCCGACGATGGGGGACTTGATCATCAGCAGGTCCGTCTGTTTGGCGGCCCCGGCGGGCGGCTGCTCCGCCGTCGGCACCGGGCCTTGCGGTAGGAGGATCGGACCCGCGGTTCCCGGCAGCGAGGTCATGATCGGATGGATAGTTGCCTGCTGCGGCTGGGCACGCCGCAGCGTAACACGGTCTTCGCCGTGCTGAATATCGACCTCCACGAGATCATTGGCCTTCATGATCTCGATCAGCTCTTTGATCTTTTGGACATCGGCGTCTTTCTCTGGCATCGTCGCATCCTTTCCGGAGATCCGGACGGGTTGCTCAAGGTTGGTGCACCTCGTGCCCCAACAAGGTTCAGGTGACTCTCGGGTCAGGCTGACAGTATAGCGATGGGAATAGGCATTGCAACAGAATTGTTCACTCCCCGTGGAGGGGGCATGACCGTTGTTGCCGCCTTTCGCAGGATGACGAAACGTTGTCCCGACTCTGTCGTTCCTGCAGTGCAATGGCGCGACATCTTGTTTTCTTAGCAAGCATTTTGGCCTGATCCGGTCGTCGCCTGCCTGGCATCGGGACCGCACCGTATGACGGGGGGCGCTGTCCCCGGGCCCCCGGGCATTCTTCGCTTTCCGCCAGCAGCATGATGGGCAGGCGTGTCGAGGGGCAAGTCCGCCGCTGTGATTTCCCATGCTATTGGCCCAAGGCGTCAAATGCCGGGGGTATGGGGGCGGCGCCCCCAAGAGACACGAACGGACCCAAGACCCGATGAACCTACGCTTTGGTTGCGGCCGAAGGCCGCGCCAAGCCAAGCAGGAATCCAGGAATCGCGGGACTAGGCGCGACCGAGAGAATGGATTCCCGCTTCCGCGGGAATGACAACCGCGAGGCGGAACAGCGCCTCGGGAGTCCGGCGAAGACCCTCGACGCGACTCTGTCATTCCTGGGGACGCAGGAATCCAGGGACCGCGGGACTGGGCGTGACCGAGTGAGTGGATTCCCGCTTCCGCGGGAATGACACGACGGGTGGTGGAACAGCGCCTCGGGAGTCCGGCGAAGACCCTCGACACGACTCTGTCATTCCTGCGCACGCAGGAATCCAGGAACCACGGGACTGGACGCGACCGAGTGAGTGGATTCCCGCTTGCGTGGGAATGACAATCCGCGGTTTCTGTGAACCTTGGCACGCGACGTGTCCCAGGAAGTGGATTCCCGCTTGTACGGGAATGACAACCCGGGGTCTCTGCGAACCCCTGTGCCACGCGTGCAAATACGCCCATGCCCCCTGGGGGGGGCGATTTCTCGGACGTCGGAGCCCCTCCGATCTGGATTTGTCCTGCTCGCAGGCAGTCCGTTCGTAGTGATGCCGTGAGGCGTTATTTTCACATGACCCGTGCCTCGTGGCGCGTGACCAGAAGATATGCCCTTACGGGCACACTACAAGCAAGCTGGCGGCGAGTGCGCATGAAAACGCCGCGGCCGGTGGGCCGCGGCGTGAGTTCTCTCAATCAATCCCCATTGCCCATCTGTCGGTAGATCCGCGTGGCGATGGTCTGCTCTTCCGGCAGCGCGAGCTGGTCGGTGTGCATCGTGACCTTGAACCGGGCATCGCCTGCGACGGCGCCGCGGACCACGACGCGCCACGTGGCCTTGTTCTTGGGCTCCAGGCCGCGAAGCGGCGTGAAGGTGACCGTCTTGCCCATGATCGAGCCGGCGGTCGCGCCCGCGGACGTGACGTACTGGAGCTTGTCGTCCAGCACGACGGTGATTCGCACGTTCGTGTCGGCCGCGGTTCCCTCGTTCGTCACCGTGATGATATACGTGTTGTTCGTGTTGACCTCCACCGGGTCGAGTTGGTCGATGACCTCAAGCCGGCTGGCGGCAATCCCCGTGATGATCGTCCTGCTCGAATCCGTGACGGGCTCGGCACAGTAGGCCGTCGCCGTCGCGGTGGCCATCAGCTCTCCTTCCCGCGTCGGGGTGTACGAGACCTGCACGGTCTTGGAGGCGTTCGGCGCGAGCGTGCCGATCTCCCAGACCAGCTTCGATCCGGAGAACTGGGCGCCTGCGGTCGCCTCGATGGCAGTCACGCCCGGCGGGATGATGTCCTCGATTACCGTGTTCTGCGCGGGGCCATCGCCCTTGTTTGTGACCGTCAACTCGTAGCTCATCGAGCGACCCAGGTACTGACGCTTCGGACCGGCCTTGACGAGAGTCAGGACCGGCTGGCGGACGTTGGTCAGCGTGGGCTCGGACTCGGCCTTCAGGCCGGATGCCGACGTGGCCACCGCCTTGTTGACATAGGTGCCGGTCTTCGTCGCTCGGAGCTTGATCGAGAACCGCCTGGATTCCCCTGCGGCCAGCGTCCCGGCGTCCAGAGTGACCTTGCCCTTGCCGTCCGTCGTCTGCAAGCCCGCAGGCAGCGTATCGACGATCTGGACGTTCTGGGCGACGCCGGTGCCGGTGTTCGTGACCACGAACTCGACCTCGATCGGCTCGCACAGCAGGGCCTCGGCCGGCGCGTTCTTCGCCAGTTCCAGCGTGGGCTCGACCACCTTCATCACGCCGCTGCCTTCCACAGTGTGCGTGATGGCCGTGCTGTGCTCCAGCGGTCTGGCCACGGTGGCGATGCCAGAGATCTTGATGCTCTTGCTGGCCCGCGGGCCCAGCGAGTCGATTTCCCACACGAGACTGTCGCCTTCCGCCCGGGCGGTCGGCTCAGCTCCTTTGAATTCGAAGTCCTTGGAGATGGTCTCGGTGATCGTGATCTTGGTGAGCATCATCTCGGTGAGGTTGGTGACCTGGATCTTGTAGGCAAACGGAGTGTTCAGTCGAACCTCCTGCGGCAGGGTTTTATCGATCTGGATGATGCCGTAGTCGGGTCGGGGATAGGTGATGGACAGGCTGCTGCCCGCTGGCTCGTCGACCGACACGAGGTCCCGTCCGACCGGGACCCTCTGGCCGTACGTCGATACGAGGGGGCCCGAGAAGCTCGGCTGGACCGCTTCCACGGAGGCGGTCACGACCTGCGGCTGCATCGCGGCGGGTGCGGCGCCGGTCATCTCGATGGGGGCCGTTGCGACCTGACTCGCCTCGTTCATCTGCTCCTGCCCTGCCGGTCGCAGCGGCGGTTGCTTGGCTCGCGGCTGCGACACAACCGTGGGAGTGGGTCGGAGGTTGCTGTCCCAGAACTGGGCGCGTCCGCTGGCCGGCGCCGCGGGCTTGGCTTCGCCGAAACTCTGCAGATTGTCCGGGCCCTGGCATCCCGCAAACAGCACGCCGGACACGAGTAACAGGACTACGCAAACCTTCTTCATCACACCGCTCCTTAAACAACCGAACACTCGCCCCCGAGTCCACCCCACACCGCTGTGAAACACTTCATCCAGTGGCTGGACAGCGAGAGGGACAAGCTCCGAGACAAGTCTAACGATGCCGCCGCCGGGGCATACAACAAGACTCGGACCCTTGCCAGTATTGCCTAAGTATACCATATTAACCTTTATCGAGTCAATACTTAGGCTGCATTAAATGGAGGCGAAACCCGCCTGGGATCGGCATGGGGACCGGCCCTTGTCGACGCCTCGGCGCCGGCCGGGAAGGGCGGGACCTTCCCCCGGGTCTCGTCTGATAAAACAGAGGAATCGGTCGCAGCGATTGTGCCGACCCGCGGTGTTTGGTCCCCCTGGTCCGATAGGATTCGCGTGAGAAGCCCGGCCTCTTCGAGCCGGAAGGGGGGAACGCAGGGTTCCACCGAGCCGAAATTGTTTGCATCGGGGTCTGACTGCCGCTATTTTTCGGGTGTTTCGGTATGGATACCTTGCTCAGGGGATAGAGTGCGTGAAACGATCTGCGTTTGAAGAACGAGTCGCCCAACGGGTCCTCGTCGGCGACGGGGCCATGGGAACGATGCTGTATCAGCACGGCGTCTTCCTCAATCGGTGCTTCGACGAGCTGAATCTGACGGACGCCAAGCTCGTCCGGGGCGTCCACGAGGGCTACGTCGAAGCCGGCGCCGATTTCATCGAGACCAACACCTTCGGAGCCAACCGCCTGAAGCTGTCCAAGTTTGGCCTGGCGGGCGAAGTCGGAGCGATCAACCGGGCCGGGGTTCGCATCGCCAGGGAGGCCGCCAAGGGCGACACCCTGGTGGCCGGGGCGATCGGGCCGCTGGGCTGCGAGCTGACGGAGCATGGGCCCATCACCCCCGAGACGGCCGAACAGGTGTTCCTGGAGCAGGGCAGGGCCCTCGTGGAAGGGGGCGCGGACCTGTTGATCCTCGAGACCTTCTCGAACACCGAGGAGCTTCTGACTGCGATTCGGGCGGTCGCCGGGCTGGGGGAGGTCCCGATCCTGGCGCAGATGACGGTCAACGAGAACAGCGAGACGATCTACGGCGAGCGGATCGATCTGGCCATCGCGAAGATCGAGAGGGAGGAGGCGGTCACCGCGGTGGGTCTGAACTGCTCGGTCGGCCCTTCCGGCATGTTGGCCAGCCTGGAGCTGATCCGCCATGTGACCCACAAGCCGATCGTCGTGCAGCCGAACGCTGGGATGCCCCGGAGTATCGAGGGACGTCAGCTCTACATGTGCACCCCCGAGTACATGGCTGAGTATGCCAAGCGATTCTTCGAGAAGGGCGCCCGGATCATCGGCGGCTGCTGCGGCACGACGCCCGACCACATCCGCGAGATCGTGCGTGCGGTCCGCTCGATCAGCAGGGCAGCAACCGGCGTCGTGGTCTCGGTCGGGTCGGGACCCCGCGTGACGGCGGGGCCTGCTCTCAAGGAGCCGACGCCCCTGGTCAAGAGATCGGGGTTCGGCGCGAAGTTGGCGGCGGGCGAAGCGGTCACGACGATCGAGATCACGCCGCCCCGCGGGGTCGATGTGACGGCTATCCTCGACAAGGCCCGCCGGTGCGCCGAAGCGGGCGTCGACGCGATCAATATCCCGGACGGTCCGCGGGCGAGCTCTCGCCTGTCGCCCCTGGTGACCGCGGTGAGGATTCAGCAGGACGCCGGCATCGAGGCCATCCTGCACTTCTGCTGTCGGGACCGGAACCTGATCGGCATGCAGTCGGACCTGCTCGGGGCCTCCGCGATCGGCGTGCACAACCTGCTGATCATCACGGGCGACCCGCCGAAGCTGGGCGAGTATCCCAGCGCCACCGGCGTCTTCGACATGGACTCCGTCGCCTTGACGGGCGTTGCTCGCAACCTCAATCGCGGCGTCGATATCGGCGGCAACGGGATCGATCCGCCGACCTCGCTGGTCATCGGCGTCGGCGCCAATCCGGTCGCCGCCGACCTGGACCGGGAGATCGACCGCTTCAAGCAGAAAGTCCTGGCCGGCGCGGAATTCGCGATCACGCAGCCGGTCTTCGATCCGGATTGCCTGTCGCGTTTCCTGGAGGCGACGCAGGAGTGCCATATCCCGATCATCGCGGGGATCTGGCCGTTCACGAGCTTCAAGAACGCGGAGTTCATGGCCAACGAGGTTCCGGGCGTCGTCGTCCCTCCGCGTCTGCTGGATCGCATGAGCCGGGCGACGACGAAAGAGCAGGGGCGCGTCCTGGGCATCGAGATCGCGCAGGAACTGGTCGAGCAGATCCGTCCGCACGTCGCAGGCTTCGCGGTCAGTGCCCCGTTCGGCAATGTCGCGACCGCGCTGGCGGTCCTGGGGAAGGTGGACATTGGTGTTGTCTGACCTTGTCCGGGTGGCAGCGGCAGGCGCGTTTGTGGTGACGCCGTAAGGCGTTTCGTAGCACGGCCGTCCCGGCCGTGAGTACCACGGGCATCCTGCCCGTGGCAATACAGGGGCAAGATGCCCCTGATACTCATGGGCGAGACGCCCATGCTACAGAAGTTCATGGAGTAGGATGTGTCTGACGTTCAATTGGAAGTGGAACTGGTCGCGATCACGCCCGATCCCGAGAAGGTGATCGAGCAGGCTGGAAGGACGTGCTATCTGAGCTTCGACCGGATGGAGGAGAACTCCGAGGCCGCCTTCATCCGCCGTCTGATCAAGGTGGGCCACGAGTCGCCCCTGGAGCACGCCTACGCGACGTTCCGCATTCGCAACTGCTCGCGTGCGATGACGCACCAGCTCGTCCGACACCGGCTCATGGCGGTCTCGCAGCAGTCGCAGCGGTACGTCAACGAGGACCAGTTCGCCTATGTCCTGCCCGAGACGATGCCGCCTGAGTACGTCGAGGACTTTCACCAGGACATGAAGACTATCCAGCAGATGTACCGCAAATGGCGCGACCGCGGCCTGAAAAAGGAGGATGCTCGGTTCGTCCTGCCCAACGCCTGCGTCAGCGAGATCGTGGTCTCCGCGGACTTCCGCGAGTGGCGTCACATCTTCAAGCTCCGCCTGTCGGCCAAGGCCCAGTGGGAGATCCGCAAGGCCTGCACGAAGATGCTGGCGATCCTGAAGGAACGCGCCCCGGCCTGCTTCGAGGACATCGCCGCCGCCCCGGCGTAACAAGCGCGCGGAAGTCCCAGGCCGCCGGGCGCGGAAATCCGAAATTCGAATATCGAAATCCGAAACAAATCCAAAGCACGAAGCTCAAATGACCGAAACGCTGTCGCCCGCCGGGGGATCGGTTCAGGATTCTGAGTTGTTCGGAGTTCCGCCTTCAGGCGGTTCGAGAAGACCGCGTAAACGCGGAACTCCAAACGCTGCCGCCCGCCGGGGGCGCGTTTGGGGACATTGAGATTTCGGCCATTCGTGCTTGTTTCGGATTGACGTTCCCGCTCTGGCGGGGTCGATATTCGGATTTCGGATTTACTACTGTTCCCACCACAGTCTTGGATAGTCCTTGCCTTCGTCGATCCACCAGATGTCCTGCGTCCCGTTGGCAGTCTCGCCCATGAAGTCCCAGCCGGCCTGAAGATACCTGCCGGCCGTCTGCATCTGGCCAGTGGTCAGGCCCTTGCCTCCTGCACTTCTAGCGTTTCCTGAGGTGGTCACATCCCAAAAGCACTGCGACACAGTACCCCAGTCCGCCCATCCCACCAGACCGCCCACGTGGTCACCCGTGCCGCTCACCGGGCCCGTGCTGTAGCAATCCCAGACGTCCAGCGGTTCGCTGTATCCGATCAGACCGCCGACATGGTCTCCGCCGCTCACAGGGCCGGTCGCATAGCTGTTTGAGATGGAGCCCAGGTTCGCCCCTACCAAGCCGCCGACGCAACCGTCCTCGCCGGCGACGTGGGCGTTGCTGAAGCTCTCGGAGACATACCCCCAGTTATCCCCAACCAGACCTCCCACCAAGCCTGTGCCTCTGATCGAGCCTGTGCTGTAGCTCTGTGATATGTGACCTCGAAGGGCACCGACGAGAGAGCCAACACTCCGTCCCGTGCCCACGATGTCCACATCCTCAAGCCCAAGTCCGGATATGTCCGCGCCGCCGACCACAAGGCCAAAGAGACCCAGATATCTGCCGCCGGAGAGGGTCATGTTCCGGATCTTGTGACCTTCTCCATCGAAGGCTCCTCCGAATCCAGGCACAATAGCCGTGGACCAGACTACGCCGGACAGATCCAGATCTGATGTCAATCGGTAACAGGCCGTAGGACGATATCCTACGGAAGTCAGGCCCTCCGCTGTCTCTACCATGTAGGGGTCATCGGGTGTCCCGGCGCCGGCAAGCAAGGGAGGGAGATATCCCATGAAAATGCTCAGTTCCGGATACCCTTTCTCCGCGGGCATCTGCCAGGTCTCGCACAGGCCATTTCCCCGTTCACCCAGGAAATCCCAACCTGCGGCCCCAAACGTATTGGGATCCTGCATCTGGGCGGTGGTCAGACCGGTGCCGCCGGCACTTGTCGCGCAGCCCGATGAGGTCATGTCCCAGAAGCTCTTGGAGACAGAACCCTCGTTCTCCCCCACGAGGCCACCGATAAACTCGCCGCTGCCAGCCACCGACCCTGTGCTATAACAGTTGGAGACTGAGCCAACGTTGCCGCCGGCGAGGCCGCCGACAGAATCATCGCCGCCAGCCACCGACCCGGTATTGCAGCTGTTGGACACAGCACAACTGTTGTACCCAATGAGACCACCGACATAACAGCCTTTGCCGCTGATCGATCCGGTGTTCCGACAGTTCGAGATCAAACCTCTACTGGCTCCCGCCAGGCCGCCGATGCAATCGCCTCTACCCGTGTGATCGCCTCTGCTGATGACCGAACCCCTATTGAAGCTGCCTGAAATGATGCCTGAGTTGTCCCCCGCCAGGCCTCCAACGTAATGGCCGAATCCGTTGACAGAGCTCATGTTCCGGCTATTGGAAATGGAACCCCAGTTCTCTCCCGCCAGGCCGCCCACCCGGCCATGCCTGCCGTTAACCGAACCCCTACAGTAACAGCCTGAAACAGAGCCGGCATTTCGCCCAGCCAGGCCACCTGCATAATCCTCCAAATCGGTCATGTTGACGTCCACGACACCGAGGTCCTTGACCTCGGCCGTGGGGCCCAGCAAGCCAAACAGTCCCGAATACCAGCCCGATTTGATCGTCAGATGCGAGATCGTATGCCCATTGCCGTTCAGAACGCCGGTGAAGGGAATCCCCTGGAAGTCCGACCTGGAGGAATCCGTATCCGGAGCGATCACCGCCTGGTGGAAGATCCTGCTGCCGGGCAGGGTCGGGTCCAGGTCGATGTCGGCGGTCAGGATGAAATGCTTGTTGTAGTCCTCGGGCGTCTCGCCAAGGGCGATCAGATCGGCGGCCGTCGCGATCTGGTACGGGTCGTTCGGCTCGCCCGTCCCACCGCTGTATTTGGCCCCAGAGGTCGAGACGATGCTGAGAAGAAGACCCGCCGCAACAATCCCGCAGAACCTGCATCCGGCTCGCATATCACAGCCTCCTGACACGAGAGCGTGGTGTGAACAGCAACTCGGCGCCAAGACACCGGGCGATAGGGAGGGACAGGAAGACACGCTCCCAACCGCCCACGACGGATCGATTATACCCATTTCGGCCACGCAGTTCCATCCGCACAACCGCATAATCCGAAACAAGTACGAATAGTCAGAAGCTCAAAACCCCAAACGCGCCCCTGGCGGGCGACAGCGTTTCGGTCACTTGAGCTTCGTGCTTTGAACTTGTCTCGAATTTCGAACTTCGGATTTCAAAGCCGGTTTTCCGGCTTTTCTCTTGCTTGGCTCGACCCATTGCGTGATACTCGATGCAGTTGCGACGAAGTGGTTGGCGGTTCCGGCCTGTCGGATGAATCCGCTGAGGCCGCGATGAGGCGGATAGTTGTAACGGCCCGAGCGTCGAGCGAAACAGGATAGCGGAGGACAGAAATAGGTGACTGTCCCCGGTATCTCCGGTATCTCCATATGGATACCGGGACAGTTACGAATGGCGGTCCGTTAGTGGATTTGTGCAGAGAACAACCCTCTGGCGGTGGTCGCGTCCGTTCATACCACCGGTTCTTCCGCTCGGCGCGAAAACCGCAGAAAGGTTGTGCTTATGAACAACTTCGGCTATTCGGGCAATCGAGCCTTTACTCTGGGCAGGAGCTATGATCCGTTTTCTGAGAAATATCCGTCGTGCACTCAAGTACAACCGAGCGAAGCACATCCCGGTAGCCGAATTCATCGGTGGCGTCGAGGATCGTTGGCGTCGGCCCATTGACTCCAGTTCTCGCTATTGGTTGCTGCACAATCCAATGCTCGTGGATCTGCTGAATCAGATGCTATCTGGACAACTCCGATCTGGAGATGACGCGTTGAATCACCGCATCTGTTTCCTATTCCTTGTGCAAATGTTCCTGCGATCGGATGTAGATCCAGCTACCCTCAAAGGCGAAGAAGCTTTTGCTGATATCGTGGACAAGTTTCACGAATCTCACCCTGACGCTGCAACCCTCGTCTTGTACGCGTTCAAGGCGTTCTGGGCAAACGTGGAGAAGCCTGCGTAACCCCCCAGACTGCGAATCAGGGTGGATACTGGGAGAACTAAAGGTGTCAGGTACGAATGGCATGAAGACAAGCCTGAGTGTCTTAGCGTAACAGGATTCGTCGCATCTCATTTCGGGGGGGATACTGGGGTCAACTACCGTTTTCCGGAGACGAGAGGATGACTCTCCCTGGGATCTTGGCCGTTCTGGCGAGTCTCAGCGTTGGCGGGAGGGCTTTCGGTTCTTGGAGCCCAGTTCGGTCAGTTGGAGGACCAGGCGGAGGGCCTCGTTGACAGTAGAGATCGGACTGAATATGCCGCCTGAAGGCGGTACTCCGAACGTCAACCCCCTCCCCGGCGGCATCAGCAGAGCGATAAACGCACGCAGCGGTTCAACGAGGCCAAAGCCTGCCCCCGCGAAGGCGGCAGATGGCTTTGCGACGCAAGGGCGCTCGTGCCCTCGCCATGGTGGGCTTATGGTCGGAATCGGCGTCAATCGGCGTAATCGGCGGACATAGACCTCTTATTGATCCGCAGATTTCGCAGATTTCACAGATTCGGGCAAGAGACGCATTGCACAGACACAGAGAACCCGGAGGTATATCCCTCTGAAAGGGACCATTTGCTCTCTCTTCTCCGTGACCTCTGAGCCTCTGTGATGAAGATTTTCTTTGCGTGTTGGTTGTATTGTTGTGGAAATCTGCTGGAGACCATGGTATAATATCCATACATATCGCCCCGTTTGGGGCGACACGCCGTGAAGCGTGAATTGTGAAGCGTGAAGCGTAAAACGTCGATTCGGAGGGCTCGGTATGGCGACGACAGCACAAATCCAGGCGAATCGTTCGAATGCGCAGAAGTCCACGGGTCCGCGTACGGCGGAAGGCAAGGAGAGAGCGTCTCGGAATGCTCTCAAGCATGGGCTCTTGGCGCGGGAGGCGGTCATTCAAGGGGAAGACCCGGAGGAATTTGAGGTCTACCGGGAGGGGATGTTCCAGGAACTGGCGCCGGCCGGAGTGGTGGAGGAAATGCTGGCCGAGCGGGTCGTCGGGCTCTCCTGGCGGCTGCGCCGGGCCGAGCGGCTCCAGACAGCGGCTTTTGCGGCGCTGGACGATGGCGAGCCGGAACCGCTGCTGGAGGCCCGACACGAGGAGTGGAAGCAGATCAAGGGCAGCGACTGGGATCGGAGCGTCGCCGGCCTACTCGACGAGGATGCCGCTTTGGGCAAGGTGGTCGTGGAGGACTTCGGCGGGGCGCGGGTCCTGGACCGGCTGCTGATGTACGAGCGGCGGATCGAGAGCAGCCTGTACCGCACGATGGCCCAACTGCGCAGGGAGCGGGAGGTGCGCATGGTGGCGCGGCCGAGGGAGGCTTCCCTTTTGGAAGACGGCCTTCCGGCGGGTCAGGAGGCCGCAGCAGGGGTGGAATTGGGTTCGTTTGGCGCAAGACCTGTGCCGGGGGGAGCGTCCGACGCGACGCGCCGAGTGGCAGGTGCGGAGGGGCGAGTTTCGGGCGATGGCTCTGACTTCCCACTTCAAACATCACACTTCAAACTTCCAGAGATAACGCCTTACGGCGTCACTACGAACGAAGAGAAGATGCCGCCTTGCGGCGCCGCGGCGAATGCGGCGGACGGAAATCATGGGCGGGACGCCCATGCTACTGGGGCCCCCCAACGCGAAAAGAGCGCGTTTGGGGAACCCCCTCACGGGCAGGATGCCCGTGCTACGAAGATGACTTGCGGCGTCGCTGCGAACGACGGGAGACGAGAGACGAGAGACGAGCGACGCGGCCTCCAGCCGAGACGCTTCACCCTTCACGTTCCACGATCCATCGTGCGAAACGAACCCAATCTCGGGAGGAGTCTCCAGTTGGGCGCGTCATTCTGCGAAAACCGTGCCCTCGACCCGATCGGAGGCGGAGATCCGCGGGGAAAGGGGGGCGGTCTGAGTGCTTCACGAAGCTGAAGGAAGCGTCGATTGGCGCGTCGTGCGGCCTGAAGGCGCGCCTGCGGAGTCCCGGTCAGTGGATTTCGAGACCGACGAGGGTCAGGTCGTCCACTTCCGCCGGGTCGATGTCCCGGCTGCGGGCCTGCTCCGTCAGGCGGTCCACGATCTCGCCGATCGGGAGATCCTGCATCGTCAGGAACTCGTCGGCGAACTGGAAGCCCGCTTTGTCGTGCAGGCGCCCGACGAGCAGTTCGGCGCCGTCGGAGTACAGCAGCAGCCTGTCGCCGGCCTGCAACTGGACGCTCTCCTGGACGAATTCGGCGCTCTCGAAGATGCCGAGGAGCGACCCGCGGGCCTCGAGCTGTCGTGGCGGCTCGCCCTTTCGCAGCAGGATCGGATAGGGATGACCCGCGCGGGCGAAGGTGAGCTGTCGCGTCTTGACGTTGAGCAGGCAGTAGCAGCAGGTGGCGAACTGGTAGCCGGAGAGCTTCTGACCGGCCATCTTCGCGTTGAGGTTCTTGATGACCTCCGCGGGCGAGAAGATCCGATAATTCTTCTCCGTGGTCTGACGCATGACCAGCGCCTGCTTGATGAACATGGTCAGCAGAGCGGCGGGCATCGAGTGCCCGACCGCGTCGGCGACGTAGAACCCGATGTGCTGCTCGTCGATCCGGGCGACGTCGTAGATGTCGCCGGACACCCACTCCGCCGGCAGGAAGGTGACCGCCCACTGGAGGTCGTCGCTGTTGGGCAATTGGGCGGGCAGGAAGTCCCGCTGGAGCAGGCCCGCCAGGCGGAGCTGCTCCTTCACGCTGTCCACGAACGACGCGTGCGCCTCGGCCGGGTCCGCGGGCTTCTTGTCCCAGAGCCTCTCGGACAGGCTGGTCGGCCCGGGGGCCTTGGTCGTGATCCCGGAGTGCTGGCGCTTGCGGTGGGCCAGATTCACGTTGATGCTCGCCCACAGATCGTCCAGGGAGATGGAATCGACGCTGTTGGCCATGGAGAAGCTGGTCTCGGAGGATACGAGCGAGAAGCTCCGGACGGGTCGTTTGATCCGCTGGGTCAGCAGGACGATCCCGATGTTGTCCCGTTCGAGGGCTTCGAGGACGCGTCCGAGCCGCTGATCCTGGGAGATGTCGATCCCCTCGGCGTCCACGAGAACGGTGCCGATCCG
Source organism: Phycisphaerae bacterium (assembly GCA_017993835.1). Taxonomy (GTDB): domain Bacteria; phylum Planctomycetota; class Phycisphaerae; order Sedimentisphaerales; family Anaerobacaceae; genus PLanc-01. The sequence goes on from JAGOLX010000011.1 coordinate 84,591, forward strand.
GTCGGTTCGGGCGCGAATCTGACTGTACTGATCGAGAGGCTGGAGCTGGCAGGTCAACTTTTTCTGGCGAAAGAGCCGTCGGATCTCGGACGGCATCTGCGGTTTATCGGACAGATAGACCACATCGATGAAGTCTTCCGGTGTGGTCATGTCGTCGACGGTTTTTCTGAGCCCCATAATGATCGCCTTCTGTTCTCTGGCGTCGGGGAGGTGCGGCGCACGTCCCTGCACGCGGTTTGGCACCCTTTATGTCGTCTCAAACCGCGAGTCACTTTGAGGGTTTTTCTACCCGGCGAAGATGGCCGAGCCGATGCGGAGGATGGTCGCCCCTTCCTCGATGGCGAGTTCGTAGTCCGAACTCATGCCCATGCTCAGCTCGGTGAACTGATCGCCGACGATCTTCTCGCCTCGCATCTCGCAGTGCAGGTCGCGGGCTCGCTGGAAACAGGCCCGAATGATGTCCTTGTTGCGAGTCAGGGGGGCCATGGTCATCAGGCCGATCAGCTTGAGGTGGGGGAGCGTCTCGATCTGCTCGGCCAGGTGGGTGGCCGCGCCCACGGGCACGCCGTACTTCTGCGGCTCGTTCGACGTGTTCACCTGCAGGAGCACGCGCGGGTGCAGGCCCATCCGCGCTGCCGAGCTGTTGATCTCCTCTGCCAGACGCAGGGTGTCCACAGAGTGGATGAGCGAGATGGCCGACAGGATCGGACGCACCTTGTTGCGCTGGAGGTGCCCGATCATGTGCCAGTGAACCTCCTTGGGGAGGGTCGGGTCGCCGGCGGATTGCTGAATGAACTCCGCGGTCTGGGAGGCGACCTTCTTCAACTGCTGTACGCGGTTCTCCCCGAGGTGGTTGTGTCCGAGGCGGATGACCTCCAGGATCTGCTCGATCTCGGCCGATTTGGTTACGACGACCAGGCGGACATCCTCCCGTTCCCGCCCGGCGCGGGCACAGGCTTCCGCGATGGTCCCTTCCACGCGTTCGATTCTCTGTGCTATATTCGTCATGTCCAAGCTGTGAGCGAACGTAGTGCATCAATCCGTTTTGCGACCGGACGCTCAGTCTTCGTCCTCAGTGTATGGGACTTCGGCGTTTCGCACAAGGGGTTATTGCCCGCGGCGCGCCGAATCCCGGGGAATCCGCGGCCCAGGCGGAGTCGCACCCGTTGCCTTGGGTGCCGGCCGATGACCGTGGGCCGGGCAAGGCGTCGTTGGCACAGCCGAGAAAAATGTCACTTGATGGCCCTCCGCGGCGGTGTTCGCTGCAAAGGCTTGCTCGCAATGGACTTATCAGGGAGTCGCGATCTTGGATGATGTCAAAAAAAACAGGAGAGACCCCCGTTTTTGTCTTGCATTCTCGCGACGGCTGGGGTATAATTCACAGACCAATGGAGTGGAATGGGGTGGGAGATTCACCCTGACGGATGTTCTCTTTCATGTTGTTGGGCAGGCACCGACCAATCGATTCATTGCTCTCTTGAATTCCGGTATTGATTTCCCGTATTGCTTCAAGCGGCATAATAAACCTCGGCGAGGCAGCGTGGTTCACCGGTCTCCCCCCCAGCCGGTCCCACCACCTCGCCATTTTTCTGCGCTGCTCCGCATGCTGCGGCGGGACTCACCACGAAGGCACAGAGGACACGGACAGGAGACAGGGCAAGACCGGACGGCGGAACGCCCGCAAAGGATGCGAAGGCCTCCATCCGACGTCCCCGGCCTGGGTCGTGACATGACCGCTGGCGCGGCTCACTCGCCGCGGACTTGAACGATCACCGTTCGGCTGCGCGGGCCGTCGAACTCGCAGAAGTAGATTCCCTGCCATGTCCCCAGGGTCAGGGACCCGTCCTTGACGAGGACCTGCTCGCTGCATCCGACGAGCGAACTCTTGCAGTGGGCGTCGGAGTTGCCCTCGTCGTGACGGTAGCCCGGATGCGACCGGGGGAAGACCTCGTCGAAGAGCAGGAGCAGGTCGTGGACCACAGCGGGATCGGCGTTCTCGTTGATCGTGATGGCCGCGGTGGTGTGCGGACAGAAGACGATGACGTCGCCTTCGCGGACGCCTGCGTCCCGGACGGCCGCCTGGACCCGGCTCGTGACATCGACCATCTCGGTGCGGCTCTGGGTGCGAACGCCGAATTCCTTCTGGACGATCTTCATGGTCGCTTCCTTTACATCTGTTCGACAACCGCGATGCCGAGCAACTGGGCCAGGCCGTGCCCGATGGTTCGGGCCGTCTGATCGCACAGGAGCAGTCGTGTGGGCCGGCTCGCCGGCGGGGCGTCGAGGACCGGGCAGTTCGTGTAGAATGTGCTGAATCGCTGGGCCAGTTCGTAGAGATAGGCGGTCAGGTAGTTCGGCCGGTAGTCGGCGATGGCGGACTCGACCGCCTCCGCGTACCGGACAAGGTGCTTGGCCAGATCCAACTCGCTCGGCTCGCTCAGATTCAGGGTCTTGACGCTCGCCAATTCGCCCGCGACGTCCACGCCCTTGGTCTGGGCCTTTCGCTCGATGGACCGGACCCGTGCATAGGCGTATTGCATGTAGGGAGCGGTGTTGCCCTCCATCGCGAGCATCTTGTCGAAGCTGAAGACGTAGTCGCTGGTCCGGCTGTTGCAGTAGTCCGCGTACTTGACGGCGCCGATGCCGACCGCTTGGGCGATCTGCGATTTGGCCTTGGCGGATAGCTCGGGGTTCTTCTCTTCGACGACAGTCGTGGCTCGTTCGACGGCCTCGTCGAGCAGATCTCTGAGTTTGACGTTCTCGCCGGAACGGGTCTTGAGCGGCTTGCCGTCCTCGCCGAGGACGCTGCCGAAGGTGACGTGGACGAGTTCGACCTTCTGGCCGTCCCGCTGGTCCCAGCCGGCCATCTCGGCCACTTTGAAGAGCATCTGGAAGTGCTGGATCTGCCGGGCGTCGGTCACGTAAACGATTCGGTCCGCCTTGAGCACGTTGATTCGGTACCGCAGTGCCGCCAGGTCCGTCGTCGCATAGAGGAACGCGCCGTCGGACTTCTGGATGATGAAGGGCAGCGGCTCGCCCTCCTTGGTCTGGAACCCCGGCGGAAACACGCAGACCGCGCCCTCTGATTCGACTGCCAGGCCGTTGGCCTTCAAGTCCCTGATGACGGTCGGCAAATCGTCGTTATATGAGCTCTCTCCCCTCGCGTCCTTTGCCGCCAGAGTGACGCCCAGTGTCTCATACAGTTGCTGGCATTCCGCCAGGGAAGCGGCAACGATGTCTCTCCAAAAGCTCGTCGCGATGGGATCATGGTTCTGCAGCTTGACGACCCAGGAGCGTGACTTTCCTGCGAACTCTGCATCTTCGTCATATCGCTTCTTTGCCTGCCTGTAGAACTCCTCGAAGATTACGATCTGAACGTGAGAATCTGTCTCTTCTCCCATGCGAGGCATTCCGGCCCTGTGCATCTCGTCCAGGTGGGCGATGAGCATACCGAACTGGGTGCCCCAGTCGCCGATATGGTTCTGGCGGGTGACGCGATGTCCCTCGAACTCCAGCAGCCGGCACAGGCAGTCGCCGATGATCGTGCTGCGGAGGTGGCCGACGTGCATCTGCTTGGCGACGTTGGGACTGGAGAAGTCGACGACGATGGTCTGCGGGGAAACCGCCGGTCGAATGCCGAGCCGGTCGGTATTCTCCGCCGCGATGCGAAGCAGCTCGGTTGCGACGTACTGGGGCTTGAGTCGCAGGTTGATGAAGCCCGGCCCGGCCACTTCCGGCGGCTCGCACAGGTCGCTCAGATCGAGCTGTGCGACCACGGTCTCCGCAAGTTTGCGGGGATTGGTCTTGATCTGCTTGGCCAGCGACATCACGCCGTTGGCCTGGTAGTCGCCGAATCGCGGATCGGTTGCCGGTCGGATGACCGCAGCGCAGTCGGTCTGTCCGGTCGCCTTCGTCATCGCAGCAGATATGCGCTCTTCAAGGATGTCTACGGTGGATTTCATGCTCTCGATTGCCTTGGTTTGGCTTGGGGGGTCTCACGCGTGGGTTAGGAACCCACCCTACATGTCTGTGGTCTGCGCCGGGCTGCAAATCATCCATTATCAACCATCAATAGTCAACTCTCTCCGCGTCGCCCCAGAGGTGGTCGAGGTCGTAGAAGTCGCGGTACTCGGCGTCGAAGAGATGGACGACGACGTCGACGAAATCGACGAGGATCCATCGGCCCTGTTCGTAGCCTGCCCGTCCGAACCGGCTGATCCCGCGCTCTCGTCCCGCTTGGGAGACCTCGTCCGCGACGGTTCGCATCTGTCGCTCGCTGGTGCCTGTCGCAATCACAAAGTAGTCGGTCGCGGGCGACAGGCCCCTGAGGTCCAGCACCACGATGTCGCTGCAATGCCGTTCCCGGGCGATCCCGGCCGCTGCGAGGGCGAATTCCTTCGCCTGCTTATTCGGTTTTCTTCTCGCCAATCGTTTTTCACCTTATTCCAGAGGTTCACCATAAAAGAGAAGGGTGGCCCAACGCGGACCACCCTTATTAGAGTACAGTCACCAGCGGGCAGCGTCAACTGTTGCCTGCCGGAGTCTCGATCACTGGCTGCCGAGATGGAGCCAGGCGCTGACCTGCGGCGCGAATTTCACGATCACGCCGGAGAAGACCACGCTGACCATCGACATCAACTTGATGAGGATGTTCAAGCTCGGGCCGGAGGTGTCCTTGAACGGATCGCCGACCGTGTCGCCGATGACCGCGGCGCCGTGGACGGGGTTCTTGGAGCCGTCGGGCAGCTTCTTGCCGCCGTGGGCGCCCTTCTCGATGTACTTCTTGGCGTTGTCCCACGCGCCGCCGGCGTTGTTGAGCGTGATGGCCAGGACGAATCCGGTGGTCAGACCGCCCACGAGAAGGCCCATGACGCCGGAGACGCCCATGAGCAGGCCGGTTACGACCGGCACGATGATCGCTAGCAGTGAAGGCAGAACCATCTCTCTCTGAGCGCCCTTCGTGGAGATCGAGACGCACCGGGCGTAGTCCGGCTTGCCTTTGCCTTCCATGATGCCCGGGATGCTCTTGAACTGCCGGCGCACTTCCTCGACCATCGCGCCTGCAGCCCGACCGACGGCTTTCATAGTCATGGCGCAGAAGACGAACGCCATCATGCCGCCGATGAACAGGCCGCCGATCAGTTTCGGATTCATGATCGTCAGATCGTAGGCATTAACGAAGTCGGCCATCGTGGCGGTCCTGGCGTTGATCGCGCCGGCAACCCCGTCGGTAGCTGCGAAGGCGACCTGGCCCACGTGGTAAATGCCGTCGGCGCTCTCCTGGGCGAGGCGTCCGATCCAGATCCGAATTTCCTCGATGTATGCGGCCAGAAGGGCCATGGCGGTCAGAGCCGCCGAGCCGATGGCGAAGCCCTTGCCGGTGGCGGCGGTGGTGTTGCCCAGGGCGTCCAGCGCGTCGGTTCGCTTGCGGACTTCCGGATCCAGACCGGCCATTTCCGCATTGCCGCCGGCGTTGTCGGCGATGGGACCGTAGGCGTCCGTCGCCAGCGTGATTCCGAGCGTCGAGAGCATGCCGACCGCGGCGAAACCGATCCCGTACAGGCCCATCGCCACGTCGGAGAACCCGCCGGCGAAGCCGTAGGCGCAGAGGATGCCGATCACGATGGTGATGACCGGCAGGCCCGCGGAGTACATGCCGTTGGCGAAACCATCGATGATGGCCGTCGCCGGACCCATTCTGGCCTGATTCGCGATGCCCTTGGTCGGCTTGTATTCGTCCGAGGTGTAGTATTCCGTGAACTGTCCGATCATGACGCCGGCGACCAGACCGGAGACCACCGAGCCGAAGATGCCCCAACTGATCCAGTCCGTCATCGCCAGGCCGGCGAGCACAATCAGGATCAGGACGGAGCTGCCCAGCGTTCCGAGCAGGAGGGCACGAAGCAGATTCTTCTGGCTGGCGTCTTCCTTGCAGCGGACCATGAACACGCCGGCGATCGACAGGAAGATGCCGATGCCTGCCACGATCATGGGGGCGAGCACGGCCTTGAGCGGGTCCATGCCGCTCCTGGTGACTGCCGACAGCGGCAGAGCGGCGCCGAGGGCCGCGGTTGCGAGAATCGAGCCGCAATAGCTCTCGTACAGGTCGGCGCCCATGCCGGCCACGTCGCCGACGTTGTCGCCCACGTTGTCCGCGATGGTCGCGGGGTTGCGCGGGTCGTCCTCGGGGATGCCGGCTTCCACCTTGCCGACGAGGTCTGCGCCGACGTCCGCGGACTTGGTGTAGATGCCGCCGCCGACACGGGCGAAGAGGGCCTGCGTCGAGGCGCCCATGCCGAAGGTGATCATCGTCGTCGTGATCTCGACGAGCATTCGCTGCGGGTCCATGCCGGGGTGAACGAGCGTCAGGCCGAACAGCGTCAGGCCGTTCTTCATATGCTCGGGGGTGTAGACCAGCTTGTCGAGAATCAGATACCAGATGGAGATGTCCAGCAGGCCAAAGCCCACCACGACCAGGCCCATGACGGCGCCGGACCGGAAGGCAACCTGCAGACCGCTGTTGAGGCTCTTGGTGGCGCCTTGGGCGGTTCGGGAGGAGGCGGCGGTCGCTGTCTTCATCCCGAGGAACCCGCACAGGCCGCTGAAGAAGCCGCCGGTGAGGAACGCCACAGGGACAAATGGGTTCTGGATGCCCTTATACGCCAGGAAGGCGAAGAGGGCGACGAGCACTGCGAACACGATCACAACCACACCGTATTGGCGCCTCAGGTAGGCATAGGCGCCTTCCCGTACGTACTGGGCGATCTCGACCATCTTCTCTGTGCCTGCCGGGGCCTCGATCATCTTCTTGTAGAAGTAGAAGGCAAATCCCAGGGCACACATCGCCGAAATCGGCGCGACCCACCAGAACAGCGTTGTACCCGACGCCGTCTCGGCATCGATAGGGCCTCCGGCGGCCTCGGCAGCGCCCGCCACGGCACTGAGGGCCAGAACCGGCACCGATATTCCCAGAATCCTTTTCAACGCACTCACTTGCAGGCTCCTTTCGAATAGACCTAGTTCGGGTGATGCATCCAGTACAGAATCCAAGCAGTGTACAGAAAGAGCACGGGTTTTCAACTGATTTCCGTCGAAACTGCGAGGAATTCACCGGCGGCTCCCTGTGGGTCTGGGAGCGTGCCGGCTCATCCTGCCAATGACCTTCCTGTCATGTGTGGTAATCCGCGTTGATGTGGACGTACTCGGTGCTCAGGTCGCAGCCGTAGTAGAAGTCGCTGCCTCGACCGATGCCCAGATCGACGGTGATGACGAACTGGCGCTGGGAGATGATCTGGGATGCCTCCTTCGGGTCGAAATCGGTCGGCGCCCCTTTGCGGAAGACGTACAGGTCGTCGAGCTTGCACGAGAGCTTGTCGGGCTTGAGTTTCACGCCGGAAGAGCCCACTGCGCAGATGATCCGACCCCAGTTCGGGTCGCCGCCGTTGACGGCGCACTTGAAGAGCGGGTAATCCGCCACGGCGCGGGCCGCCTTCGTCGCTTCCGCCGTGCTCGCGGCCCCTTTGACCACCACCTGGAACATCCGCGTGGCCCCCTCCGCGTCCAGTGCCATCTGGCGGACCAGGTCGGTGCATAGGTCCGTCAAGGCCGACGCGAACTTCTGGTAGCCCGCGCCGGGTCCGGTAATCCGTTCGTTCCCGGCCAAGCCGGAGGCCAGGAGAATCCCGGTGTCGTTCGTGCTCTGGTGGCCGTCCACGGTCAGACGGTTGAGCGAGCCGCCGATGGCCTGGGTGAGGGCCTTGCCCAGCATCGCCTTGCTGATGGCGACGTCGGTCGTGATGAACAGCAGGGTGGTCGCCATGTTGGGCCCGATCATGCCGGCCCCTTTGACGGTGCCCGCGATCTTCGCGGTCGCCCGGGAGAGCTTGACCTCCCGATATGCCTGCTTGCAGCGGGTGTCGGTCGTCATGATGGCGTGTGCGAAGGCCAGTCCGGCCTCGGTCGAGCCCGACAGCAGGGGAGCCGCCTGGTCGATCCCGGCGGTCACCTTCTCCATGGGCAACTGGTGTCCGATGATCCCGGTCGAAGCGACGAGGACTTCCTCCGGCTGGACACCCAGATGCTTGGCGGTCAGGGCGCACATCCTGCGAGCGTTGGTCAGGCCGAGCTTGCCGGTGCAGGCGTTGGCGTTGCCCGAGTTGACCACGACGGCGCAGGTCTTGCGGCTGGCAACATGTTCCCGGCTGACCTGCACGGCCGCCGAGGTGATCTTATTCGTCGTGAACACGGCCGCCGCGACCGCCCCCGTCGGGCATACGAGCAGACCCAGGTCGGGCTTGCCCGACACCTTCACACCCGAAGCCAGACCCGCCGCCAGAAACCCCTGCGGCCCCGTCACCGTTCCGTTCGTCATATCGTTCTCCAATGATCCTGGGGGTGAGCCTTCTCACACCCCCATATCGAGTTTCAGATGTCGCGCCATAGCCTCGAAGTCCCTGTCGCTGTGCAGCAGGGGGTAGCCGGCATGAGTATTCCTCCGTTGACAATCTTGCCTACAGAGGAACACCTTCTCTGACGGCCTCGCCGACGATGCCGATCTGCTGTTTCTTGGCTTCGAACTCCTCGGGAGTGTAACAGAGCGGCTCGATCTCCAGCGGCCAGTGCGTCCAGAAGTCATACATCAGCGCCGAACGCTGGCTGAAGAATACGCCCTGGAAATCGGGAGACACCAGGACGATATCGTAATCGCTGTCGGCAAGGTGGTCTCCCCTCGCCCGGCTGCCAAAGAGAATCGCCTGGGTGATTCTGTACTTCTCTCGTACTCGTCCCACAAAATCTTCTATTCGCGAATCTGTTTCTCTCATGCCGCAATGATAGCCCTGAGAGCAACTGCCGCACAAGCGTTTTATGGCAGGACGCGATCAAGGGCTAAAGGGCTGTCGTATCCCTCGATCTTGGATCGTCGAGGGCGCCGGGGCCGTTGGTAAGCCGGCCGGCCAGGGCCATTTCGCGGAAGCCCGCCATCGGGTCGTAGAAGTCCCGGTTCAGGTCCACGGCGTTGACCATCATGCCCGGCCGGTTGAGCCGCAGTTGTTCGGCGATCACGCCGTCGGGCTGGATGAAGCACGACGGGTACGGCGAGTAGCGCCCGCAGGAGTTGGTCATGCTCACCCAGAAGTGGTTCGTCGCCGCGTGGCATTGCATCGTCTGACGCATGATGTGCGTGTGTACGCTCGTGCCGCGCTGCCGGGCGTTGTAGAACGACTGGAAGACGCACTGCACTCGGTGCTTGCACAACTCGCGGTACAACTCGGGGAAGCGCAGGTCGAAGCAGATCAGCAGGCCGCACTTGACCTCGTTGAGCGTGAACGTGACGAACCGGTCTCCTGGCGTGAAGTGCTCCAGGTCGCCCGGCGTGCAGAATCGCTTGTCGTAGCGATCCGCGATCTTGCCTTCGGGACTGATGAGGTACAGGCTGTTGTGCGGCCAGTTGGGCTCGGTCAACGGGTGCGTGCTGCCCAGGACGACCCACAGGCCCAGCTCGCGCGCGAGGGCCATGATCCCGAGCGTCTCGTCTTTCAGCAGGTCCCAGTCGTACCCTTTGAACGAGCTGAAGTCGGCGCCGACGTATCCGCTCAGGGCGCACTCCGAGAAGTGGACGATCTCGGCCTTCGCCTGGCCGGCCTTCGCCATGAACTGGCGGATGGCCGCAGCGTTTCGACGCACCGACTCGCTGACCGCAAACTGGCAGGACGCCACTTGGATGGTGCCGCTTCGGATCATAGCATCAGTCTTTGAAGACGCTCTCCATTACTTCCAGGGCGAACCGGGCGGAGACAGTGGCCCGCCCGCCGCCCATTTCGATCCCCACTTCGACGGCCTCCAGGACCTCCCGACGGGTGGCGCCCGCCTTGGCGGCCTGCTCGATATGCCACTGCATGCACGACTCGCAGTCCATCACGACCGAGATCCCCACGGCGATCAGCTCCTTGGCCTTCTTGGGCAGCGCGCCGTCGGCATAGGCGGCGGCCTCCATGTCCAGAAAGGCCCGGTAGACCTTCGAGTCCAGGGCCAGCAGCTCCTGGTGGGCACGCTTTCTCTTGCGGCAGATGTCCTCGATCTTGCCCATGGCAGTCCTCTGGTGCCCGGTCAATCCAGTCCCATCGTCTCCCGCAGGCCGAAGAGGATGTTCATGTTCTGGATGGCCTGGCCGCTAGCGCCCTTCGTCAGGTTGTCGATCACGGAGAAGACCACGATCCGACCCTTGACCAGGGTCGGGAAGATGTGGCAGTAGTTCGTCGCACAGACGTCCTTGACCGCCGGAGCGGTCTTGCGGACCTGCACGAACGGCTCGCTCTTGTAGAATTCGTTATAGAGGGGCAGAAGCTGCTCGGCCTTCACGCCCTTCTTCGGCTGGCAGTAGACCGTCGAGAGGATGCCTCGGTCGAAGGGCCCGACGTGCGGCTGGAAGAGGATCTGTACCGGCGAGCCCGCGATCTCGGAGGCGATCTGCTCCATCTCCGGCATGTGACGATGCGTCCCGATCCCGTACGCGAAGATGTTCTCGTTCATGTTCGGGAAGTGGAACTTGACCGAGGGGGTCTTGCCCGCGCCGGAGGCGCCCGTCACGGAGTTGACGATGATGGAGTCGAGGTCGATGATCCCCTTCTTCAGCAGGGGCGCCAGGGCCAGCGTCGCGCCGGTGGGGAAGCAGCCGGGATTGGCGACCAGGCGAGTCTTCTTGATCTTCTTGCGGAACAGCTCGGGCAGTCCGTAGACCGCCTCGTCCAGGTGCGTCGCATCGGTATGCACGACGCTGTAGTACTTCTCGTAGACCGTGACGTCCTTGATCCGATAGTCGGCGCTGAAATCGACCACCTTGACGCCAGCGCTGAGCAGCTCGGGCACGAACTGCATCGAGACCTTGTGCGGCAGGCAGCACAGAGCCACGTCCGCCTGCTCCGAGAGCTTCTCCAGGCTCAACGGCTCGATGGGCAGTGTGCACCGCCCGCGAAATTCGGGAAAGACCTCTTCCGCCGGTCCGCACTCTTCCGGCAGGGCGGTCAGGTAGGTCAGTTTGGCCTCGCTGTGCCGCAGGAGGATTCGAATCGACTCTGCGCCGGTGTATCCACTGGCTCCGATGATCGCAACGCGTACCATGTATGCTCCTGTGAAAAGACCCTATGCTTCTGGAAAACAGGAGAGCATGCCTGATCTCCCATTTCCCAGAAGTGATAAAAAAAAACAGCCGCAAAGATCGTCTCTCGGCGGCTGTCGTTGTCCAGTTGGCTTTCTTTCGGATTAACGTTTCGAGAACTGGAATCTCCGCCTTGCACCTGCCTGGCCGGGCTTCTTCCTCTCGACCATTCTCGGGTCGCGAGTCAGCAGTCCGTTGTCCCTCAGGGCGCCGGTGTAGTTCTCATCGTAGGCCTTCAGAGCCCTGGCGACGCCGAGCAGGGCGGCGCCCGCCTGGCCCGTCATGCCGCCGCCGCGGACGTTGACGAAAACGTCGAACGACTTCTCCGCGTGCAACAGCTTCAACGGGGCGACCACGGCCTTGCGGTCCTGATCTCTCTTGAAGTAGTCGTCCACCTCTCGCTTGTTGACCATGAGCTTGCCGTTGCCCGGTCGAATGCGGACGCGAGCGACGGAGGTCTTCCGTCGGCCGGTTCCCCACCAGTACCCGTACTTGGCTTTGCTCGAGTTCCCGGGCCCAATGACGACCTTGGGCTCGGCGGCCGGGGGCTGCGGGGCGGGTTCGACAGTCGTGTTTTCCGGTTTATTCTCTGTCATGGCTTTCTGATTCCACTTCGATTAGAACAGTTGCACTTTCTGGGGTTGCTGCGCCTGATGCTCGTGCTCGGGACCGCAGAAGACCTTCAGCCGGCTCAGGGCCTTGCGACCCATCTGGGTCTTGGGCAGCATCTTGCGAACCGCGGTCTCGATGATCCTCTCGGGCTTGCGCGCCATCACCTTGGCATAACTGGTGTAGCGATGCCCGCCCGGATACCCGCTGTAGGACTCGTAAGTCTTGGTCTCGGCTTTAGTTCCGGTGAGCTGCACCTTCTCGGCGTTGACCACCACGACGTAGTCCCCCATGTCCACGTGGGGCGTGTACGTCGGCTTGTTCTTGCCCATCAGAATCATGGCCAGCTTCGTGGCGATGCGACCGAGGACGGCCCCGTCCGCATCCACCAACAGCCACTTCTGCTCCACCTGACCCGGCTTAGCCATAAAGCTCTTCATAAGCGTACTCTCTTCTTTCTCTATGGTATAGAAACCCTGCATTCTAGCATCAGAAAACGCGATGTCAAACCATTTTGCCACGAATTTTCCGGATTTCGTTTGGGCCAACTGACGAAATTCCCCCCCCGGTCGGCCCGCCGGCGTGGTATGCTGGCTTGAGGTTTCAGACGAGTCCTGAGAAGTGATACAGGCGAGGTCGGGCATATGGGAATGACGCCCGTCACCGTTACGGTCCGGAATCCGGCCCAGCCGGACAAGACGTGGGAAAGGCTCTTCCTGGTGGATACCGGAGCAGTCGATTGCTTGGTGCCCGGCAAGCACCTCCGTGCGATCGGACTGGAGCCGCGAGCGAAGCGGACCTACGAGTTGGCCGACGGGACGGAGATCCGGATGGACATAGGTGGTGCGGAGGTGGAGTTTATGGGCGATATCGCATGGGCCACAGTGATCTTCGGGCCGGACGACGCCGAGCCTATCCTGGGTGTAACGGCCCTGGAGTCCGTCGGCATCGAAGTGGACCCGCAGAGCCAGCAACCGAAACGCCTGCCCGCCGTCCGTCTGAAGTAACGCAATGGAGTCTCAGTACTCTCCCAGGTTCACGCGACTTCTTGGCGTCAGGCCCGGATGAGTCGATACTCACGGTGTGCCTCTGTAATTCGGAATGCCAGGCACCTGATCGGTCGCGTACTTCACGAAGAACTGCATTTCATCTGCTTCGCCGACGAAGGTGTAGTCGAGGACTACCCGCTTGTCGTCTGGGAACAGCGCTTCCTTACGCGAGACAAGGGACTCGATCTTCTGCTCTACCTCAGGAGCCGATTGTCCGGGTTTAGCCGCCTTGTCCAACAGATCCTTGATCAGAGCAGGACGCTCACCCTTTGGCATCAGAGAGAGGTTCCAACAAGTCGTCGCAATCACAAGCGCCAAGCGACGATCGGCATCGTCCCGTGCAGAATCAAGCAGCGGCTGAGCTACATGCTCGATCGCCTCGGACAACTTGCTTTCGACTGAGAGAGCCCGCTTGACCGACAAAGGAACTACGTCGTACCTCTCCGCTTGTCTCTTGAGTTTTCTCAGTGCGTTGCTCAAATCAGCCTCCTGAGAGGTTGGCCTGGCACGGGTATGCGGGCCAGGTCGAAAGGTAGAGATGAGAAGAAGGGAGGCGCGCCGGATGATTGTCTTGCCTCTGCCTGCAGACATGGGTGGCAAGGTCCCGGAACTTCAACTCCCAGGTGCGTCTCGGTTCACAGGTCGCCCAAAGCTGCAGCTCTCAGAGGGTAGATCGTCTGATCCCCGCGCACCAAGGACGCGCTTCCCCGCATGACCTTACCTACGATAGATAAGAATCTGCCTATCGTAGTCATAAATACCTCCGTTCTCGTGCTAAGCACGCGAGAGGTTGGTCATGATTAGGAAGGCACGTCGCCTCCCATGTTCTCATCTTCACTTTTCAACTTGACCCACTGCACCCACGGCGCGCGACCAAACCGTCAGTCCTAGGAACAGCCCATGGAGTTGCCGCAGTTGAAGCACTTGTAGCAGGTGCCGTTTCGGACGGTGATCGAGCCGCAGATGTCACAGGCCGGGGCGTCGTCGCCGAAGTGCTCGAACTGCTCGTTGAACTTCTGGATGAGCGTGGCCTCTGCCTGGGTCCCGTCATCGGCGACGTTGGCAACGACCGGGGCGAAGCTCCCGATCCGGCTCGGTCGGCCGCCGATGCGGTCCAGCGGGGAGGCGGGCGTCTGTCTGGCGGGGGCGTCGCTCTCCTTCGACTTGGCTTCGGCGCCCTTGGCGGCCTTCTTGCCGTTGCCGGGAGTGCCGGCGGCCTTGGCCTCTGCGATCTTGTGTGCGAGGTCCTGGGTCTTTTCCACCAGCTCGCGGGCGGTGGTCACGGTCTTGTTGCCGTTGCCGGCGGCCGCGGCGGTCCGGTTGGGCAGGTTCTTGTCCGCGTAGCCCGGGATGAACTGGCAGCCGAGCCAGCAGAAGATGTAGTCGATCAGGCTCTTGGCGAACGGGATGTCCCGGTTGCTGGTCATGCCGGAAGGCTCGAACCGGGCGTGTCGGAACTTGTCCACCAGCGTGATGAGCGGTACGCCGTACTGCAGCGCCATCGACGTACACGTGCCGATGACATCCATGAGGCCCCCGACGGTGCTGCCTTCCTTGGCCATAGTGATGAACAACTCACCAGGCTGACCATCCTCGTATAGCCCCACCGTCAGGTAGCCTTCATGTCCAGCTACGGAGAATTTGTGCGTGATGCTGTGTCGCGTGTCGGGCAGCCTCCTGCGGAACGGCCTGCCCGCCGGGACCGCCTCGGCGCCCTTCTTGCCCTTGGCGTCCTTGTGCTTGTCCGTCGAGACGGGCTGGAGACGCTTGGAGCCGTCCCGATAGATCGCGACGGCCTTGAGACCGAGCTTCCAGCCTTCCATATAGGCCGCCAGGATCTCCTCGGTCGTGCTCTCCTTGGGCATGTTGATCGTCTTGCTGATGGCCCCGGAGATGAAGGGCTGGACCGCCGCCATCATCTTGAGGTGCGCCATGTAGTGGATAAACCGCTTGCCGTTCCTGGGCTTGAAGGCGCAGTCGAAGATGGGCAGGTGCTCCGCGGAGAGCTTGGGTGATCCCTCGATGGTCTCTTGCGCGTCGACGTAGTCGCAGATGGCCTTGATATCCTCCGGGGAGTACCCGAGTCGCTCCAGGGCCATGGGCAGCGTCTTGTTGACGAGCTTGAGCATGCCGCCGCCGGCGAGGAGCTTGTACTTGATCAGGGCGATGTCCGGCTCGACCCCGGTCGTGTCGCAGTCCATCATGAAGCCGATCGTGCCGGTCGGCGCCAGGACCGTGACTTGGGCATTTCGAAAACCGATCTTTGCTCCGGCGTCCACCGCTTCGTCCCAGGCGTCCTTGGCGGCGTTTCGCAGGTAGTCCGGACAATGCGTTTCCGGCAGGTCGTTCGCGTGCTGGCGGTGCATGTTGACGACCTTGAGCATGGGCTCCTTGTTCTTCTCGAACTCCTCGAACGCGCCCTTGAGGTGTGCCATCTCGGCGCTGGCGGCATAGGCGGCGCCGGTCATGATCGCGCTGACCGCGGAGGCCAGCGACCGGGCCTGGTCGGAGTCGTAGGGCAGCGCCAGACTCATGATGAGCGACCCGAGATTGGCGAACCCCAGCCCGAGCGGGCGGAACCGGTGGCTGTTGACCGTGATGGCCTTGTCCGGATAGCTCCCGTTGTCCACCAGGATCTCCTGGGCGATGACGAACAGGCGGACCGCCTTCTTGAAGGCGGCCACGTCGAACGACCCGTCCTCCCGACGGAATTTCATCAGGTTCAGGGAGGCCAGGTTGCAGGCGGAGTCGTCGACGAACATGTATTCGCTGCACGGGTTCGACGCGTTGATCGGCCCGGAGTTTGGGCAGGTGTGCCAGCGGTTGATCGTGCTGTGGTACTGGACGCCCGGGTCGCCGCAGATCCGCGTCCCTTCTGCGATCAACTGCATCAGCTCGCGGGCGGGGTACTGGCCCATCTTCTTGCCCGTTGTGACCGCGTGCGTGGTCCAGGTGTCGTCCTTCTCGACCGCCTGGAGGAACTCGTCGGTGATTCGCACCGAGAGGTTGGAGTTCTGGAACATGACGCTGTCGTAGGCTTCGCTGTTGTGCTCGCCGCTATAGCCGGCTTCGATGAGGGCCCAGGCCTTCTTCTCCTCGACGGTCTTGCAGGTGATGAACTCCTTGATGTCAGGGTGGTCGATCTTGAGCGACTGCATCTTGGCGGCCCGTCGGGTCTTGCCGCCGGACTTGATGACCGCCGCGATCTGGTCATAGACCCGCATGAAGCTCAGCGGGCCGGAGGGCTTGCCGCCGCCGGCGAGCTTCTCCCGGCTGCTCCGCAGGGTCGAGAGGTCGGTCCCGGTCCCCGAGCCGTGCTTGAACAGCATGGCCTCCGAGGTCGCCAGACGCATGATGTCCTCCATCGAGTCCTTCACCGACTGGATGAAGCAGGCGGAGGCCTGGGGGTGCTCGTAGCTGTTCTCGCAGGGGACCGCGTCCTTCGCCTTCGGGTCCCAGTAGAAATTGTGCTTGCCGCCGGCGATGTCGTAGACGTCGTAGAGGCCCACATTGAACCAGACCGGGGAATTGAACGAACCCGCCTGGTTCACGCACAGCCAGGCCAGCTCGTTGTAGAAGGTCTCCGCGTGCTCCTGGGTCGCGAAATACCCGTCCTTCAGGCCGCGATCCGCGATCGTCTTGCACACGCGATGCACGAGCTGCTTGACCGAGCGCTCCCGCTGGCCGCCCTCGATGTCGCCGTAGAAGTACTTGCTTGCGACCACCTTGGTGGCCAGTTGGCTCCAGTTGACCGGGACCTCGATGTCGTCCTGCTCGAAGACCGCTTCGCCCGTGTCGCTGGAGATTTTGGCGGAGCGCGTCTCCCACTCAAGCTGTTCGAACGGATGCACCCCCGGCGTCGAGAAGAAAGGCTCGATGGGCAAGCCTTTGGCATTCTCCGTCTGGGCGGCCTTCCTGGCCCGCACACGCTCGCTCTTGAATGGGTTCTCAGGGTCAAACTTGTAAGCCATTACGCGCCTCCATGCCGGCAAACCGAAACCACTATATATAGTAAGGGAGAACTGGGCTCAGCCCAGATGTTGTTGCTTGTTTCCAACACGAGTATTCGCAGACTACTGGCAATCTCCGCTCGTGTAAAGGTCTAAAAGAGAGAAATTTCGCGCTTGGACAATAGGCATTCTTCTTAACCCTTGAGATTGCTGAATCTACGTGCGAAAAAAAAACTGTGGTGGGTGACGTCGGCCTGGGGAACAGTCGTTCGCCTGGGCCTTCTGGGCAGTTGAATCCGCGAATGCACGACCTCGCGTGGCACGCCGCAAACCGTTTGCGCCGGCCATCCAGAGGCTGTTCCCCGGCGTGTGCAGATGCATGCGGACCCCTCATTTTCGGTGGCCGGGCAAGTAACTGGCCGTGTGTTAGTTCACGAAGAGCCGGCGCCAAATCAAGTGGGCCCGCCGGGTGTCCGGCCGCGCCCATCTTGTGCGAGAAACCGTCCTTGGCAGTTGCACGATGCTCTCCTCAGTTCTACAATGAGAGCGGATCTGTCGGAGTACGATTGGCCTGAGCGGTCTATCTTAATAGCGATGTGCTGGTGGCACTCTTCTTAAGGAGGACCTTGGCTATGCGTGGCAGACATGCATTCACCCTCATCGAGCTGCTTGTTGTCATCGCTGTGATAGCAATCCTGATGGCGATCCTGATGCCGGCCCTTCAGCGGGCCCGCGGTCAGGGACAGCGGGCGGCCTGTCTGAGCAACTGCAAGCAACTGGGTCTGGCGTGGACCATGTACGCGGACGAGAACGACGACAAGATCGTCAACGGTGCGGCGGGCTTCAGCAATCTGGTCAATACGACCTGGGCCAGCCACGCCAACGAGAAGGCCTGGGTGGAGCAGTGCTGGGCCAGCGATTACGGATCCGGCGGGCAAATGCCGGCAGATAACCAGAAGAGGGCGATTCAAGCAGGGGCGCTCTGGCCCTATGTGAATCAGGTGAACCTCTATGCGTGTCCCGCCGGTACGCGAGGTGAAATGCTCACGTACGCCATCATGTTCTCCATGAACGCTGTCTGCTACGATTGGATTCGGAACGTCAAGGGGGCTCACGTCAAGAAACGAGTCGAGATCCGTCCCAATCCGGTCGAGAGGGTGGTCTTCATCGATGAGGGATGGGTGACCCCCGACGCGTACGCGGTCTACTACCTCCAGGAGGTCTGGTGGGATGACCCGCCGGTTCGCCATGGGGACGGCACCAACGTCAGTTTCGCCGACGGTCACGCGGAATTCAAGAAATGGGTCGGCGTCGACACGATCAAGTTAGGCCGTGCAAGGGTGCGAGGGCACGGAGGCTCCGGCGCGGTGCCCACCAGTGACGACGGGTTTGCCGATTTACACTGGCTCCAGAGGGGTTGCTGGGGCAAGCTCGGGTATACCCCTTCCCGCTGACGCGGCCCTGCGGGTCTTGGATCGCAGGAGAAGCCTCTCGATTGCCGGCATCCCGGGGGACCTGCGTCCTCGTGGCGCTTTTTCGACCGATAAATCGGCTCTGCCGGTTGCAAAGGGTCTTCTGGGCGTGTAGAATAGACTAGCATGCCGGGGAACACCTGGCCGTGGCGACTCATCCTTGTCTTGGATGTGTAAGAACGCCGACGGGGTTTCGTATTAGGAGGATCTGAGCTATGGGTAGAAGGCACGCCTTCACTCTGATTGAGTTGCTGGTTGTCATCGCGGTGATCGCGATCCTGATGTCGATCCTGATGCCAGCCCTTCACCGGGCCCGCGAGGGGGGCAAGCGGGCCGCCTGTTTGAGCAACCTCAAGCAACTGACCCTCGCCTGGAACATGTACGCCGATGAGAACGACGACCGGCTCGTCAACGGCGCCACAGGCTACAGCAACAGCAACCAGGCCTGGGGCGATCACAGGAACGAACTTGCCTGGATCGACGGCTACCACCCGGAGCCTACCCAGTATGACTTGCAGGTAGGGGACATCGAGAGAGGCGCCTTATACCCTTATCTGAAGAACCCGAAGATCTACCGGTGTCCCACCGGGCGGCGAGGCCAGGCGCTGACCTACTCGATCATGTTCTCCATGAACGCGGTCTGCCACACGTGGGTCCAGGGGGTCAAGGGCGCCCACGTCAAGAAGAGGACGGAGATCAGGCCGAACCTCGCCCAGAGAGTCGTCTTCATCGACGAAGGCTACATGACGTCCGACGCCTACGCGGCCTACTATCAGCAGGAAGTCTGGTTCGACAATGCACCGGTCCGACACGGGGATGGAGTGACCGTTTCCTTCTCCGATGGGCACGTCGAGCACTGGAAGTGGAGAGGCACGGAGACCATCCAATACGCCAGGGATCACGAGAACATGGGTCCCACGGGTTGGACGCCCACCACGGACGAAGGATACGCGGACCTCTACCAAGTTCAGAAAGGCTGTTGGGGCAAGCTGGGGTATACGCCCACCCACCAATAGACTTGCTAGGGGTTCGGCCGGCCGGGCGTTGGGGTGGCTGGCTGCCAGTTGGCCGGGTCGTTGCCGTAAGTCTGCGGATCGATCCGGCTCAATGACTTGCCCTGGCCGTCTGCTGCGACCGGCCAGGGGTCCACGCCGTCGGCGAAATCCTCGGGGTGCGAGCCGTCGCTGTAGGCGACGCGGTCTACCCGAATCCACTGCCGGGTGCCGTCGTCCTCCCTCTCGCCGGGCCTGCTGAGCTGGACCTTCTCGCCGCCGTTGGTCAGCCTGCCGAAAGTCCACGCCAGCACCTGCACGCCCGCCGGGACCGTGTACGTCGCCTTGAACGCGGTCAGGTCCTTCGTTAGGACGAGATACTCACCCGGCGCCAGCGTCACGGGCGAATCGCTCGGGAACAACAGCTCGATCGCGGGATCGTCAGGATCGTCCGTGAACCGCCAGGGAGCCTGCTGCGTCGCGTCGTACAGGGTCGCCGTGGAATCGCTGATATTGAGCAGCTCCACGTACTCCGTCTCCTCACTGCCCGACGGGTGGTACATGATCTCGTTGATGACGATGGGCCCGACGACCGGATCGGCGTTGGCCATCCCCGGCGTAGGCTCGCTCAGGGCCACGAAATTGTACGAGCCGGTGCTCTTCTGCCAGCGGCCGAACGACACGCCCGGCTCGGAGGCGTCGAACTTCTCCTGCTCGCTGTACCCGGTCAGGACCCCGCCTGAGCCCGAGTGCAGGTAGACTGTCTCGCCGTTCTTGCTCAGGCCGAAGGACGTGCTGCAGCCCGGATCGGCATCGTTGCCGAAGTGCTGGTCCTGGTAGAAGACGACGTATCCGCCCGCCGGGATGCTGGTCCCTGCGCCGATCTCGTACTTGGTCAGGTCGTCGGCGTCGTCGCTGAGGTACCAGCCTGCGAGGTCAATCGCCTCGGCGGTCGTGTTGTGCAGCTCGATCCAGTCGGAACCGCCGCCGGCGGGATTCGAGAGCAACTCGTTGATAACGACCGAGCCGGGCTCGGGGACCTGGCCGGTGTCGTCTGAGCCAGGCGAGCCGTTCGCAGAGGCGCTGGGTCGCCAGGCGCTCTTGCTGCCCAGATCATAGTCGCTGGACGGGTCGCGGACCGTCAGCGAGAAGCCCGAGCCGTCGGTCAGATCGAACCAGTCGTCCTCGTATTCGAAGCTCTGGATGACTTCGCCGACCGCATCGAGAAGCTCGATCTGTTCGCCTGCGTTGTCCAGATTGCCTTCATACTGGCCGACGACCGCCAGTTGATTCCCGTAGCGGGCCTCGAAGGAGGCGATATCTCGCACCAGCAGACAATAGCTGCCTGCGGCCAGCTCGAAGCTCGGGAATGTGTACTGAATTCCCCTGGTGAACCGGACCAGGTTCAGGTGGATCGTCTCGTCGCCGACGTTGGTCAGCTCGATGAACTCCGCGTTCGGATCGCCTTCGGGGTGGTACAGGATCTCGCTGACCCGCAGGTTCTCAGCTACCCGGCCGACGCTGTAGACTGCCTCATTCAGGGCACTCCAGGTCGAGCCGCTGAGGGACCGGGCCTTGACGCAGACGCTGTGCGACAGGGTGATCGGCCCGGCGTACCGCAGGGCGGCGGTGGAGACCTCCGTGGGAACCTCCTCCGTCACGGCCTTGCTTGCGGCCAGTTCCACCGACAATAGGAAGTCCGAGCTCTGCGCCGAGGAATTCATCGCCTGAATCGCCAGGATGTTCGTGCCCGGCAACAACCTGGAGATAGGGGCCGTGACGTTGAAGGATTCAAAGAGCACGGCCGAATCGTCGGGATTCGATGCGTTGCCCGTGGTGTTCGAGTTCCAGACGGGCGTGCCGGCGAAGTTCTTCCTGGCGATCTCGGTCCCGTTCAGGTAGGCGACGAACCCATCGTCACAGCGGACGCTCAGCGTAAGACCCATGAGCGAGACGATGTCCTCGACCGTGACGCTGAACGGGATGCGAATGTAACAACTGGAGGTCCGTTGGTACATCCGGCTCCCGACATCGATGCTGAAGTAGGTCTCGAACCCGGTGGCGTACTCGTATCCGACGCCGCCAGCGCCGGCGATCCAGGCGGAGTCGTCAAAGGCGGCGCCGCCTTTCCATGCGTCGGAGATCGCGGCGGTGGGGACCAGGACCTTCTTCGACGCGCTCTCCTTGACAATCGCGACCTGGCCATCGGTTCCGCCGGTCGATTCCGGGGCCCTCGGGTCGGTGCCGTCGAGGGTGTAGTGGATGGTCGTGTCGGCCTGCATGAAGAGACTGTCGGTGGACAGGATCGGGCCGCCATGCCGGTAGCTGCCGTTGACGTAGAAGACCGGGGCCTCGACGCTCGGGTACAGCCCGGCGTTGCGGAACTGGCCCAGTACGATGGCGCTCCGCTGCGGCAGGTAGGACTGGAGAATCTTGTTTCGCATCGCGGTCCAGTGCGCCGGCGTGGCGCCGCTGCCGTTCTGGTCGGCCCAGCGAGCCGCCTCCGGGATAATCGCCAGCTCGATGAAGTTCGCCATCGCGGTATACCGCGAGATCAGCGAATCGGACGTGAGAATGCCCTCGTTGAAGAACAGGCGGTGCAGGCGATCCGCAAAGAGCAATCGGTACTCCGCGTTGTTTCGCAGCGACCCGTGCGGCTGGCCCACCTGGCCGGAATCGGGACTGGTGATCTTGTCCATGTTCAGCGGGGATCGCGAGCTGAGCATGACATCCTCCCCGTCCCAACAGTAGAACTTGAACCCGGTGCTGGCGGCGGTGCGGTCCCTCGCCAGCCAGTAGTTGTTCCAGGGCCAGTCCCAGTTGCCCGCCCACATATTGACGATCATGTAGTCGATGTAGTTGGGCACGTCCAGCAGGCAGGGGTAGTCGCTCCGAGGCGTCCCATCGGCGTCCCTGCCCTGGAGTCTCTGAAACGCGACATCGGACGAGGCCGCCTGCTGGCACAGAGACAACATCTGGTTCAGCGCCGTCTTGTTGCCCTGGTCCACGGTGAAGCTCGTGTGTTTGAGCACGTCCCAGTCGTCCTTCTCGCCGCCGTAGTAGGTGCTGGAGAAGGTCCCGTCCGGGCGCTCGCAGGGATTGTACAGTCCCCAGTACAGGCCGTTGACGTAGAGGTGCACGAACGTGCCGTGCGAGGCAGCGTTGCCCGTATCGAGCTGGAGGTTTCGCACGAACTCGTCCCGCGTGAACTGAGCGTTCGTTTCATTGCCGGCCCAGGTGTACCCGTCGTTGGCGCCGGCCCGAAGGACGAGGGTGTCGAACTCCCGGGCGGCGTCCGGGCCGAAGAGGGGGTATCGCAGCTTCGTCGGGCCGTACTCGCCTTTGAAACCCAGACGGAACGAGTGCTTCCTGCAGTTGCCGGGTTGGCGGAACCATGCGCCCTGAATCTGAATGCCGCAGTTGATCTGGAAGCCCTCCGTGCCGTCGGGGTAGATCAGTTCGACCGAGCCCGGCCTTTCCCAGGAGGGATCGTTGTTGCCGGCATTGGAGTTCGAGTAGATGCCCGTCTTGGAGTCGAACAGGTCGTCGACGTCCATCACGAGGGACATCGAGGGCAGCGACTTCAGGGCCGCGTTCAGTTGCCCGCTGTACTGGGAATTCGAGAGGATGTCCGAGTCCATCTCGTAGTCGGCGGGCACGCTGCCCCACGTGGTGGGGAAGCCGGTGGGCTTGGTCGATTGCAGGGCGACGTTGGCGAGGAACAGGTACGTGTGAGCCGCCGCCGGGCTCGAGATCCAGTCGGTCTTGACCGCTGCCGCCCGCAGGCAGGTTGTCTTGGCGACGTGAATGGGCTGGGTGTAGGCGGTCCCGTCCACTGCTCCTATTCGGTCGCTAGGTTGGCCGGGGTCGCTGCCGTCGGTGGTGTAGTAGATCGTGGCACCCGGCGTGTCGCACGACAGGGCGACGTCGAACGATGTCTCGTAGAAGCCTCGCTCGCGGCTGAATCGCACGTCGGACACGACGCCCATCGCCGCCTGGGCGTTCGATGTCCCCGGCGTGGCCGCGGTCAGGAAGCCCCAGTCGCCTGTGGCATCGGGAGAGCGGCCGTAGGAGACGTCGGGAAGCTGTTCGCCATACACGACATAGTCGAGGAGGGTGACCCCGTCGGCGTCGAAGAGGTAGAGGCCGCCGCCGTCGGCGCCCAGTTTGAAGTTGGCGTGCAGGCCGGGGTCGGTCGTTTCGCCGTCCGCCCAGATGAGCAGGAACCCGCCGGGTGTGATCGTCGTGAGGGCGGCTTTGTCGAATGGGATCTGCCAGCGGGTGGGGACCTCGGGATCGTCGGTCAGGTACAGACCCGCGGCGTTGACCGGCGCGAGGGAGGCGTTGCGCATCTCGATCCAGTCGTCGTAGTCACCCTGCGGGTCTGCCGTCGTGCTGGCGTTGGAGGCCATCAGTTCGTTGAGGACCAGCGGGACAGCGGCGCAGGCGGGGGGGACGCAAAGGAACGCAACCAGGACGGCCAACGAGGCGACCAGCGCCAGTCTGACAGACTCGACCATTCTTCATCCTTCCTCACAAGAACCCTCGCTGACCGCTCGCGGTCCCTCCTGCGGGCATGTCCGGCGTCGAAAACGACCTTAATTTCTGTCCCATTGTAGTCTATTCGGCCCCTCCAGGTCAATGGATTAGCGCGGGGGACGCAGATGAGGCCGAGACGACATGGCTCTTCGCCAAGGCATGCCGTGGGGTGGTCTCGCGGACTGCTTGCTGTTCCAGCCAATGGTTGCGTTTAACGCTTTGCGGATACCAGCGGGGGCGGAATGGCAAAGAGGTCCCATATGCCTGTTCACCGCAGGATGTGCCACGAAGCCGATCCTTCCGGCTCACCTCTTGCCTTTTCTCGAATTGCACGACCGACACATCAGAGACGCATTTGAGAGGGTCGATCTTCCTCCGAGGGCATGGGGCTTAATGTGGTCAATGGTGAAGTTCGACCAAGACAGAGGCTTGTGGCATCTGGGGCACCGCTTGCGGTCATCCGAGTGCCACAGCAGCCTGCGTTGTTCAATGGTGAACCCGCGATGCTCGTCCTTCTTCTGGAACAGCCCGCCGAAGATCCTCTTGAGGATCTCTGCTCGTCGTTGTCTGGTGGCGAGGCTGTCTGTATCGCCTTGGATTGTGAGCAGGTAATCGGCGAAGAGTCGTTGATCCTCGGTTGCTCCTTCAACCGTGCGCTGCTGCTGGCGGACTATCCCCACCCCGTTGGACAGCCAAACCAGGAGTCTCTGCGCTTGTCTGTTTCTCTTGGTGTCCGAGAGGATGCACCCTTCCTGGTCCATCTCCGAAACAAGGACAAACAGGGAATAGAAGTCGGCAGAGTTCGCGAACCGTGTTGTCCGGATGTCGGGGAACATCCTCTTCACGAGGTTCAGTACGCGGATTGTCTCTTGAACAGCCTTTCGCAGCCTCCGAGGATCCACAGACTGACCGCCAATGATGCCGTCGAGGGCTTTCTTCTTGTTGATCAGCCCTCTGGCTTGAATCGATGCCATGAGTTCACAAACCAGTTCGACATGTTTCATACGACTGATCTGTCCAGCGGAGAGGATGTGGTTCTCTCTGAAGAAGCTGCATTTCTTCTCCGCGAGCTTTCCTGCATGTCTCAGAAACTCACTGTGGAAGAATCTCGCGTGGCGCTTCTCGGCACCTGTGAGACGCTTCCCGGTTGAATTGATCCGGACGAAGAGGTTGACGATATCTGCAAGTTCCCCGGTAATCTCGACCGTCTGGAACTTGTAACCCATGAGTCGGTGCCCGTAGCCGCGTTTTTGGAGACGCTGCCAATCCCAGTCTTCAGTTGCTTCATTGGGTCCCAGACGCAACTTTGCCCCAAAACGCTGCCTACGAAAACGGCCCGCTCCCTGAAACATGAGTACCGTTTCCAGACGCTGTTTGCCATCAATCACATCGTATCGCAGGTTCCCGTTGTCGTCCCGCCGATACAGGAAGACCGAAGGGACAGGATAATTCTGCAAGAGGGATTCGATCAGTTTCTTTCGATCTGATAGTGTCCAGACCGAATCACGCTGGAACCCGGGTTCGAGGTTTAGTTGGCCATTGTTGTACAGAAGGACAAATTCCTGGATAGTCTTGTCGCCGTAGTCAAAGTCAAGCGAATGTGCAGGCATGTCTTGTCCTTCCCTTCTTGTCGAGTTCTCTCCATGATGTCGTCGCAGACCGCTCTTGGGCTTCGTGTCCGGATGCCACTCCGAGTCACGCGAATGATCATACCGGCTTGTGCGGCATGGGTCAATTGCATGGGGAGCGGAAGGTGGGACAGTGTGCGGACTATCGGATCGGTGTATCCGTTGCTTCAGCGAGGTCGGTTGGGCACTTGATGCGCGCTGTTGCGTATGGTAGATTATTCCTGCCGGCTCGGAGGATAGGGCAACGCTGGCGAGCGACCCGAGCGCCGCAGCCGGTGATATACGGCGGGGAGGGCCCGATGGTTTGTCGGGCCTCCCTCGTTTCCCCGCTGGTATCCGCAATGCGGTAAACGCAACCTTCGATCCAGTCCGATCTCGCGGTGATTTGCGGAACGCCGAGAATAGCCCTCGCGGCCTCCAATTCCTGAGACGTTGCGGTACTCGTGTCTCAGAACGTGCAGGAGAAGGCAAGTTGTCGTAGCATGGGCATCTTGCCCATGAGTCGCAGGGCCATCCTGGGCCTGCCAAGACTGTTTTGTCCTACGGGCGGGACACCCGTGCCACTTCTGACATACGTTGTCAGGAACCGGGGCATCGTCAGCGTGCATCATCCGAATCCGATGAGGAGCACGCGATTGTGGACTGGCCTGCCTGTGTGCTATAATGACCCGTTCTTGATGATTCAAGTGTTGGACAGAGGCCCATGGCAACATGCATATCAGTCAACTCGATCCTGAAGGAGGACCCGCAATGAATCGTTCCGTATCCCGTCGAGCATTCCTGAAGACCGCAGCAGGGACAAGTGCCGCGTTGGCGTTTTCCGCGGCCAGCTATGCGAAGATCCCCGGGGCCAACGACCGGATTTCCATCGCGCAGATCGGGTGCGGCGGCCGGGGGATCGGCGCCCATATGACCGGCATCCACCCGTTCGACAAGGAACAGAACGTCGAGGTCACCGCGGTCTGCGATCCCTGGCGGGTGCGTCGGGAGATGGCCTCCGCCAAGGCCAACGAATGGTACGGCCGACCGGCCAGGCAATTCGTCTCCTATCGCGACGTGGTGGCCCTCGCCGACGTGGACGCGGTGATGATTGCGTCGCCCGACCACATGCACACCGCGCACCTGAAGGCGGCCGCCGAAGCGGGTAAGGACGCCTACTGCGAGAAGCCCCTGGCGATGGACATGGCGGGACTGAAGGCGGCCTGCGACGCGGTCAAGAAGGCCAACGCGGTCGTCCAGATCGGCACGCAGCTCCGCAGTCTGCCGAGCTTCACCGGCTGTCGCGAGCTGTACAAGACCGGCATCCTGGGCACGGTCGGGCGGATCGAGCAGTGCCGCAACGACGAGAGACCGTATTGGTACTCGTACATCAAGGACGTCAAGCCGGAAGACGTGGATTGGAAGGAGTTCGTGGGGGATCGCACCACGCGGCCGTTCGACCCGGTGTTCTACTCCGGCTGGTACGGCTACCGCGAGTTCTCCGATGGGCCCGTCTGCGGCTACGGCAGTCACTTCATCGACCTGGTGCACTACATCACCGGCGCGAAGTTCCCCAGCAGTTGCGTCTGCCTGGGCGGGACATTCACCTACAAGGACGAGCACCATTTCACCTGTCCCGACCACTCGCAGGCTTTGTGGATCTATCCCGAGGGGTTCATGGTGAGCTACTCGACCAACTGCGGCAACGGCAGCGGCAACAGCTTCAAAATCTTCGGCGACGAGGGCACCCTGGACATGGTTTCGTGGACGTCGCCCGTCCTGAGCGCCGAGGGCGGCGCGAAGCGGTCGGGCAAGATTCGCGGCAAGGTCCCGGTTCAGGACGTGCCGACGCCGGACCACTTCCTCAACTGGCTCCAGTGCCTGCGATCCCGCAAGGCGCCCAACGCGTCGATTGACGCAGGCTATCAGCACGCGGTTGCCTGCCTGATGGCCGTGCAGTCGCTCGACAGCGGAAAGCGGACGATCTACGACGTCGAGAAACGCGAGATCCGAGAAGGGTAATCGCATTTGCCATTTACGATTTACGATTTGTGCTGACGCTAATTCTGGGAACCGCAAATCACCAACAATGGACTGTGCGTTCCGATGGGAGATGACAATGGCAACGCAACGACGTGTCACACGGCGTGAGTTTCTGGATCGGTCGGTGAAGGCAGGGGCGGCGGGGTTCTTTGCGACCTGGGCTGCGAACGGCGCGATACGCACGACGCAGGCCGCAGAACGCTTGGCGTACCAGATCGGCTGCTACACGCGGCCCTGGGATCAGTACGAGTATCGCGTCGCACTCGATGCGATTGCCGAAGCGGGTTATGAGTATTGCGGTCTGATGACGACCAAATCGGAGAGTCATCTCGTGATCTCGGTCGCGACGACGCTTGAGGAGGCCGCCCGCGTCGGCGAGGAGGTCCGCAAGCGAAAGCTCAAGGTGGCTTCCGTCTACGGCGGGGACATCCCGGTGGCCCAGTCGCTCGAAGCGGGCATCGCGGGTCTGCGGAAGCTCATCGACAACTGCGCCGCGTGCGGCGCGACGAACCTGCTGATGGGCGGGATCGGCGATCCGAAGCTCTACGAGCCGTACTACAAGGCGATTGCCGAGTGCTGTGACTACGCCGCCGAGAAGGGCATGGGGATCAGCGTCAAGCCGCACGGCGGGCTCAACGCCACCGGGCCGCAATGCCGAAAGACCGTCGAGTTCGTCGGACACAAGAACTTCCGCATCTGGTACGATCCGGGCAATATCTTCTATTACTCCGATGCCAAGCTCAACCCGGTCGACGATGCGCCGAGCGTGGATGGACTCGTGATCGGCATGAGCGTCAAGGACTACAAGCATCCGAAGGATGTCGCGGTGACGCCCGGGACGGGCATGGTCGATTTCCCGACGGTCCTTGCGAAGCTGAAGGGGGGCGGTTTCACTGGCGGGCCGCTCATCGTCGAATGCCTTGCGCCGGGCGATCTGGCCCACACGCTGGAGGAAGCGAAGAAGGCGCGTCGCTTCCTCGAAGATCTGACCGGGCAGAAGCCGCGAGATGCGGCGGACGGCGCCCCTGCGACCGGGCCGTTGCAGGCGGGAGTCGCGGTTGCGGACATCACGCCGCCGGTTGGCTATCGTATGTGCGGCTACTTCAACGAGCGTCTGAGCACGGGCGTCCTGAACCCGCTGCACGCGAAGGCCCTGGTCCTCCGCCAGGGCGACACGCGGGCCGCGATGGTGTTCTGCGATTTGATCGGGCTGTCCGTCGAGGTC
Organism: Phycisphaerae bacterium; assembly: GCA_017993835.1. Lineage (GTDB taxonomy): Bacteria > Planctomycetota > Phycisphaerae > Sedimentisphaerales > Anaerobacaceae > PLanc-01. The sequence goes on from JAGOLX010000011.1 coordinate 113,232, forward strand.
TCCAAGCAGGCCCGCGAACAGATCGAGCGGGAGGTCGGCATCCCGGCGGGCAATATTCTGCTGGCCGCGACGCACAGCCACACGGGACCGCTGTACTGCGACGCTCTGAGGGACCATCTCCACACAAAGGCGGTCGTCCACCACGGGAAGGACCCCTGCGAAGAGGTGGACTACCCGTCGCAACTCGTCGCGAAGATTGTCGACGCGGTCAAGGAGGCCGATGCCAAGGTTCGCCCGGTTCGTGCGGAGGTGGCGACGTCGCAGCAGCAGGGCTTGTCCTTCAATCGTCGGTTCCACATGAAGGACGGGACCGTCCGCTTCAATCCCGGCGTCCTGAATCCGGACATCGTCCGAGCGGCCGGCCCGATCGATCCGGGGGTCGGCGTGGTTCTCTTTCGCGACGGCCAGGCGGCCCTCGCAGGCCTGATGAATTTCGCCCTCCACCTGGACACCCTGGGCGGCACGCTCTACGCCGCGGACTATCCGTACTACGTCGAGCAGACCCTGCGTCAGACGCTGGGCGACGACTTCGTCCTGCTCTTCGGCAATGGAACCTGCGGCGACATCAATCACATCGACGTCACGACGAAGGATCGTCTCAAGACGGACACCATCGGCACGACGCTCGGCCGGACCGTGGCGGCCGCTCTGCCGCAATCGAAAGTCCTCGCGAAGCCGCGTCTTGCGGTTCGCCGGGCAGTGGTCGAGGTCCCGGCGCAGCAGTTCACGCCGGCCGAGATCGAGCAGGCGAAGAAGGACATGGACAAGATCGGCACCGCGGAACTCTCGTTCCTCGATCAGGTCCGCGCGTACAAGATCGTGGATATCCAGTCTCGCGGCGCGATGATCCCCATCGAGGTCCAGGTCTTCCGCCTGGGTGACGAGGTCGCGGCGGTCGGTCTGCCGGGCGAGGTCTTCGCCGACATTGGTCTGGCGATCAAGAAGGCCAGTCCCTTCCCGACCACACTGGTGATCGAGCTGTGCCAGGACAGCGTCGCCTATATCCCGACTTGCAAGGCCTTCGCGGAGGGCAGCTACGAGACGGTGAACTCCCGCATCGCCCCTGGCGGCGGCGAGCAAATGGCCGACGCCGCGATCCGCCTGTTGAAAGAGCTTCGCGTCCTGTAGCCCAGCCGCCCCCGGCTGGGGAATCTCGGGAGTCACCCCCGAGGGCGGGGGTGCCACATGATGCAGACTCGGATCGCGGGATTGGCAAAGGACAGTGACGTATGCCTTGCGAAAGACGAGAACCTGTAGCCCAGCCGCCCTCGGCTGGGGAATCTCGGGAGCCGCCCTCGGCTGGGTAGTCTCAAGAATCACCCCCGGGGGCGGGGGTGCCACATGATGCAGACTCGGATCGCGGGATTGGCAAAGGACAGTGACGTATGCCTTGCGAAAGACGAGAACCTGTAGCCCAGCCGCCCTCGGCTGGGGAATCTCTGGAGTCAGGCTTGGCTGGGGAATGTTGGGAATCACCCCCGGGGGCGGGGGTGCCACATCGCGATGCAGCCCAGTCGCCCCCGGCTGGGGCTCCTCTGGCCAAACCAGGCAAGGCCGCGTACCGGCGCAACCTTCCCCATCTGCAGGTTGAGGGCAAGACGATCTTCTTGACTTTCTGCACGGCGAATCATTTCGTCTTGCCCGAGTCCGTTCGCACACAGGTACTACATCATTGTCTGCACGATCACGGGAGCAAGATGCACGTTCATGGGGCCGTCGTGATGCCCGACCACGTGCACATGTTGTTCACGGCTTTGTGGGACGAGCAAGGCTATCCGTACACACTGGCCGAGATCACCAACGGGATCAAGGGTGCCTCCGCGCACTCGGTCAATCGTTTGCTCAAGCGAAAGGGATCGGTTTGGCAGGAGGAGTCCTTCGACCGCGTACTGCGATCCGACGAAGCGGTGAGAGCCAAAGTCGAGTATATTTGTGCCAACCCGGTCCGAAAGGGCCTGTGCCGGAACGCGGATGAGTACCCGTGGCTGTGGCGGGAGTGGATCGAAGGTGTAGCCCAGCCGCCCCCGGCTGGGGAATCCTGAGCGGGGGAATCTCGGGAGTCGCCCTCCACTGGGGAGTCTTAGGAATCACCCCCGAGGGCGGGGGTGCCACACGACACGGCCCCGGATCGCGGGATTGGCAAAGGACAGTGACGTATGCCCTGCGAGGAATCAGAACCTGTAGCCCAGCCGCCCTCGGCTGGGGAATCTTGAGCAGGGGAATCTCGGGAGTCGCCCTCCACTGGGGAGTCCTAAGAATCACCCCCGAGGGCGGGGGTGCCACATGATACAGACTCGGATCGCGGGATTGGCAGAGGACAGTGACGTGTGCCTTGCGAGGAACCAGAACCTGTAGCCCAGCCGCCCCGGGCTGGGGAATCTTGAGCAGGGGAATCTTGGGAATCGCCCTCCACTGGGGAATCTCGGGAATCGCCTCCCACTGGGGAGTCCTAAGAATCACCCCCGGGGGCGGGGGTGCCACACGACACGGCCCCATCTCAAGTCCCGTAACGATTCTGCCGATGAGACATCCGAAAGCGTCTCTGCCGGCGGAAGGTCTTGTCTCGAATCGGGCGAGCATCGACGCCACAGAGCTGCTCGAGTCACCGTGGTGAGATTCCATGTGTACGCGCATGAAAGGATGAGACCATGAGGGAACCGTTGTACAGGAGATACGGGTGGGTCGCCGCAGTACTTATGATTTGCGCGACCTCTGTGGCGTCCGAGGACAAGCCGTGGAGCCGGGCCTATCGAAGCGAGGTGTACGGCGTCGTTCAGGTCCTGGGAAGCGACGAAGTCTCAGGTCTTGACGGGATGGCCCGAGCGAATTTCGATACGACGCCGGTCTACGGTGTCGGCATGGGCGTGAACCTCTCCTCGCACCTGAATGTGAACACGGAGATCATGCTGGGCTGGGCGGACATCGAAGACTACTCGATCTATGCGCCGGAGGAGGCTGACCAGGACGAAAACCAGCAGATCTACCTCTGGAACGTCAACCTCGACTACAACATCCTGAAGGGGCGCCTGACTCCCGTGGTCGGCGGCGGGGTCGGCATTCTCGGACTCAACGGCGACGACTGGCTTCACGAAGTGCACTTCGCGGGCAACGTGGGCGCCGGCGTCCGATGGGACATGACCGACCATCTCGCCTTGCGGGTCCTCTACCGATGCACCTGGTGGGAGATCGAGGACGCCGACGATCCGTTCCAGTTCGACGGCGTGACGGCCAGTCTCATCTGGACGTTCAAGTAGTCGGTCTCACGTCACTCGCTCGCCGACGAGACTGCGGCGCATGTAGCCCGTGACGCGGACGTTGCAGAACTCGTTCAGGGGCAGCCGCTCGTGGACCCCGACGACGATCGGATAGCTGCCGATCTGACGCAGGAAGGTCATGTGCCCGTTGTGGACCTCGCTGCACAGGTCCTTGAGCACGGTCCCGAGGGGAAAGAGCCGCTGGAGCATCGGGATGTCGATCTCCTGGCGGACCTTCTCGATCCAGTCCACGTAATATCGCATGTTCTTGCGGAGGAATCTGCGTCCGACCTGCTGGTAGAGCGGGGTGCCGGGGAAGGGCACGACCCGCCGGATGTTGATCCGCCGGATCAGCAGGCCCTCGTCGAAGATCCGTTTCAATGCCGCGAAGTTTCTGTCCAGCGTCTCGGGTGTTTCCGCAGCCAGGCCCAGCAGGATGTTCACTCCCGGCAGCAGCGCGTGACATCCGTTCTCGCCTCGAAAGCCGCCGATCCGATTGACAGTCCGAATCGCCTCGAAGGCCAGGTCGTAGGGGCAGTTGAGGTTGTTCGCCTTGGTGACCGCCGGATCGAACGACTCGATTCCCATCGCGGCGGTGCTGCCCGGCGTGAGGTACTTGACGAATAGCTCCGTCCGCTGCTCGTCGATCATCTGCGGATTGGCGTTGTCGATGTGCAACACGGTCGGGCGCATCGCCGCCAGGCCGGACAGCATCGCTTCGAGCTTGTGCGGATCGCCCCCTTCGTAGCTGTAGATGCACGACTGCTTGCCCAGGCGGAAGGCCTTGGCGCCCAGGTCCATCAGGGCCGTCACTTCCTCGACGACCAATTCCGGCCTGCGCCACAGAACCTTGTTCTTGATCGGCTCGGTGCAGAACGAGCAACCCCGCTCGCGGGGACAGCCTCTCCCGGTCTCGATCTCGACGATTCGGTTCGCCAGGTGCGGCATCTGTCGGATGAACGCGGCGCCGCGGAGTGCCAGCGGCTGCAATTCGTCGTAGGTGTCGAACGAAAGCGGGCGAAGCTCGTCGAAGTACTCCGCATCGGCCACTTGGGGTCGGGCTCCGCCGCGAGCCTGCGTGCCCCCGACCAGGACGGGCCCGGTCAGGACTTTGCGGAAGGAGCGCCTGGCTGAAGGTGTAGCCTTGCCGGGTTTGGCCAGAGGAGCCACAGCCGGGGGCAGTTCCAAAGATCCCCCAGCCGGGGGCGGCTGGGCTACATTGTCATGTGGCACCCCCGCCCCCGGGGGTGAATCCCAAGACTCCCCACCCAAGGGCGGCTGGGCTACTGCAGAGTCCTCGAACGACCGCAGCAGCTTCTCGACCTCGTGCAGCGTCCCCGGCCTGGCGCTGAGGTACTTGCCCGGCGTCTGGACACCCACGATGATGACCAGCTCGTCCGTGTTCTCCAGGACCTGTCGGATTTCCTCATAGCTCCGTGTGTGATTGAGCACCTCGAGATGGGTCCGGCCCCTGGGCGGGTCGATCACCACCTCGGGGACGCACTCCACGTAGCGGACCAGGCGGAGGTCGTCGATGGTCAGGTACGTCGGCTCGTCGTAGCACGGGCATCTTGCCCGTGATTCAGAACTCATGGGGGCGACGTCCGTGCTGCGGCACCAGCCCGCGACATAGCGGGGCCAGACCCCGATGAACGGCGGCACGCCCAGCCCGGCCGGCTCGTCGGTGTAGCAGTCGAGTATCGTTCTTCTCATTTACTATTGGCCATTTGCGATTTACTATTTGGACATCGTGATTGTAGCCGGTTCGCGGTGGCCTGTAAATCCGTCGAGGAGTTCGTCATGATGTCGAGATCTTCTGTCGCAATGCTTGCCATGGTGCTGCTGTCCCTGTCGATCCATGTTGCCCCCTGTCCGGCAGGGGGGCCAGTGACCATTGTCGAACCTGCACAGGCGGAACAGGCCGAGCATCTGGCCGCAAAGGAGATCCGGCGCTACCTCTACCTGCGGACCGGGCAACTTGTCGAGGTCGTTCCCGGCGGCAATCGGAGCCCCGCCGGTGCGAGCATCGTGGTCGGGCGGTGGGATCGACCCGAGGTTGCCGCCGTTGTCAAAGGATCGCCTCAGCTTGCGGAGTCGGTCATGTCCCTGCGACCCCAGCAATACCTGTTGAAGACGCTCTCGCCGAGCGGCGGCAAGACGGTTCTCCTGGTCGCGGGCGGCGATCCGATTGGCACGCTCTATGGGGCATACCGATTCGCCGAGCATCTGGGGATTCGGTTCTACCTGCATGGGGACGTCGTGCCCGATGAGAAGATCGAGTTGAAGTTGCCCGATCTGGACGAGTGGGGCCAAGCACTGTTCAAGACGCGGGGCATCCAGCCGTTCCACGATTTCCCGGAGGGACCGGACTGGTGGAACACCGACGACTACAAGGCGATCATCGGCCAGCTTCCCAAGCTGCGGATGAACTTCTTCGGCCTGCACACCTATCCGGAAGGCGGGGTCGGGCCCGAGCCCACCGTCTGGATCGGGCTCAAGGACGACGTGAATCCCGACGGAACCGTGCGGTTCAGCTCCCAATCGAGCTATGAGAACACGCTGCGGGCCGCCTGGGGAAACGTCGCCAAGAAGACGAGCGACTTCTCGTTCGGAACAGCCCAGCTCTTCGAGCGGGACGACTACGGGCCGGAGGTGACGGAGGGTGCGACGCCGTGGCCCGACACGCCCGAAGAGCGGAATGCGGTTTTCAACAAGACAGGCGAGATGCTCCGCGAGGCATTCGAGTTCGCACATACGCTTGGCGTGCAGACCTGTGTCGGCACGGAAACGCCCCTGACGATTCCAAGACTCGTGAAGGAGCATATCAAGAGCCTTGGCAAAGACCCGAACGACCCGGCCGTGGTTCGCGAGCTTTATGAGGGGATGTTCCATCGCATCGCGAAGGCCTATCCGCTGGACTACTACTGGTTCTGGACGCCCGAGGGCTGGACGTGGGGCAATCCCAAGGACGAGGAGGTTGCGGCGACCGTCGCGGATCTCCAGGCGGCCATTGCGGCGTCGAAGAACGTCAAATCGCCGTTCATCCTGGCGACGTGCGGCTGGGTGCTCGGGCCGCCAAAGGACCGCGCGATGTTCGACAATCTCCTCCCGAAAGAGATGCCGATGAGCTGCATCAATCGCAACGTCGGCTTCTCGCCGGTCGAAGCGGGGTTCACGCGTGTCGAGGGCCGGCCCGAGTGGGCGATCCCCTGGCTGGAGGACGATCCGGGTCTGACCATCCCGCAGCTTTGGGTGGGCCGGATGCGGCGCGATGCGGCCGATGCCCTCGCCTACGGTTGTTCCGGCCTGCTCGGCATCCACTGGCGAACGCGGGTCCTGGGCCCGAACGTCTCGGCCCTCGCGAAGGCCGCCTGGGACCAGAAGCCCTGGAATCCGTACTTCGGCAAAGAGATGCCCATCCCCGACCCGAAGCACACGGAGGGACGCGAGGGGGGCAACGTCGCGGCCTTCCCCGGCAACCCGATGGCGGACACCGAGCACGATGCCCTGTACCAGACGGTCACCTACGGCATGAAAGCCTATCGGCTCAAGGTCCCCAATGGCACGTACGCCGTGCGGTTGCAGTTCTGCGAACCTCACTACGGCGAGGCGGGCAAACGCGTCTTCGGCGTGACCTTGCAGGGCAGGAAGGTCATCGACGAGCTGGACGTCTTCGCAAAGGTCGGCAAGAATCGGGCACTCGACTACGCCTTCCCTGACGTTGAAGTTACTGACGGGATGCTCGAAATCCAGTTCGACAGCATCGTCGAGTATCCCTGCATCGCGGCGTTCGCGGTCGAGGGCGCCGGCGGCACTCGTCGGATCAACTGCGGCGGTCCCGCCATCGAGGGTTATGAAGCGGACCTGGCCCAATCGGACACGGATCCTCGCCCGCGGGACCTGCCGGCGGGGGACTTCTACCTCGATTGGGCGAAGGCCGAGTTCGGCGAGGCGGTGGCTGAGCCTGCCGCAAGGATCTTCACCACGCTCGACGGCGGGCCCGACCTGGGAATCGGCAACAAGCGGGGATCATACCTGCCGAGACCTGCAACCTGGGTGAACGGTCCCGGCGGCATCGCGCCCGACAACAGGCCGTGGAGCGAGGTCGAGAAGGAATACGCATTCGTGGACGAGCTGGCCGCTCTGCGCCCCAAGGTGGCAGGCGCGGGCAATCTGGAACGCTTCGACTACTGGCTCAATACGATGCGATACCTCAAGGCGATGGGGCAGGTCAACTGCACTTGGGCCCGGTTCAACGCCGCGATGGAGGACGCGAAAAAGCAGCAGGGCAGGGACGCACAGAGACAACTTGCCCGCGAGAGGGCCCTGCCCATCCGCGAGGAACTCGTCGGCCAGGTTGGGCGAGTACACAGGCTCCTGCTGGAGACCATCACGACAACCGGCGGCATGGGGACTGTCGCCAACTGGCAGCAGCATCTGCTGCCCGGCCTGTTGACGCAACCCGGCAAGGAACTAACCGACATCCTGGGTGAGCCGCTGCCTGCGGATGCGGAGGCGTCGGATTCCTATGGCGGCCCGGCGCGCCTGATCGTGCCGACCGTGCGAACGAGCCTTGTCGCAGGAGAGGACCTGCGATTGAAGGTGATCCTCGTGGGACGAGCGTCCCCGCCTGTGCTCTCCTGGCGCCCGCTCGACAAGGGCGAGTTCTCGCCGATCCCGCTGGAACATCTCGCCAGGGGCGTCTACGCCGCGAGAATTCCAGCCGACCGGATCGCCGGCAACGATTTCGAGTACTATGTGCAGGCGACCGTCAGTGCGGAGACGATTCGCTTCCCCGCGACGGCTCCGGCAATGAGTCAGACGGTTGTTGTGGTGCGCGAGAATTGAGGAGTGCCGACACTTGTTAATGACACCGAATGGCTGAGGGGTGATCCGGTCGTGCGTCACATCGTCGGAGGGTGTGGCGTAGATCGAGGCGCTGTCTCCGCCGGCCAGGTAGCCCGCTTTGAGACCGACGTGCTGTGCCACCCTGCTTGCAGGAACGATCGCAGGCAGATTCCGGCCGGAGTCGGGAATTGTGTCACTTCTTCAGCCTGTGCGTAGTCTGTTGTTTCAGTCTGAGTTGATTCGATATGCTCGGAGACTGAAAAATGGATAACACGAGAGGCGAAATTGAGTTGTTGCAGGGGAGTGTAGCAGGCAACAAGGAAGCGTTCGGCGCCGTGGTCCAGCGGTACCAATCGCTGGTTTGTGCGGTTACCTACAGCGCCACCGGCGACGTCGGCACCAGTGAAGAGCTGGCGCAAGAGACCTTCATCCGGGCCTGGCGGAACCTCAGCCAATTGGACGATCTTTGCAAGTTCCGCGTCTGGCTGTGCCAGATTGCGCGGAATCTCGCTCGGACATGGCTCCGAGGCAGACGTAAGGGTCCGGTCCAGCCGCTCGAAGGTGCAGGCGAACCGGCCGCGGTCGAACCAAGGCCCGACGAAGCGGCGGTGGCCAAGGAACGGCAGGAAATCGTCTGGGCCGCCGTGGAACGCATTCCCTCGCAATACCGTGAACCGCTGGTGCTCTTCTATCGCAGCCAGCGGTCCGTCAGCGAGGTCGCCGCCGAACTCGACCTGTCGGAAGACATCGTTCGCCAGCGGCTCCATCGAGGCCGCCGGCTCATCAGAGGCGAGGTCTCTTCCCTGGTCGAAGACACGCTCGCCCGCTCTGGGCCGGGCAAGGCTTTCACCGTCGCAGTCATTGCTGCTCTGCCTGCGGCGATCACTGCGCCCGCCAGCGCCGCCGTCGCCGGCATCGCGGCCAAAGCCGCCCCAGCCGGAAAGGTGCTCCTCGGGACAAGCCCGACCGTCATTGTTCTCGGCCCGATCCTGGGACTACTCGGAGGCATCTTCGGTGCGTGGGCCAGCTTCAAGAGACCCGACTCGCCTCGCCAGCGACGGTTCAGGATTCGACTGTTCATTACTTGGGGGTTGCTATTCTTTGCCGGGCTCGGTCTGCCACTGATGTTGTTCTACGGCGGATTGATTTCGGCGCGGGCTCTCGGTCTTTGCCTGGCTGTGTATGCCGTCCTCTTACTGAGCCTGATCGTCTGGATGAAGGTCGGTCAGCGGCGGATACTGATTGAGGATGAACACCTGCCCGCGGGCATCAACCGCCAGTCGCTCCATGGCGGCATCGGAGGCGGCGTTCTCGGCAGCATCCTGGGCGCGACCGGAGGGTTGCTGTACCAGAATGTCCTTGCGAGGGATTGGCTGTCCTTTGTCCTGACCCTCGCCTTCGACATTCTCGTGTTCTGCGTTATCACCCGCGCGATCATCCGAATCTGGACGCTCAAGCTTCAGCACGGGCGGACCGTCGAGCCGAAGCAGTCAGTCGGCTAATAGACCGACCGCAGGCCCTTCTCGCTGATCTTGTCGATGAGGTCCTTGAAATCCTTCAGGAGCACGTTCAACTGGGTAGTGCTTTCGAGGAGGCTTTCATAGAGTCGGCCGTCGTTGATGAGCCGTCCGGCGGTCCCGTCTCCGGTGTTGACCTTCTCCAGAGCCAGGCGGATCTGCGTGACCGCCTTGGTCAGCTCGTCGCTCGTAGTGACCATCGAAGCGACCAGTCTCTCCGCCTTGGCATCGACGCTCGTGAGGGTGGCGGTCCCGGTGCTGGCGAGCGAACGGAAGTCCTCGATGGCCTTCCGGGTGTCCTGCATGGTTGCGACCGCCTCCTCCAACGCTGTGGTGACATTGTGCGAGGCCTCCGTCAGGTTGGCCATCGTCGCCTTGAAATTGTTTTGGTTGTTCGGATCGCCCACGACGGCGTTGAGATTGTGCAGGAAGGCGCGGATGTCCTGGACGAGGTTGTCGAGCATCTTCTGGCTCTCTTCCGGGAAGAACTCGCTGGTCATGCCGGTGGAGCCCTGCAGTTCCATGCCGTTGCGGAGGAAGCAGGAGTTTGGATCGTTCGGGTCCATCGGGGGGGCGGGCAGCTTGCTGGGGTCCAGCTTCAACTCGAGATAGCTGCTCCCCAGGCCGCGGGTCATCAGTTTGACTTCCACGTTGCAGGGGATGTCCACGTACTTGTTGTTGATGCTCACGACGCACAGCGTCTGGTGGTATCGGGCGCCGGTTCTGCGGTCTTCGCGGACCTCAGGGGCCATGACGTGGGTGACCCGCCCGATCTGATAGCCGCAGAAGCGGACCGGGGTGTCCTTCTCCACGCCGGGGGCCGTCGGGAACTGCACGTAGATCTGGAAGGACCTCATTTGTGTGATGGCGGCGGGAAGGTCGTTGAATCGGAAGATCATCCAGCCCAGGGCAGCCAGTCCCGCGATCACGAAGATGCCCACGATCACGTCCCGCCGTCGCTGGGTGGCTTCATAGTCACTCACACAAGACTCCTTTCAATTGCCGTCTGCGATCTGCCGTCGCGAATCGCAAATCATCCCCGGTCTTCCATGAACAGGTCCCGGATGGCCCGCAGCGGGTAGCCGCTGTCGTTCAGCTTTCGGATCAGACGGATCTGTTCGATGGCCTTGGGGCCGAACAGTCGCCGTCCGGTCGGCGTGACCTCGGTAGGTTCCAGCAGTCCGACCATGAGGTAATATTGCAGAGACTGACGCGAAACGCCAGCTTTTTCCGCTGCCTGCCCGATGGAAACCAGTTTGCTCTCTTCACTCATGGCTGCCAGGGTCTCGGGTGTCGGTTCGATCCTTGTTCTGCGGGCGTTCCCGGGTGGCCGGCCCGACCAGCGACAGGAAGGACTCCTGCATCCGTCGGGACGTCAGGGTCCGCAGCGAGGCGGGGGCCCGCGTCGAGGGGGAACGTCCTCGCTCGCCCTTGAGCTTCCGCGACAGGGCCGGCGAGATCATCAGCACGTAGTCGAATCCCTGCGGGATGTCCTCCTGGCTCTGTCGGAAGGCTTCTCGAAGGACCCGCTTGAGCCGGTTCCGAACGACCGCCACGCCGGAGGACTTGCCCACCGAGATGCCGACGCGCGGGTGCCCGCACCGGTTGGCGGCGGCGTACAGCGTGAGCAGGCCGTTCCCCGCCCGGCGACCCCGGTCCAGGACGTCCTGGAACTGCTGATTGCTCGTCAGCCTTCTTGCCTTTGGAAACACCATACGTCAAGACTCCGCAGAGCACTGCGCGCCATGCATAGTATCGGCTTTCTGCTGGCGTGACAACACCTCCGCGGCGAGCGAACGGCGGACGGCGGGGCAGTCCAGGACGCCCGCCAACGTGTCTGACTGGTCGGAAACGACCACGGGAAGGCAGTCGAGGTTGTATCGCCGAGCCAGGTGGAACGCCTCCGACAGCGGCATGTCCGGCCGGATCCTCGCGACCACCGGCTCCTGGATGTCCAGGGCCACCAGCCAGTCGTTCAATTCCTGAGTCGCGAACGTGTTGCGGATGCCGTGCAGCGTGATGGCCCCGGACAGGCGGTTCTCGCGATCCACCACCGGGTAGTAGGATGACTCCGTCTCGCTGACGATGCGAATCACCTCCTTCAGGAGGGTTCCGGCCGGGATGATCGGCGGCGTCTTGTCCATGACGTCGACGACGCGGTGGGCCTCGATCAGGTCCTGTTCTCGGACGTTCAGGCCGATCTCTCCGGCTCGCTGAACGCCCAGCTTGACGAACAGCGGGCCCAGCAGTTGGACGATGAACGTGGTCGTCGCGACGACGAGAATGACGACTGAGCTGATCTCGGGAGTGAAGCGGTGACTGGCGAGGATGCTCAGGCCGATGGCGACGCCGCCCTGGGCGAACAGGCACAGGCCCAGGTACTTCCTCACCACGTCTGGGGCGGCGGACCATCGGGCGCCGAGGTGCGCGCCGCCGATCTTGCCGAAGCTGCGTCCGAGGACGTAGGCGACGACCAGCAGCAGGGCCAGCGATGACATGCTCTCGACTTTGAGCCGGGCGCCGACGAGCACGAAGAACAGCACGTAGATCGGCGGTGCGAATCGCTTGACGATCTCGAACGTCTTCGGGCTGCGGTAGGGGGCGCTGTTCGCCAGCGTCAGTCCGAGGGCCATGGACGACAGGATCACATCGAGTTCCATCGCGATGGACAGGCCGATGGCCAGGAGCACCGCTCCGACTGCGAAGGTCAGTTCCGCGTCCTCGTCCTGGATGCGGATCAGGATGGCTCGCAGGGCCAGTCCGCCGACACAGCCGACGACCATCGCGACCGCCAGCTCGTACGCCGTGGTCGCCAGGCCGGAAACGATTCCTCCGCCGACGTTGCCGGTGAGGATGCCTGCGACACTGGTGCCCACCGCGTACAGGGTCAGCGCCAGCGCGTCGTCGAGAGCGACGATCGCGATCACCGCAGTCGTCAACGTCCCTCGTGTCTTGTACTCCCAGAGGACCTGGATCGTCGAGGCCGGGTCCGTGGCCGAGGAGATCGCCCCGAGGACCACGCCCAGCGCGACGGACATCTTCAGGTCCTGGGTGAAGGCGTACGTCAGCAGGATCGTCGCGCCCGCGACGAGGAGGAACGCCGCGACGCCTTCGGCCAGCAGGATGGCGGTGAACTGTTTGCCGTATTTTCGCAGGATGTCGAGCTTCAACTCGCCGCCGATGAGGAAGCCGATGATCCCCAGCGCGAAGTAGTTCAGCGGCTCGACCTGCCCGACGATGTCCTCGGAGACCAGGTGCAATCCGCTCTGGCCGATGAGCAGACCGATGAGGATCGATCCGATGATCTGCGGGATGTGCAGCCGACGGAAGATGCGGGCGCCGACGGTTCCGCCGAAGACGGCGACGCCGAGGAGCAACAGTACGTTCAAATGGTGGCTGGACGATGTCACAGCCTCCGCTGCGATTGGGGGCATTGGGTTCACGTCCTGATGGATTCCATGATTCGACGCAAGGCTCCGAGCCGTTCGTTTTCGTGGGCCTGCTGAGCCGGGGACAGGACGGGGTCTCGGAGGTTCTTCTTGGCCCGCTCCATCATGGACTGGATCGTCTCGCGGGCGACATCCTGGAGAGCCAGCGCGTCGTATGCGATGACCGTCACGGAGTTCTCCGCGACCAGGGCGAATCCGCCATCGACGAAGAACAGCCTCTCGGCGGCAGATTCGGAGGCGGCCGGTCCCGCATCGGGCGAGGGCTCGACGCGGACGACGCCCAGTCCAAGCTGGCTGAGCATTGGCATATGGTCGCACAGGACGCCCACCTGGCCGTCGTGGGCCGGGAAGACGACCGACGAGGTCCGACAGTCCAGCAGTTTGCCTGTCGGGCCGATCAGCTCACAGTGGAATGTCTTCTGGTCGGTGCTTGCCATATCACGATCTGTCCGGCGACTACTTCTGTGCGAGCGTCTTGGCTTTCTGAGCGGCCTCTTCGACCGAGCCGACGTACAGGAACGCCTCCTCGGGCAACTGGTCCCATTTTCCTTCGCAGATCTGTCGGACGCTTTCGATCGTGTCCGCCAGTCCGACGTACTTGCCCTCCAGGCCGGTGAACTGATGGGTCACGAGGAAGGGTTGCGAGAAGAACCGCTCGATCCGTCGGGCCCGCGCCACCGTGGTCTGGTCCGCCTTGCTCAGCTCGTCGATCCCCAGGATCGCGATGATGTCCTGCAGTTCGGTGTAGCGCTGGAGGTACTCCAGGACGGTCTGAGCGGTGTCGTAGTGCGTCCGTCCGACGATGTTCGGGTCGAGGATGCGCGACGTGCTCTCCAGCGGATCGACCGCGGGGTAGATCCCTTTCTGGGCAATGGTCCGCTTGAGCACGACGAACGAATCCAGGTGGGCGAAGGTCGTCGCGGGCGCCGGGTCCGTCAGGTCGTCCGCGGGGACGTAGACCGCCTGGACCGAGGTGATCGATCCGGTCTTGGTGGAGGCGATCCGCTCCTGGAGCTGGCCCATCTCCGTCGCCAGCGTGGGCTGATAGCCGACCGCGGACGGGATGCGACCCAGCAGCGCGGAGACCTCCGAGCCCGCCTGGGCGAAGCGGAAGATGTTGTCGATGAACAGCAGGATGTCGCCGATGCCGCTGTCGCGGAACTGCTCGGCAATGGTCATCGCGGACAGGGCGACCCGCAATCGCGATCCCGGCGGCTCGTTCATCTGTCCGAACACCAGCGCCGTGTGGTCCAGCACGGTGTCGTTGGCGCCGGGGATCTTGGTCTTCTGCATTTCGAGCCACAGGTCGTTGCCCTCGCGGGTCCGCTCGCCCACGCCCGCGAAGACGGAGTACCCGCCGTGACGGGTGGCGATTCGCGCGATCAACTCCTGGATGACGACCGTCTTGCCGACGCCGGCGCCGCCGAACAGGCCGGTCTTGCCCCCTCGCACGAACGGGCACAGCAGGTCCACGACCTTGATGCCCGTCTCGAACATCTCGCTCTGGGCGGTCAGATCGACCAGGCGGGGCGGCTCGTTGTGAATCGACCGCTTCGTCTTGGCGTCGATCGGGCCCCGGTCATCGACGGGGTCGCCGAAGAGGTTCAGGACCCGCCCGAGGGTTTCCCGTCCGACGGCCACCTGGAGCGGCCCGCCGGTATCGAGGACGTCCGTGCCTCGGCGCAGACCCTGCGTGCTGCCCAGCGCCACGGCGCGGACCCGCCCGCCGCCGAGATGCTGCTGCACCTCGCCTTGCAGCTTCTTCGGCTGGCCGTTGAAGTCATAGTGGATCTCCAGCGCGTTATACAGGGCCGGCACGTGCTCCGGCGAGAACCTCGCGTCGAAGACGCTGCCGATGACTTGCGTGAGTTTTCCCGTATTCACTCTAATGTCCCCATTCCACTGACGATGTCCAGCAGTTCCGATGTGATCTGCGTCTGGCGAGCGCGGTTGTAGTCCGTAGTGAGCTGTCGGATCATGTCCTCGGCGTTCTCCGTCGCGCTGCGCATGGCCACCATCCTCGCCAGGTGCTCGCTCAGGATCGCGTCGAGGAAACAGCTCTGGATCGAGTAGTGCATCAGCATCTGCGCCAGACTCTCGATGATCCTGTCCGCCGAGGGCGACATGTGGAAGTCCTCGAACGTCAGATCCCACGGCCAGATCACCTGGGCCCGCGTCGTCAGGTCGTCCACGAACTCCATCGGCGGCAGGAGCGTCAGCGTCTGGGCGTGCTGGCTCGATGCAGAGTAGAACCGCATGTACACGATGCCCAGCGAATCGAGGGTCCCGGCCTTGTACTGGTCGATGAACTCGTCGCAGATCGCGCGGATCTGTGCGTCGGTCGGCATCTCTTCGAGGTCCGTGTAGACCTTCGTCGGCGTCAGGCCGTGGAAGGTCAACGCTGTTTCCAGGCGGCTCTGCGGCATGTAGATGTCGAGCTGCCGGCCACGGGTCTTCGCCTGGTGGACGTGCACCTGCAGCAGGCGGAAGATCTCGGAGTTGTACGAGCCGCACAAGCCCTTCCGCGATCCGATCACGAGGATGGCCATCCGACCCGACGAATTCTCCTTCAGCAAGGGATGCTCGATTGGGTGTTCCGGCGTCGCCAGCAGGTACGCGATCCTCGCCAGCGCGTCGCGGTACTCCCCGGTTAGCGCCCACCGCCCGGAGTAAGACTTGTACCGCGCCGACGAGATCATCTCCAGCGTCCGGGTCATCCGGGCGATGCTGTCTACCGCCTTGCGGCGAACGAAAATCTGGCGAATCGATGCCATCAAGAACCAAATTCGAAATTCGAATCACGAAATCCGAAACAAACCCGAATGTCCAAAATCAGAAATCCAAAACAAGACTGCCGACCTGCGATAGCGTTTTCGTCATTTGGATTTCGTGCTTACTTTCCTCTGTACGTACTCTTGAACTCCTTGAAGCGCTCGGCGATCCTCTCCGCCAGCTCGTCGGAGAGCTTGCCGGTCTGGTCGATCTCGCGAACGATATCGGGATGCTGCTCGTTGAGCCACCGCAGCAGGTCCGTCGCGAACGCGGTGATCGATCCGACCGCGATCTCGTCGAGCAATCCGGCCGAGCCTGCCAGGATCGTCACCACCTGCTCGCCCACGGACAGGGGGGCGAACTGCGGCTGCTTGAGCAGCTCCACCATGCGATGGCCGCGTTCGAGACGACGCTGCGAGGCGCGATCCAGCTCGGTCCCGAGCCGGGCGAAGTCCTGCAGCTCGTAGTACGCCGCCAGGTCGAGACGAAGCCTCGCGGCCACTTTCTTCATCGCCGGGACCTGGGCGTCCCCGCCGACGCGACTGACGCTGACGCCCACGTCGATGGCCGGCCGGACGCCCGCGTGGAACAGGTCCTTCTGCAGGTAGATTTGGCCGTCGGTGATCGAGATGATGTTCGTCGGGATATAGGCGGAGATCTGGCCTTCGAGCGTCTCGACGATGGGCAACGCAGTCAGCGACCCGGCGCCGAGCTTGTCCGAGAGCTTGACGCTGCGTTCGAGCAGCCGGCTGTGCAGGTAGAAGATGTCGCCGGGATAGGCCTCGCGTCCGGCGGGCCTCCGCAGCAGCAGGCTCAACTGCCGATAGGCGACCGCGTGCTTGCTCAGATCGTCGTAGATGCACAGCGTGTCGCGATGCTTGTCGTACATGAAATATTCGGCCGCCGCGCAGCCGGCGTAGGGCGCGATGTACTGCATCGTGGCGGTGTCGGCCGCGGAGGCGGCGATCACCACCGTGTACTCCATCGCTCCGTGGCGGCGCAGCGTGTCGATCACCTCGGCAATCGTAGAATCCTTCAGGCCGATGGCGACGTAGACGCAGATGACGTTCTTGCCCTTCTGGTTGATGATCGTGTCCAGGGCGATGGCGGTCTTGCCCGTCTTGCGGTCGCCGATGATGAGTTCCCGCTGGCCGCGTCCGATGGGGACCATCGAGTCGATGCTCTTGAGACCCGTCTGGAGCGGCTGGCGGACCGGCTGGCGATGGGCGATGCCCGGCGCATCGGACTCGATCAGGCGGGTGGTCGCGCTCTGGATCGCCGGGCCGCCGTCGAGCGGCTGGCACAACGGCGTCACGACCCGACCGAGCAACTCCTCCCCGACGGGAACCGCCATCAGTTTGCCCGTCGAGCGGACGTCCGAGCCCTCGCGGACCTTCGTGTAGTCGCCGTAGATGACTGCGGCCAGCGAGTCCTCCTCCAGATTGAAGACCTCGCCGATCGCGTCGTTCTCGAACAGGAGCATCTCGCCCGCCTGGGCGTCGTTCAGGCCGTAGACGCGGGCGATGCCGTCGCCGACCTCCACGACCCGGCCCACCTTGGCGACGTCGAGACGGGCTTCGTACCGGCTGATCTCCTGCTTGAGGATGTTCGTGATTTCGCTGACATCGATCTTCATGAGTATAGCTGCCTTCTCTCGGGATGAGTGATCCGGCTGACGGCCCGGGCGAGCCGGCCGCGGATGGAGTTGTCCAGCATCTTGTCGCCGTACCGCAGGATGATCCCGCCCAGGAGCGACGGGTCCACGCGGACTTCGAGATCCACTTCGCCGTGCAGGGCCTCCGTCAGGTCCTGCGTCAGCTTCGCCCGATGATCGTCGGGCAGGGCCCTGGCTACGACCGCGGTCACCGTCTGGCGGCCGGCGCGGGCGCGATACAACTGCGTGTAGCGGTCGATCATCTCCGGCAGGATCATCCCTCGGCTGTGGTCGATGGCCACCGCGAGGAAATGGAGTGTCAATTGGTGCAGGCGGCCCGAAAAAACGTGGGAAACCAGATCGCGTTTGGTCTGCTCCGTGAAGTAGGGCGACGCCAGGAATGCCTGGAACGTCGGTTCCTGCTTCAGCAGCGAGGACAGGATCTCCAGATCGGTCTCGACGAGGTCCACGACCTGCTCCTGCTCCGCCAGGTCCAGCAGACTGTGGGCATAGACGTCTGCGAGGGCGGTCGCACTGCCGTTGCTCATGACCCGCCCCCGTTCTGACGGACCCGGGCCACCGCTTCGTCGATGAGACGCTGGTTGTCCTGCTCTGTCAGCTTTCGCCCGAGCACCTCGCTGCCCACCTGCAGGACGATCTCGCCCGTTTGTTTCCAGAGGTCTTCCAGGGCGGTAGCGCGGGCGCTGGCGATCTCCTCGTGGGTGCGTCGTCGGATGGCCTGGCTCTCCTCGCGGGCCTGCTCGGCCATCTGCTGCTGGCATCGCTGCGCCTGCTCCGTCGCCTGCTGGACGAGCGTCAGACCCTGATGCCTGTAGTCATCGAGCAGATGCTCGGCCTGAACTCGGGAGTCCTCGGCCGATTTCAACTGTTGCTCGATATGACTCTGTCTCGCATTGAGCCCGTCGAGCAGGGGCCTCCAGGCGAACTTGCCCAGCACGACCAGCAGGAGGACGAATGCGACGACGGTCCAGATGGAGTCGCCGAACGATCCGCTGAACAGGCCGGCGCCGCCGGCTTCCGGCTCGGCGGATTGCTCCGCCCAGGCGACGCCGCACGAGAGCAAGAGCATCGCGACCGCCGCACAGAATAGCGCTGTCTTGGCCATGGGTGTCCTGCTCCGATCCTCAATGCAGCCAGAAGACGGCGAGGAAGCAGATCAACAACGCGAAGAACGTGACGCCTTCGATGAGGGCCGCCGCGATGATCGTCGTCATGAAGATGCGCCCGCCCGCTTCAGGCTGGCGAGCGATGGATTCGACGGCCTTGCCGCCGATGAAGCCGACGCCGAGTGCGGCGCCAACGATGATGACGCCGGCGGCGAGGACGGCGCCGAAGATCGCCAGCGACATGTTGCCGCCGCTGGCGGCGGCCAGAACGGAGGAGATCATAAGGTCCATTTCGAGTTCTCCAAAACCATGCTAATGCTCCGAGCTGGTGGCCAACGCGATGTACAGCGCGGACAGGAACGTGAACACATACGCCTGAATGAAGGCCACCAACAACTCCAGAAACGACAGGGCCACGCACGCGACCACGGAGACCGACGCCACGCCCAGGTTCTTGAAGATGAACACCAGGCCGAGGATCGTCCCGAGGACCATGTGGCCCGCAACGATATTGGCAAACAATCGAATCGCCAGGCTGAACGGACGCACGAAGACGCCGAGCAGTTCCAGCGGGTAGATCAGCGGCATCAGCCAGCCCGGCGCCGGGGGGGCCAGGTGGACCAGGTAGCCGACCAGCCCGTGCCGGCGAATGCCGTAGGCGTGCGTCATGAAGAACGAGACGACCGCCAGCGCGCCGGTGATCCAGATATTGGCGGTGGCGGGGCCCCCGAGGTGGCTGCGCCTGCCTGTGACCAGACTGATGATCTTCTCCGTCGGGACCATGGCGACGAGGTTCAGCGTCAGGATGAAGAAGAACGCGGTCCAGAGAAAGCCGATGTATCGGTCCGTATGCTCCCCGAGCAGCGGCCGGGCCATCTGCTCCCGCAGGAATACGCACACGGATTCGACGAGGTTCTGCAAACCTCTCGGCACGAGCTTCCGCGAACGGGCCGCCAGCGGGATGCCGACCAGGAGAATCACGGTCGCCGCGCACACCATGGCTGCGTGGTTGCTCACGACGACCGCCCAGGAGCCCAGGTGGATCGTAAACAAGGGCACCGCTGTGATCGGCTCAAGCGGATTCAAGTCCGCCAGCATCGTGATGTCCACGGCATCCGTAATCACACACTCTGCACAAACCCGTGACTCCGCAGATGTTCCGCGAGCGGCTACATCCGACAATCGCTGGACCCGTCCAGGCATGGAGGCTCACGCTGGGGAGCACGGGCATACTTAGACAAACAAGAACAAGCATAGCAGTATACTACTTATCGGCGCCGATGCCAAGAAAAAACAAGACTTATCCGGTTTTACGGTTCTACCGGGGCATGACCGTTGTTGCGTGTGTGCAATGGAAATCTGCGGAAACCCTGGATTGCCATTCCCGCGGAAGTGGGAATCCGCTTCACGGGCTATGACTCATCCCACGGTTTCTGGATTCCCGCTTGGTGCAGGAATGACGGAGTGGGCGCAGCGTCCTGGCAGGGGCCGCAAGGACGCTGCTACGGTCATGCACCCGCGATTCGCATGTGTAGAACCCGCTCCCATTCCGTGCGCCCGGGGGAGGATTGCGAATGGCGCCCGTTGTGCAGGTCCGCGGACCGCTACTTGTTGTTGACCGTCGTGCCGGGCCAGGCGTCGGTCCGGAAGGGCGACGCGGGCAGTCCGGCCTTGTTGAACAGGTTGCAGACGGGGTTGTCCGCCCAGGCGTATCGCACCGCGACGGGAGCGGCGACCTCCTTGCTGCTGACGACCACTTGGTTGTTGCCCTCGATCCTGGCGTCCGCCCAGACGAACTTGCGGTCCTCGCCGGCGATGGCGAAGCCCTTGAGGTCGCCGCCCTGAGCGACCAGCTCGCCGCCGCAGTGGCGGAAGTGCAGGATGATCTTGCCGTCGCTCTTCTCCATTCTCTCATAGAGCGGGCCGGAGTATACCACGTCGTGTCCATAGGTGTTCGCCAAGGCCCACAGCGCCAGGCGCTTGCCGACGTCCTGCTTGTTCTTCGGATGGATGTCCTTGGCGTCTCCGATGTCGATGGTGACCGCCATGCCGGTGTTGGGCATGTCGAGCGTCATCAATTGGGCTTCTCGCAGTTCGGCCCAGGCGCTGTCGCCGGGCTGATCCTTGGTCTCCATGAAGTTGGCCAACTGCACGAACAGGAAGGGGAAATCACCTTGGCCCCAGTCGTCCCACCAGCACTTGATCATGGTCGGGAACAGGTCGCGGTACTGGTAGGCTCTTCCGGCGTTGGATTCGCCTTGATACCAGATGGCGCCTGCGACCGTATAGCCCAGCAGGGGGGCGATCATGGCGTTGTACAGGCCGGTCGGGGATTGGTAGTGTCCGGGACCCATGGGCGGATTGGGCCTGCCGCCGGGGGCCGGCTTGCCCTCCGCTTTGGCCTTCGCGGCGGCCTCCTCCCACAAAGCGAGGGCCTCCTTGTACTTGGCCGAAGCCTGCGGGTAGTCGGCTACCGCCTGCTTGTACCGGGTCAGGATGGGCTCGAAATTCGGATTCTCCTCCAGTCTTGCCTGACTGGTCCAAGCCTCGGCGGGGGTGCCGCCCCAGGAGGTGTGGATCAGGCCGATGGGCTGCTTGATCTGGTTGTGCAACTCCCGCCCGAAGAAGTAGGCGACGGCGGAGAAGTCGCCCACGGTCTGGGGGCTGCACTCGACCCACTGGCCTTTGCAGTCGTCCTGGGGGGTCTCTGCGACCCGTCGTTCGACGGTGAACAGGCGGATCTTCGGGTACGTCGCAGCCGCGATCTCCTGCTCGGCATTGGCCGAACTCCGGACGGACATCTGCATGTTCGACTGCCCGGAGCCGACCCAGACCTGTCCGGCCAGGATGTTCTTGATCGTGACGGTATTCTTGCCCTTGAGCGTGATCTGATAGGGGCCGCCCACGTTCGGAGCGATCACCTGGAAATCCCATCGGCCCTGGTCGTCGGCCTGGATGCCCCACGTGAAGCTCCGCCAACTGATGGCGACTTGGATGCGTTCGTTCGGGTCTGCCCAGCCCCACAGGCGGGCCCGGTCTCCTGCCTGGAGGACCATGTTGTCCCCGATGACCGCCGGCAGGCGGATGTTCGCGTGAGAGTTCGTTGCCGCCAGGGCAGCAATTGCCCACACAGCCAGCGCCGTCAGACGCCGGCAAGCAGTCTCGTCACTATGCATCGGTTCTCTCCTTCAAGTACGGGCCATCGGGGCGTCCAGCGCCGCGGAACGGTGACACAGGTCCCCCGGCTCCAATGAGTGAATCAGACATTTGCTTCCATTATACCACTTGGTGACAGGCCAGTAAAGGCCAAAGAAGATCCGAGCCCCGCTCGAAAGCGGTTTCCATGAGGCGGCATTATGGGACGAATCCGTCGCCCGCCGCGGCCGGACGCGGCGCATTTCGCCCTGTGCCGCTCTTTTTCTCTGTTTGTCCCGGCCCTTTCATGTCATAATCACATTGGCAGTTGTTTGATGTGAGCACAGCCAGCCAACTATCTGTTCTGGAGAGGGGTAGTCCATGCTGCGGTCGGCACAGCTCTCGGTGGTCGGCGCCGTCATCCTGTGTGTTCTGGGGACCAGCCTCGCGGAGGAGCGGAGGGTTCCCCCGCTGAGAGGGTCATCGTCCGCGGTCCCCGACGAACAAGGTCTGCCCGGCTGGCAGAACGGCCGGCAGGTTCGCCCGCTGACGTGGACCTCGCCGGACGGTCGGGCTCCCGGCACGTATCGCGAGTATCTGGAGTCTCGCCCATTGGCGCCGGGGTGGTTCGACGCGCCGAGCCTTGCCAAGCCGTCGCAGCCGGACCTCCGAATCGCCGCCGCGGGCTTCCAATCCGTCTCGATCCTGGCGGACCGAGCGTTGTCGCAGGACCGGAAAGTCTCTGCGGCGCTCGATCAGTATCGGACAGACCTGGTCGCCGAAGGGTATACGGTCTACACGGAGACCGTGTCGGGCGGGACACCCCAGGACATTCGATCCTGGGTCCGCGGTCGATACGCGGCAGGGAGCCGGATGATCGTATTCGTCGGGGACATCACCGCGGCGTGGGCCCAGGTGCCTGCCTCCGAAACCAGCGGCTACCCCTGCGATCTCTACTACATGGACGTGGATGGGTACTGGGGCGACGCCAATGCCGATGGCGTCTTCGACGTACACAACGCCGGAACGGGCGACGAGGGACCCGAGGTCTGCGTGGCGAGAATCGACGCCCATCTGCTCGACTACGACTCCGAAGAGACCATGGTGAGCGAGTACTTCGCCAAGGCGCACCGGCATCGCCTGGGCACTTTGACGCAGCCTTGGAGGGCCCTGGAATACATCGACGAGGACTGGTTCGACATGGATGTGTATACCCGCTATATCTTCGGTGCGAACACGACCCATCACGATCTCGGCTACTACACCACGGGCGAGGACTATCTCCATCAGTTGTCCCTCGGTCAGTACTATGTCCAGGTGTGCAACCATGGCAGTTCGGGGGGCCACTCCTTCGGCACCAGGCCGACCGAATCCGTGGTGTACGCCCACACGTACATCCACAGCCCGTCGGCCACCCAGGCGCGTGTGCGGCTGGGCGCGGACGACGGGATCAAGGTCTGGTGGAACGGCGGGCTCGTGCTGACCAAGAACGTGGAGGCCGACTGGAAAGTGGATGAGTACTATGCCGATGTCCAGCTCAACAGCGGCTGGAACCGCTTGCTGTGCAAGGTCAGCCAGAAGGGCGGCGATTTCCAGCTCTCCGCCCGGGTGACGAGCCGCCGAGGGGAGGATACTCTCCCCGATCTGCAATACCGGGTCTCCGATCCGGACACGAAACCCGCCGCCGGCCCATTCATTCGAGGTTGGCTGGTCAACGGGTTCCACCAGGACGAGTCGTCCAGTTTTTGGGAGTACATCGACACGAACTACCTGGGCGTCAGCGAGTCCTCCATCCATCCGACGGCGGGCCAGGTGACCGGGGGGAAGACCTGGACCGCCTATTCCGCATCCGGGGGCTACGTCGACTTCGAGAGCCAGACGGACTCGAAAGACTACGGCGCCTGCTACGCGTTCGCGAGCGTGACCGCGGAGACGGCGTGCAGTTGCCAGATGTGGATGGGCTACGACGACGGCGCGAAGGTCTGGCTCAATGGGAATGTGGTCATCGACGACAACCGGTACGGCGGCTACACGACGGACATGACGAAGGTGAACGTCTCCCTCAAGCGGGGGCCCAACCGCCTGCTCGTGAAGGTCACCCAGTGGACGGGCGACCACGGGTTCTCCCTGCGATTCTGCAAGGACAATGGTGGCGAGGTGGCGGGCCTGACGTACGCGCCGACGCCGGACCCGGTCACGTACATTGCCCTCTGGGCGGTCAACGGGCCGTATGCAAACGAAGACAAGAACTCCCGCCTGAGCAGGGACTATCTCGGCAACGAAGCGAGCGTTCGGCCCAGCCTGGGAGACTCGGCCCCCCTGGGCACATGGGAACTGGCGCTGTGGGACGGTCTGCCCTTCGATATCGGCCTGTTCTACAATCACGGCGGCTGGGTTTACCCCGAGGACGTTCAGGAACTGGACCCGCCAGCGCTGTTCTACAATCTGTTCGTGTGCGGGGCCGGGCGGTTCACCGACGAGAACTTCCTCGCAGCCTCGTACCTCTTCCACACGGCACAGGGACTCTGCGTCGTCGCGTCGTCGAAGACCGGCAGCATGTTGAGCTTCGACGACTTCACCCGTCCCCTGGGCGACGGCAAGACGGTGGGCGAGTCGTTCTTCGACTGGTTCACCGGCCGGCTGCCGTTCGAGGATTGGTCGAGGGAGTGGTTCTACGGCATGGTGCTCCTGGGCGACCCGACGCTGCACCTGTTCTACGGCGAGGTCCGGGAACCCCTGCCCTTTGATCAAAAGTCACGACACCGCAGCGCGGATGTGCAGTGCAGGGATACCCCGGGAATTTCCTGAATCGGACAGTGCAGCACTTTGGTTTGACTTCTGCCCCATCTGCCTGTATAATACTTCTTTCAATGCTATGGAGGGGATCGCCAACTTGGCGTTGCCCCGCTCAGCGTGAGCAAATCGTAAGGCTTGGTTCGCCTGCCCAGGAGGCAGGGAATCGGCTCGTGTGGTTGGATCGTGAATGACAATGCGGTGCTATCCTTGCACGCGGAGCCCTGTGCGTTTCATGGCTCTGCGCGATCGTGGCGGTTGTCGCTGCGCGCGAGGCGGCATCCGACAACTACGTAACGGAGGAATATGATGAAGAAAAGAGGGTTATTGGTTGCATTGCTGGTTCTGGTCACGTCCATGAGCATGTCGGCACAGGCTTCCATTTCCTGGACGGATTTGACGAGCGTGGACGGCAAGACGGTGTACGGCTCTCTGGTCGTCGATTCGCAAACCGTTGGCGTGAGCGTGACAAACACCGCTAGTTATGCGTTCGTCCAAACGAGCGGCGGTACGAATTGGTGGGACGGATCGGCCTACACGATCGGGTCAGTCAACTGTGCGCCGCCGACTTCCGATCTCATTGCCTTGAGCACCGGAGGCAGTGTGACAGTGACCTTCTCTCAAGCCGTGACGAATCCGATCCTCGGCCTGGTGAGCTGGAACGGAAATACCGTCGAGTTCGGGACTGACATCTCCTTCCTGAGTTACGGCCAGGGACATTTTGGGAACGGGACGCCCGTGATCAACGCAGGAGGTACGGGTTTCTACGGCAGTGGGGAAGTACACGGACTTCTCCAGGTCGAAGGCACCTTCACGTCGTTCACGTTCACGAATACCTCTGAGTACTGGCACGGATTCACGATTGGAGCGGAAGGCCTTCCTCCCTCCCCGTCCGTTCCGGTCCCGGCTGCAGCGTGGCTCCTGGGTTCCGGCCTGCTCAGTCTCGTGGGTTTGAGGCGGCGCATCAGAGAATAAGCCCGGACGCACAGACAAACACGAAAGGCAGGGTCGAAACGACTCTGCCTTTTTTTTTAGGTTCATCGCGGAACTGCGGGGACGCCTGTTGGAAGGAAGAAACGGACGTCTCCGGAATCTGCTGCATTGCGGCGGGCATTTCCCGCTTTGGGCCAGCAGCATGGAGGTAGAGGAATCGGTCGCTCGACCAGAGCTTGTCTTGCCGTCTTGTCCTCCAATTTCATGCTGCTGGCCCAATGCGCCAAATGCCGGGGGTTTGGGGGCAGCGCCCCCAAATGAAGGTACGTGGAGAACAACCGAGTGCATTGCGTGTCTCTCAGAGCCGTGCCGTTTTCCCCGCAATTCCGTGATGAACCTTTTCTTATGGCGAACAAGGACGTCGGGGGCAGAGGGCAAGCGTCGCAAGGGGGATACAGCGTCGTGCCTGCCGTCGTGTCACGCGTTGGGACTGCGCGGCAGTTGGATGGCGACAACCGTTCCGGCTTGCGGATCGGAGGTGATGGCGATCGTCCCGTGATGCCGCTGGACCGTCTGTCGGGCGATGGCCAGACCCAGGCCGCTGCCGCCGCAGGCGTGAGACCGTGAAGGGTCCACCCGGTAGAAGCGGTCGAACAGGTAGGGGAGCTTGTCCGGCGGGATGGCGCCTCCCTCATCGTGCACGCACGCGGTGACCCACGGCCCCGGCCCATCCTGCAGCGTGATGCGAACGACCCCCGTCGGCGGCCCATATCGCAGGGCATTATCAAGCAGATTGCTGAACAGTTGTCGAAGCTCCGTCTCATTCCCCAGGACGCGGACGGCCGCCATGTTGGCGCAGATCACGCGCGCACCCTGCTGGCGAGCGCGACAGTTGAAAACGTCTGCCAGCGATTCGAGCAGCGCGTCCAGACGTACCTCGACCGGATCGGGGACTTCGTCTCCCGCATCCAGGCGAGCCAGCGTGAGGAGTTGCCCGACGAGCTGCTCCATCCGCTCGATGTCCTGGAGTGTCTCATCCACGCCTTCTTCGTACTCGACAGCCTTGCGAGGCTGCATCCGCAGGGTTTGCAGCGTGCTCTTCATGATCGCCAGGGGAGTCCGCAGCTCGTGCGCGACATCCGCGGTGAGACGCTCCTGCTGGCGCATGGCCTTGTCCAGTCGCACGAGCATCCCGTCCAGCGCCGTCCTGAACGGTCGCAATTCCATGGGGGCATCCCCCATGATTCGGTTCTCCTGCCCGAGGCTGCGATGCGTGATCTGCTCCAACTGGCCGCCGGCGCGGGTGATCGGGCGCAGTCCCCAGGAAACGATCCGCGGCACGAGGAGCAGGGCGATCAGCGTGATGCCGCCTCCGGTTGCCAGCAGCAGGCGGAGGAACTCGCCCAGTTCGTGATAGACGTGGTAGCTCGAACGAGCCACGACGACGTTCACGACCTGCTGACGGAGGACACAACGTATCCAGAGGGCGCGCAGGGGGTGTCTTGTGCCCGGTTGCGCATCGCGGGCGATGTTGAACAATCTGAAATCGCCCACGGCGGGCGGCTCGCTGCTGGGCGGGCGAAAGAACCTCTGGTCCGCAGGAGTCTCTGGGGGATCGCTGGAGAAGAGGTCCACATCGCTCCCGTTCGTCCAGATGCGACACTGACTGGCGTATTCCCGGCTGCCGTATCCGGTGATCGCCCGGAATTCGACTTGCTGATTCTCGTGGGGCTCCTCCTCCTCGAGTTCGGCACGGAGTCCTTCGCCGACGGCTCGCAAGGTCGCATCGATGTTGCCCAGCAGCGACTCCTCGAATTCGATGTACGCCGCGACGGACAGGACGGTGATGATGACCAGGGTCAACAGCGACATCATCAGCGACAACTGCAGTCTGATCGACAGGGGTTTCACGTCGGCGCGCCCCCAATCACATATCCCTGGTTTCGGACGGTGCGAATCAAGGGGCAGGGGGAACCCGCGTCCAGCTTCCGGCGCAGGGCGGAGACATAGACCTCGATCACGTTGGAGAAGGTTTCCGCGTTGAAGTCGTAGAGGTGTTCCAGGATCTCCTCCTTGCTGACGACCTGGCCGGCTCGGAGCACGAGGTACTCCAGGAGTCGATACTCCATGGCTCGAAGTGAGACGGGCTGACCTTGGAGGGTGACCCTGCGGCTGGCCGTGTCCACGGATAGGTCGCCGACGGACACCACGGGATCGGGACGGTCGTAGGTGCGCCGCACGAGCGCCTTGCACCGAGCCAGGAACTCCGCCATGTCGAAGGGCTTGGTCAGGTAATCGTCGCTGCCGGAGTTCAGACCCTGGACGATGTCCTGCGTGGTGTCCTTGGCGGTGAGGATGAGGACCGGGACCCGGCTCCCTTGCCGGCGGAGGTCGCGGAGGATCTCCAGCCCGTCCACCTTCGGCAGCATCAGATCCAGTACGATCAGATCGTAGGGATTGGAAAGGGCCTGGTGCCGCCCGTCTTCGCCGTCCAGGGAAATATCGACCGCGTAGGACGTGGTTTCCTTGAGCGCCTTCGCGATGTTGCGGGCGAGTCGGGCTTCATCTTCGACGATTAACACTCTCATAGTCTCAGCGACCTTGCACGCATACCCGCGGATCATGCCCTCCGATCCATCGGATTGGAGCCAAGATCCCAGGCAAGCATTGTACCGGCTCAAGGAGAACAAGCAATCGCGTTGTGCGAGGTTCTGATGTCTGTGTCTTGCAGTGTTTTTGCCTTGGTCCGGCGTCGCAATCCCCGGCAATCGGTGTTTTCCTCGTTCTCTCGGTCAATCCTGTGTTTTCACGTCCCGTTCAGGTTAAACCTGTAGTGTTGTCGGCGTGGTTGGGCGGGGAAGACTGGACTGAGGTTTCGCCATAGGACGGCCGCCGATGGGCATGAGCAGATCAGGCCGTGCCGATGATGCTGTTATGTGTAGAGGGGTGCTCCGGATGTATGATCTTCAACGTCAAGGTCTGTGGTTGTTTCAGCGCCGAAGCTATCTGCCATTCGTCACGATCGTGCTCTTCGCCTCGGGTCTGCGCTCCTATACGTACCCGCTGCAGAGCGGCACCGCCGACGCCCTCCTGGAGTGCCTTTGTTTCATCATTGCACTGATAGGAGAAGGGATTCGCCTTCATGTCGCAGGGCACGCCCCCAAAGGAACCTCCGGGCGGACCACAACAAGACCCAAGGCCGCACAGCTCAACACGACCGGCATGTATTCCATCGTGCGAAATCCGCTGTATCTGGGCAACATGCTCATCTGGGCGGGGATCACGCTCTTTCTGCACTCGATCCTGTTCACGTGTGCCGCTCTGGGCCTCTTCCTCCTGTACTACGAGCGCATCATCCTGAGCGAGGAAGCCCTTTTGAGGGATCGGTTCGGAGATGCGTTCAACCAATGGGCCGCACGCACTCCCATGCTCGTGCCGGATCCACGGAAGTGGGTGGACTCGAACCTGCCATTCTGCTGGAGAACTGCACTGAAACGCGAGTACTCCGGTTTTCTGGTCATTGCGGCTGCCATGACCGCGCTGGAGGTTGCCGGCGACGTGTTCTACAAGGGCGTCTTCAGACTCGAATGGCCGTGGGCGGTCATCCTTTGCGCCGGGGCCGTCATATACCTGCCCCTGCGAACACTCAAGAAGGCTGGCGTATTGGATGTGGCGGGACGCTGACAAGGCTCTCCTTTTCCGGTCCGTTCATTTCATGCCACAAGGATGATTTGCGAGAAGACATCGGTCTTTCAGGTTCGGTTCAGGTTGGGCTGGTAGTCTGAAGGAGATGGCCCGGTTGGCCGAGGCGGAACCGCACAGGGTTCAGGGGCAGGATCGCTGGACCGTGGGCATGGGGGGATCGCCCCAGTGGACTCAAGGGACCATTGGATATAGGGGATTGTGTGCGATTTGGGGTCAATGATACGCAATGGACTGTGTGTGCCGGGCTGGACGATCAGGGCTTGGCGGAGTCGTTTTCGAGTCTCGATCGGGTCTTCGAATTGACGGGAACCCTGGCGTCGAAGGGGGCATTCTGTCACGTCATCAGGGTACGGGTCGGAGATCGGGACTACTACGTCAAACGGTATTGGCCCCGGGGAAAGCACGCCCGCAAGGCGCTCGGGCGAGACCATGCGGAAACCGAGTGCAGGAACCTTGCCTACTTCGCCCGGCTGGGAATCCCCGTTCCGAAGGTCGTCGCTCAGGGAAGCCAGCGAACGCTGGGCTTGCTGCGGCGGGGGGCCATCGTCACGGAAGGGGTTCCTCTGTCCTCGGATCTGCAGACCCTGGCTTGTACACGCCCCGATCTGTTCCATGATCGACAATGGCTCTCTCGTGTCCTGGGCCTGGTGGCGGACTACGTGTGTCGATTGCACGAGGACGGCTTCGCGCACAGGGATCTCAAGTGGCGGAACATCCTCGTGACGGCCGACGACCCGTCGCGGGTCCTTTTCCTGGATTGCCCCAGCGGAAGACACGTCTCACGTCTGTCGCTCCGGCATTCCATCGTGCGAGACCTTGCGATGCTGGACAAATCGGCGAGAGCGTTCCTGTCGCGAACGATGCGTCTGCGTTTCTTCCGTCGGTACGTGGGTCGGGCCCGACTGAGCCGGGGGGATCGGGAACTCATGGCGCAAGTCATGATGTTTCAGCCCCGGCACCGCCGGTTGCCCATCCCTCAGTCGCTGAATCTCTGAGCAAGGAGGCTCCTGTGCCGGATCGTAGCAACGGCGTTCTCGATTTACTCCTCGGATTGCTGGCCTGTCCCGACTGTCGGGGAGAGCTCGCCCGAGAGGGGGCCGGCCTGATTTGCCGAAGCTGCTCGCGCACCTACGAAGTGCGCGACGGCATCCCTCTGCTGGCCCGTTGCGGATCGAGCGAGCAGTGGGGCGTCCCCCCCGAGGGTCCGACCAGCGTCGACTACCAGAAGCAGTTCCTGCAATCGAATATCGGCGAACTGTACCAGCGAAGATACGAGCGTCGGTGGTCCAAGCGGTGGGTGACGGGTCGGGAGACCGGGCGGATCAGGCGTCTGCTGGCGTCCCAGCCCCGATGCCGCCGACTGCTCGACCTTCCCTGCGGGGGTGGGCGAGTCAGCGGTCCCATCGCGTCGGCGACCGATCTGCTTCTCCAGGCGGACCTCAGTCTGGGCCAGGTGCTGACAGCCCGCGAAACCATGGGGCCCCAGGGACACGCCGCGTGGTTCACCGCCTCCGCGTTCATGATCCCGCTGAAGGACGACGCCGTCGATGGCGCGGTCTGCAACCGGCTGACGCATCACCTGCCGTCGGCCGCCGAGGTGGAGCGGCTGGTCGGCGAACTGCTGCGGGTGTCGACGCGGTTCGTCATCCTTTCCTATTGTGACCACGGTTCCCTCCGCAGCCTCGGGCGACGCCTGCGCGGCAGATCTCCCGGCAGAACGCTCCGCCGCGAGGATCTGCGAACGCTGGCGCAGCGGTATGGGGCCTCGGTCGGCCTGGACATCCCTTTCTGGGGGCCAGGCTCCCGGCTCCGCTATGTGCTGCTGCGAAAGGGGACCCACGATCCGGCCCCGCTGGATCATGCACGAGGGTGAGGAGGAATAGGCGACTCGCCAGCCCTCGCCTGCATGTCCGCTGAGCCTGGACGCACCCTCGCCGGAGAGGATTGGATTCTCCCTGTATGTTGGTGCCGGTGATTGGCAGGGCGATGGAATCCGTCGGCAAGCTCCTGCAACTGGGCACTCGGTCGAAGTCGCGCCCGTTGAAATCCACCTCGCGCCGTTCGGCCTGAGCACGCGTCTCTCACGCTCGCCTGCAGGGAATCCAAATCAAGCAGCCCGCCTCATACGCCGACAATACACCCAGCAGAAAAGCGGGTGGCGGGGATCGAACCCGCGTAGCTAGCTTGGAAGGCTAGTGCTTTACCACTAAGCAACACCCGCATAGTCATTGATTGTGTTTTGCCGAGAGCCTATAATCGTTGAGCTGGCAACATAACTGGAGTTTAGCGGCGCAGGTGAAAATGTCAAGGAAAATGAAGATATTCGAACGTGCGGCGGCGGCGAAAGAGGCTTCGATCCGCCTGGGGGCTGTCAAGACCGAGGTCAAGAACGCCGCTTTGACCGAAATCGCCAAGGCCCTGCAGGATCGTGGTGCCGAGATTGTCGCTGCCAACGAGCGGGACCTGGCCGCCGCCCGGGAGGGCAACCTCGCGGCCCCGCTGCTCAAGCGACTGAAATTCGACGAGGCCAAGCTAGCCGACGTTTGTGCCGGCATCCACAGCCTCATCAAGCTGCCCGACCCCGTCGGCCGGACCCTGTGTGCCATCGAAATGGACGACGACCTCGAGCTCTACCGCGTCTCCTGCCCGATCGGCGTCATCGGTGTCGTCTTCGAGTCCCGCCCCGACGCCCTCGTCCAGATCTCGACCCTCTGCCTCAAGTCTGGCAACGCCTGCCTGCTCAAAGGCGGCTCCGAAGCCGCCCACACAAACCGCATCCTCGCGGACACGATCGCCTGCGCGGGCACTGCTGCCGGCCTGCCCACCGGCGTCTTGAACCTGCTCGAAACCCGCCAGGACGTCACGGACATGCTCGCCCTCGACGAGCAGATCGACTTGGTCATCCCTCGCGGCTCGAACGAATTCGTCCGCCACATCATGGCCCACACCAACATCCCCGTCCTCGGCCACGCCGACGGCATCTGCCACGTCTACGTCGCCGCCGACGCCGACCTCGACATGGCCGTCCGCATCACCGTCGACTCCAAGTGCCAGTACGTCGCGGTCTGCAACGCCGCCGAGACCCTGCTCGTCGATTCCGCGATCGCACCCGCCTTCCTGCCGCTGGTCCAGAAGGCCCTCGTCGAACACACCTGCAAGCTCCGAGGCTGCGATCGCACCCGCGCGATCATCGACTGCGAGCCCGCCACGGACGACGACTGGGCGACCGAGTACCTCGACTACATCCTCTCAATCAAGGTCGTGGACGGCCTCGACGCCGCAATCGACCACATCAACCGTTACGGCTCGGGCCACACCGACGCCATCGTCACCGCCGACCGCGAGAAGGCCGAGCGGTTCATGAACCTGGTGGATTCCGCCGACGTCTTCTGGAACGCCAGCACCCGGTTCTCCGACGGCTACCGGTACGGCCTGGGCGCCGAGGTCGGCATCAGCACGAGCAAGATCCACGCCCGAGGCCCGGTCGGCCTCGACGGCCTGGTGATCTACAAGTGGAAGCTCCTCGGCAAAGGCCAGATCGTAGCGGATTACACAGGCCCCAACGCCCGCAAATTCACCCACAAGAAACTGCGATAACCGCGAGGGATGCGGAGAACGCAAGGCGAAACGAGATACAGCCACGAAGGATACCAACGGCGTGAAATCTGCTGCGTGCGTGCCACGCGTTATTGTCACCGCTTGGGAGGGTTAAAACCCTCGCCTTTAGGCGACAGCTTTAGCATAATAGGCGGATGGAGTCGTATCGTCATGGCAGTCATTCGGTGTTCAGCATTCACGTGCACCTGGTGTGGA
>JAGOLX010000047.1 GCA_017993835.1 Phycisphaerae bacterium
GGGTCGCGACGGGAAAGGGTCATGTGGTCCTCCATGACAATCCAATACCTCACGGCCAAGGATACCCGACACCCGAATAGAAGACAAGTGAAATCTGTAACTATCCGAAGGGTTTTTCAGCGGAATCGATGTAGGAACTGGAAAAGCGGAAGGCGGCAAGGAGGCTGAGGCGGGCGGACTTCGAGGGTCAGCCCCTCGTTTAAGCAGTCGATACCTCCACCAGAGGTGGAGGCTTGAAAGGTGAACCGCTCAAAGCGGATTGGTTGGGAGCCGCCTGCGGCGGCGGTCAGTCGAACATCTTCATCTGGTCCAACCGACGGTCTTGCTGCTCCTGACGTTGGGTGTATTCCCGGATTGGCGAGGGGCTTGTCGTTGGACCTGCCGCTTACCCACCGGCCCCACGTGTTGCCGCATCTTGGTCGAAGTACTGGATGCGGCCTCGGATTCTCTTGCAATACTGCCCCGTGCAATGTAGTGTGAGAGGGAACTAACGTGCCCGTTTTCCGGCACCGGTCTTTCGTTTGGCGGGTGCTCGGGCGGGACCTTGAGATTCCGGGGTTTGCTCTGCCATGTTGGCTACTCCCATTACATCCGGCTGTCTTACCCAGCTTGCCAGCAATAAGGCCTGTGATAATGGTTGTAGTAGCGGTTGTAATGCTCAATTTCGGGCTTACGTGGGCATGACACAAGACCTTATATAGCAAAGACTTACGCCAACGTAGCTCAACGGTAGAGCTCTGGTTTTGTAAACCAGGGGTTGTGGGTTCGAATCCCACCGTTGGCTTTCAGAGGAGTGCTATCTGTCATTGGCCTGAGCAGAATCAGACGCGAGCTTCAGAGCAAAGGATCTGGCGGTAGGTTGCAGCGAGGGATGGCACACGGAGTGTGATCGACAGGGGTGATCATGGGAATTCATAGGGTTGGGACGCACCAGCGCTGCCTCGCTGGGCAAAGCCCTACGAGTCGGGCCTGGCTGGACGCGGAACGCGGTGGAAGCGGACGGCATCACAGGGGCGCCCTCCCTTGGGCCGGCGGATGCCTCCTTGCGTTTCATGGGTTCTCTCTTTGCCATTTGTCCCTTACTCACTGCGCAGACCTCGGGCTCGGTCGTCGTGGAGCTCACGAAGCGGCGGAGGCCTTCGATCAATACCTTCCGCCGAATCAACTCATAGTGTTCCACCGCCAACATCCCTTCTGACCCCTGGCATCTGGAACCATCTCCAGACACCACATCTCGGTCAAATGCGGTGGTCCCCTTTTCGGCGCTTTTCCCCCTCTACAACTCCCCCTCTCCTGGCCCCCTTTCTGATGCTTTTTTCCAGCAACAGATAGGCTCCAGCTAAACCACCGCGCCGCGTCTTGACTCTACCCCGCCCCCCAGCCCAGCCGTGAATTATTTGACGCGGCAGGTGTCGGCCGGGATAATAGCCGTTCTCGTGCCTCCAATCGGTGCAGGATCTGCTATCGTCCCGCTTGGATAAGGTCTCGGCGGCAGCCCACTGCCTTGAGGGACCCAATTGACCAACCTTGTGTCGGAGCATCATCATGAAGAGAGTAGCTGCTGGTCCGGCCCGTCGTATTGCGGCGGCGGCCGGTTTCCTTACCATTTTGCTGGCGATTTGGGGGGCGGGCTGTCAGAAGAAGGCGCCTCAGGCGCCGAGCGATGCCAACGCTCCGATCGCGGCGCCGAACGGCGTGACGTCGCCCGATGCCAACGCCCCGGTCGCAGGGCCGAACGGCGTGACGCCCCCGCAGGCGGACAAAGTCCTGGCGACGGTCAACGGCGCCTCGATCATGGAGAGCCAGGTCAACCAACGGGTGCAGGACAAGTGGAAGGCTCAGTTGGACAAGCTGGCCGCCCAGTCACCCGAGATGGCGGCGCAACATCAGAAGCAGGCCATGAAGATGGCTTTGAACGAGATCGTGATCGAGCAACTCCTGGAGGAGGAGGCCAAGCAAGCAGGGATCGACGTCACCGAGGAGCAGTTGATCGCGGAGATCACCAAGCAGCTCGCGGCGGAGGTGCCCCCGCTGACACTCGAAGACTACAAGAGCAGAATCGAGGCGCAGGGCGTCCGCTTCGAGACGATGAAGGGATTCCTCCTGCGGAACATGAAGTACTCCAAGCTGCTCGAGACCAGGCTGGCCGACCAAATCCGGGTGACGGACGAGGAAGCGAAGGCGTTCTACGACGGGAATCCTGAGGAATTCGCAGTCCCCGAGCAGGTGCGGGCCAGTCACATCCTGATCTCGACGGACCCGGCGGAATCGACGGACCCGAACGCCGATCCCAACCAGGTGAAGGCCCAGGCCCGGGAGAAGGCGGAGAAGCTGCTCACGCAGGTGAAAGAAGGCGCCGACTTCGCGACGGTGGCCAAGGAGAACTCTTCCTGTCCGTCGGCGGCTCAGGGAGGCGAGCTCCCGCCGTTCGGCCGAGGCGAAATGGTCAAGCCGTTCGAGGACGCCGCGTTTGCCATGAAGGTCGGCGAGATCAGCGACCTGGTCGAAACGCAGTTCGGATACCACATCATCAAGGTGGCCGAACATAAGGACCCGAACATCGTCGCATTCGCTGCGGCCAAAGAGCAGATCGTCGAGAATCTGCAAGGGTCCAAGAGGCAGAAGGCGTTCACCGATTACATCGAGTCGCTTCGGCAGAAGGCTGCGATCACTTACGCCGTCAGCGACATGGTGCCGCCTCGTCCCCGGGCCACGACGGTCCAGGCCGACCCCAATCAGGGCAAGCCCGCGCCGTCGCCCGTCGCGGCGCCGAGCGACGCCAACCAGGTGCAGACAGCCCCGGCGACCGATCCCAATAGTAAAGGATAGACCCAGGCCTTCCCCAATCGAGGGGACGTGCATACAACAGGGGATTCCACCGCGGTGGAATCCCCTGCTTCATTCCAGGCCGGAGGTCCGATCACGCCAGGAGGGAGGCGGGGTCCAGCGTCGCCGATTCCACATCCTTGAAGTACTTGACCGTGCCCACCCGCAGTTCGAGCGTCGCGTCCTCATCGCACACGATGATCCCCTTCGGGTGCATCTGCAGGGCGCTGATCGTCCACATGTGGTTGACGCCCTCCTCGATGGCGTGCCGCAGGGCCCGGGCCTTGTTCGCGCCGTTGACGATGATGATGACCTCGTCGGCGTCCATGACCGTGCCGACGCCGACGCTCAGCGCCGTTTCGGGGACCTTGTTCGGATCGTTGTCGAAGAAGCGTCCATTGACGATGCGGGTGTCCTGGGTCAGGCGGACCTGGCGAGTGCGGGAGGTCAGCGAGGAGCCCGGCTCGTTGAACGCGATGTGCCCGTCGGCGCCGATTCCGCCGACGAACAGTCGGATGCCGCCCACCTGGCAGATGCGGTCCTCGTACTCCGCACATTCCACGGCCAGGTCCGGAGCGTTCCCATCGAGGATGTTCACGTTCCTCTTGGGGATGTCGATGTGGCCGAAGAAGTTGCGCCACATGAAGGAGTGGTAGCTCTCCGGATGGTCCTGGGGCAGACCCACGTACTCATCCATGTTGAACGTGATGACGTGCTCGAACGACAGCTTGCCTGCCTTGTTCAGGGCGGCCAGCTCCCGGTACATGCCGATCGGCGAGGATCCCGTCGGCAGGCCCAGGACGAACGGCTTGTCCAGGGCCGGCGCGAAGTCCAGGATCTTGCGGGCGACGTAGTTGGCAGCCCATCGGGACACCTTCTCGTAGTTCGGCTGGATGATCACTCTCATGGTCAATCCTCTCTTATTTGCGAAGTACCCCATTGATGCCGGCTTGACAATCCGGCAGTCCACGATTGGTCATTCCTCGTCCGTCACACACGAGCCAACAACGGCTCGATGCGACTCAACAGCTCCCTGGCAAGGGCGGTCTTGCTCGCGATATGTTTGCGAATCTCCCCGACGAACCCGTCGGCTTCGAACGTGCCGCGCACCGTCGCGAAGTCGCCCTGCCGAGCCGCGTCGTCGCCGTCGATGCCGAACCCGGTCTGGACGGTCGCCGAGAATTCCTTCTTCGCATCCTCGGACAGCAGGTGGTCGAGTTCCACGACCGCCTTCTCCCACCGGTTCGTCAGTTCCACGATGTCTGCGGGCGCGATCTCCCCGACGGTCTTGTCCAACTGGCGCTCGATGACCCTGGCCGCCCACGTCCACTCGAACTCCGCGTAGTTCTCGTGCATGGAGGCGAATCGGGCGTCCAGTTCCTCCAGAGACCGGACGGAGCCGGTCTCGACATCGTCGAGCAGCTTCAGCACGACCTCCTCCGGCGCGAGCATGCCGGCCAGATCGACCCACTTGCCCAGGCCGATCCCGATGGTGGGGCGCAGGGCGGCCCGGAGCTCCTCCACGCCGGCAAATCGCTTGTCCTCGAGCCTCTTGAGCAGGCAGTTCCCGATGTACTTGTCGATTCCGAGTTCATACAGGCCGATGCCCCGCTCCAGAGCGTGCTTCGGGATCTTGACGCTCTGATAGATGAAGTAGTCGGAGGTCGCGCCCGCGGCGGCCTTGAGCCTGTGCAGCAGGTCGCGTCCGTTGATCATCTTCTGGACCGTATAAGGACTCAGGAGCTTGAAGTTGATGTGGTCCAGCTTCATCGAGTCCTTGCGTCGGTCTCGTTGCGGCCACTTGCGGGCGTCGCGGACGGTTCCGACGCTGCGGAGGTTCACGCCGGGGGCCAGCACGCTCTCGTCTTCGTGCTCGATCAGATAGGAGAACGGCAGGTCCGAGGTGTCCGAGTTGCGGTAGTGGCGCCCCATGACCACGGTGAACGCGCCGACCTTGGCTGGCCAGAGCATGTAGGAGTCGCTGCCGGTCTTGGAGCCTCGCTCGACGACCCCCTGGTGGACGGGCCCGAGCTTGTACATGTGGTTGCTCTGGTTGGTGCCGCTGCCGGCGTTGAGGAAGGAGAACAGGCCGGCGATCAGGAGCGTGGACTTGTGATGCGTGACGGTGTAAGGCCCGGCGAAGATGGCGCAGGCCTCGCCGTGGAAGCCGCCGCAATTGGCGAAGAAGACGGAGTTCTCCGCGGAGTACTGCTTGGCCAGGACGCAGCCCTGCCCGATGAAGCAGTGGCAGATGATCGCACCGTCGGTGATCTTGGACCCACTGGCGACGATGAAATCGTCGGCGTACACCCCCGGCCCGATGTAGACGGGGTCTT
Source organism: Phycisphaerae bacterium (assembly GCA_017993835.1). Taxonomy (GTDB): domain Bacteria; phylum Planctomycetota; class Phycisphaerae; order Sedimentisphaerales; family Anaerobacaceae; genus PLanc-01. The sequence continues at coordinate 5,163 of JAGOLX010000047.1, forward strand.
CCATGGAACTGTTGATCGAGCCGTTTTCGAGCCGGTTGGCGCCTTCGACGACGACCGCCGAGCCGATCCGGACGTTCTTGAGCACGCGCGAGTTCATGATCCTCGCCCCTCGGGCGACTCGTCCCATGGTGGACCGCACCGAGGACGTGTAGTCTGCGATCATGGCGGTGAGCTTCGCGATCACCTTCGACCGATGCCGATAGAAGGCCAGCACGTAGGCGGTATGGGCGCTGAGGCGGTCGTAGATCGGGATCTCCCGGCCGCCCGCCTCGTTGACCACAGGCACCAGGATCCCGTTTCCGAAGGAGCTCTCGCCCTCGACCGCCAGCAGGTCGATGTTGTCGATGACGACATCGTCCTCGATGATGTAGTTGGCGATGTAATTGCGGACCGTCGAGATGTAGACGTTGTCGCCGATGGTGCAGTTGTGGATCGTAGCCTGTCGGACGCCGGCCGGCCTGGCGACGCCGCCGAAGAACGGGATTTCCTTCTCGAAGACGCCGAGGCGGATATCCCCGGAGAAGTGCGTGGTCTGAATCCGGTCGGCCCGGAACCCCTGGGCGACCTGCACGCGGGACCAGTCGTCGCAGGTGCATCCTTGTTCTGATAATCGAGCGATTTCGGCCGTCGAGATGATCCGCCACTGAGTTTCCATCGGCTCCCTTTCTGTCCGCAGTCGACGTCAGGAACTGACCCGAAACGATTATGAGACCGCCGCGAATATAGCGGCACGCGCGGCGCCGGTCAAGAAGGTGACGCCAATGAATTACGGACCCAGAAAATTCCGAATTCCGGATCGGATCGGCCCGCGCTGCCCCGCCGAGATCGCCCGAACCTACGTCGGATAAAAAAAAGTCGTCGACGCGCGTGACATTCTGCATAAAATCTGGAGTCGCATACTGACACCTGCCGATGAAACAGGGTATAACAGGACGCTCTGCCGTGGAGTCCCAGTTTGCATGTGTGATGCAGCTTCACATCGGGCAGGGTCATGAATGGACGACTTCCTTATGTCGAACCAGCCAAGGGTAGTGAAGGTCTTGGGCGCGTTGTTGGTTTCCATGACGGCGGGTGCATTTGTGCTGATGATCCTTGGCAACAACCGCCCTTCGGCCGGTCCCTTCTGCCTCTCCGCGTACTACCAACTCACCGCGGTCGATCAGGCCGTCCTGTCGAAGGCCTGCCAGGCGCCCAACCGATGGACCAGCATCGAGATCTTCTTCAGCGGGACCAAGAGCGGCGGTCTAAAGCACCCGAGCGGCGCACTCGACGCGAGCTGCCACTTCATCGTCTGCAACGGCGCCGGCAGCGGCGACGGCGAGATCCAGGCCACCGACCTGTGGCAGAAGCAGTGGTCCATTCAGCCCAGCCGGACGTGGCAGGGATCCAACAAGACGATCCGCATCTGCCTGATCGGCGACGGCGTCCAGACCCTCCCGACCGACTATCAGTTGAAGCGCCTGGAGATGCTCCTGGAAGCCCTGTGCAGAAAGTTCCACATCCCTGCCAAGTCGGTGTTTCTGCCGACCGATTGCCAGTAGCGAATCGTTCGCGACAAACCCTCCAGACCGCAAGCCTTCTCCATCTTGCCCATTCTCTCAGAGATTGTCCGTATTCCGCGTGACAATCGCGGGTGCCCCGCCGGTGTGTCAGCCCGGCGCATTGAAGCTTGGACGGGCACCTCCTGCCGACGGATGCATGCCCGTTCCTGCGGCCTTTCGCAGAGTGACGAAGCGTCGCCCCGACTTTGTCATTCCTGCGCACGCAGGAATCCAGGAACCGCGGGACCGGGCGCGACCGGAGGAGTGGATTCCCGCTTACGCGGGAATGACATTCCGAGGTTTCCATGAACACCTATTGCACGCGCGCAGATGCGGTCACGCACCCCCCTTGCGGGCTCGCACCCAGGGAAACCTTGCATCCGCGTGCCATCGTCTGATATAAAGAGGGCTTTGGCACGGCTTATTGGAACGCAGGCATGGGGTACACAAAACAGATGCCGTCTCCGGCGGGGATGCAGAAGACGGAGTGGGTCATCCCGCCCGCCGACGAACGGACGGGGCAACTCGCCAACTCGCTGAAGATCTCCCCGCTGATCGCGCAGATTCTCATCAATCGGGGGGTCATCGAGGCTCGCGAGGGCAGCGTCTTCCTGCAACCCAAGCTCACGGAGCTGATCCGGCCAGCGAGGATGCCCGGGATCGCGCCGGCCGTCGCCCGCCTTCGACAGGCCATCGAGAAGAAAGAGAAGATCACCGTCTACGGGGACTACGACGTCGACGGCATCACCGGCGTTTCCATCCTCTGGGAACTCCTCACGCTCCTCGGCGCCCAGGTCGATTACTACATCCCCCACCGGATCGACGAGGGCTACGGCCTCAATGCCGACGCGGTGCGTTCGCTGGCCGAGGGGGGCACCCGTCTGCTGATTACGGTCGATTGCGGAATCTCCGCCTTGGCCGCCGCCGAGCTGGCGGCACAACTCGGCCTGGACTTGATCGTCACCGACCATCACCAGCCGGGACCGGAGCTGCCCCGCGCGGTCGCCATTCTCCACCCGGCGCTGGACCCTTCCTATCCGAACCAGGACTCGGCAGGCGCCCTGGTGGCCTACAAGCTCGCCTGGGCGGTGGCCGAGGAGTTCAGCCACGGCCCGCGCCTCGAGCCCAGGCTCCGCGAGTTCATGCTCAACGCGACGACCCTGGCAGCCATCGGCACGGTCGCCGACGTGGTCGATCTCCGCGGCGAGAATCGCGTGCTCACGCGGTTCGGACTCCAGGCAGTGCCCGACAGCAAGCTGTGCGGCCTGCGGGCTCTGATCCAGTCGGCCGGACTGGCGGGCAAGGGCGTCGATAGCTGCGCGATCGGCTTTCGCCTGGCGCCGGTGCTCAACGCCGCCGGCCGGATGGGACACGCGAGACTGGCGGTCGAGCTGCTCACGAGCACGAGCGAGCTGCGGGCCATGCAGATCGCCGACTACCTCAAGGACCAGAACACCCAGCGGCAGCAGTGTGAGCGCAAGATGCTCAAGCAGGCATGCGAGATCGTCGTCGAGCGGGGTCTGAACCACCCGGACCGCCGGAGCATCGTCCTGGCGGCCGAGGGTTGGCACACGGGCGTCCTGGGCATCGTCGCCTCCCGGCTCGTGGACCGGTTCTTCCGTCCTGCGATCATGATTAACGCGTCGGCGAACGAGAACGGAGTGGCCCAGGGCTCCGCCCGCTCGATCCCGGGCTTCTGCATGCTCAGTGCCATTGAGGCTTGCTCCTCGCACCTGACCAGCTTCGGGGGCCACAAGATGGCCGCGGGATTGACGCTGCCGCCGGAGAGGATCGAGGCCTTCACGTCGGACTTCGAGACCTACGCCGTGAAGAATCTCCGCGAGGAGGACGTGGTCGCCAAGATGCACATCGACGCGCTGGCACCCTTGAGACAGTTCAACCGGGATGTCGTCCGCCAGCTCGACCTGCTCGGGCCGTTCGGGGAAGGCAACCCCAAGCCGGTGTTCGCGACGAAGGGTGTCCGCCTGGCCGCTCCCCCCAAACGGTGCGGCTCGACGAACGACCACCTCCAGTTCGCCATCACCGACAACACCGCGACCATCCGCTGCGTGGGCTTCCGCATGGGCGGCATCGAGAAGAAGCTCATCGACAACGAGTACTTCAACATCGCCTACGAAGCCCAGCTCAACCACTACAACGGCAACACCACCGTCGAGTTCATCGCGGTGGACATTCAGTTCGAATGATCGTCGGCAACTGCGAGGATGCCAAGAGGAGTGAGAAGATATGCTGCTGCGTGAGATCAAGGCCACGAACCTGTTGTCTTTCGGTCCCCAGAGCGCTCCTTTGGAACTTCGTCCGCTGAACGTCCTGATCGGCCCGAACGGGTCGGGCAAGTCGAATCTGTTGGAGGCCATCAGCCTGCTCCGCGCAGCACCGACACATCTCGCAGCACCCGTCCGCGACGGAGGCGGAATCCGGGACTGGATCTGGAAGGGTACAGGCACGCCTGGAACCACGGCGGTGCTCGAGGTCACAGTGGAGAATCCTGCGGGCAAGCAACCGTTGCATCACGCCATTTGGTTCACGGAGTCATCACAGAAGTTCGAGCTTGTCGACGAGCAGATCGAGAGCGGCGCACCTGACCGATCTGAAACGCCGCACTTCTACTACCGCTTCCAGCAGGGGCATCCTATCCTGGGTGTTCCGGGGCAACAGGAGCGTAGAATCCGGCGAGAGGACGCGTCTCGCGATGAGTCTATTCTCTCCCAGCGAAAGGACCCCGATCAGTATCCGGAGATCACATACCTTGGGCAGGTCTATGCACGGATTCGTCAGTATCGGGAGTGGTCCTTCGGCCGGTTTACGGTGCCGCGCCAGCCACAGAAAGCCGATCAGACCAACGATTTCCTGGAGTCGGATTGCGGTAACCTTGGACTGGTACTGAACCGACTACGCCGGGACCCCGGCGCCAAGCGAAACATCCTTGACAATCTCAAGCAACTCTATGGCGGCATTGAGGACTATGACGTGTCGGTCGAGGGAGGTACCGTCCAGGTCTTCTTTCATGAGACTGGTCTGGTGAGCCCGGTACCCGCGACGCGTCTCTCGGACGGCACGCTCCGGTATCTCTGTCTGTTGGCTGTTTTGTGCCATCCCTCCCCGCCCCCGTTGATTTGCATCGAGGAGCCCGAATTGGGACTGCATCCGGATATCATACCGACCCTTGCCCGCCTGCTGAAGGCTGCATCCGAGCGGAGTCAGTTGGTGGTAACGACCCACTCGGACATTCTCATCGACGAGTTCAGCGACCAGCCGGAGTCCGTCGTCGTGTGCGAGAAATCGGAGGGACAGACGACGATGAAGCGTCTCGACGGCGGTGCGCTTCAAGAATGGCTCCAGAAGTACAGGCTCGGCCAACTCTGGACTCAGGGCGAAATCGGGGGGGTATGATGGTGAGGGTCAGATTGTATATCGAGGGAGGCGGCGACAGCCGGTCGCTCCATATCAAATGCCGCGAGGGCTTCCGGAAGCTCCTGGAGCGCGCAGGATTCAAGGGTCGTATGCCGTCCACGAGAGCTTGCGGTGGTCGCAACGCTGCTTATGACGACTTCAAGACCGCCTTGAGAACAGCAGCGGCAGGTGACTATCCCGTGCTGCTCGTGGACAGCGAGGCGCCGGTCAATCAGCCTCGCTCTCCCTGGCAACATCTCCAATCCCGAGACGGGTGGGAGCAGCCCGCCGGGGCAGACGATGACCAAGCCCAATTGATGGTCCAGTGTATGGAGACTTGGTGTCTTGCCGACAGAAACGCCCTGGGGGAGTTCTTCGGCAGCCGCCTTCGGGAGAACGCCCTGCCATCGCTGGACAACCTCGAAGCAAAGGCCAAGGAGACCGTGCAAGAGGCGCTTGCCAACGCAACGCGCGATTGCGGGCGGCAAAGGGGCTACGAGAAGGGCAGGCGCTCCTTCGAACTGCTCGGCCAACTGGACCCGGCGGAACTCAAGACGCACCTCCCGCACTTCGTCCGTCTTTGCCAGATGCTGGAGTCGCGATTGTGATCCGCCGGCTGGTGCTGGGCACAGAACCGTCGCACGTTGCAGAATAACCTGTGATTCTGCCATGTTGACTGTGCAAAATGCGAGGTTTCGACGGATTCCGGGCTGAGGCACACTGTGTTCTACTTGGCCCGTTCCACCTTGACCTTCTCGATCTGGAACTGGCCCAGGGCGCTGGCCATATTGAAGAAGTCGCCGGGCTCGCCGTTGCCGACCGCCAGGGCGATGTGTCCGGCGTCGTAGCCGCCGCGATCGCTGCTCTTGAACGCGGCGTCCAGGCCGATCCATTTGCCCCCTTTGCCCATCTTGTCGCCGCCGAGGTAGGCTTGGGCCCAGGCATGGCCGCCGAAGCCCTGCATCCCGTTCCATTCCTCAACATAGGCGACGCCGACCACGACCTGCGCGGGGATACCGACCGCCCGGCACATGGCCGCGGTCAGGACCGCGAACTCCGAGCAGTCGCCCTGGCGGCTCTCGGCCACCTCGGCCGCCGACGCATAGCCCACGGACAGGCTCTTGTTGTCGATGTACTCTGCCACAAAGGACTCGATCCGGCGGGCGGCTTCCGCTGCGTCCTTCGTGTCGCCGACCGCCTTGCGGGCCAGCGTCATGACCCGCTCGTTGTGGCTCTGCAGGAATCGTGTCGGCTTCATCGCTTCGAGCAGGTTGGGATCGTTGCCTCGGTAGGGGAACGCCCCGCCCGCCGGGGCCGCCACCGGCCTGACCTCCAGGATCACCCTTCCGTCCGGCTGGCGCACCGCCTTCTGATTATCGGTCGATGGGATGAGCAGGCCGTCCGTCGTGCCCGGGTTCAGCGTGTAGGTGATCGCGACAGTCGAATGGACGTCTTTGAGCGGCTCCGGACTCTTCTGGAACATCCTGTCGATCAAGTCCAGCACGTCGTTGGCGCCCAACGCGAACTCCTTCGGGCAATCGATCATCTCGACCATCATGCCGGCCAGCGGCACCACGCTCTTGAGGATTCGCGTATCGTCGTCCACGTAGCTGGTCGTGACGACCGGTCCGGCGCCGGGCATATTCAAGGCGGTGGTCGTCTCCGTGAGCTTCACCACCCGCCCGAGCAGGTCCACTTCCTTTTTGTCTTTGATGACGACCGTTGCAGTCGCGGCCTGCATGATTCCGGGACTGAAGAGGCTCACCGAATACTCCACGCCGGGCTTGAGTCCCTTCTCGATCGTCAGCAGCCGCAACCCCTCGGCCATCACCGCGCCTGTGGGCCATTGCATCGTGCTCTTCTGCTCGCTGCCCATCGATGAGGACGTCACATCGACGACGCCGTTGTCGTTCACCACGCCCGCGACCTTCATCATCGTCATGCTTCCCAGACGCTGGAGCGCCGCGAACTGCAGGGGTTTGCCAGTGGTCGTTTCGACATTCGTCTCCGTCATTTCAATGGTGACGGCGGCCCCCATCCGGCTGATCGTGATGCTCACCTCCTCGGTCGTCGTGACCCGCCCGCCTTCCACCGTCCGCGTGTGGACCGAATGGCCCACCTTCTTGCCCTCCATGAAAACCGCCAGGTAGCTCGTCTCCTCCTGGGCAAAGGCCGCAGAACAAACGACCGCGAGCAAACCAAAGACGACAGCGCGCTTTCTTCTGAGCATGTGATGATTCCTTCCGAAGGAGCTTGGGTCCGCCGGGCGCATGGTGTGCACGCCACACTCGCCGCGTACAGCCGGTTCTTTGACTTGCCCATTATACGCATCGCCCAACTGTTTCTCATCCAAAATCGCCTGAACTGCCGATAATGACAGGGCTATCACATGAGGTCTTGCCCTGTTGCGTCGTCGCAGGGGCCGGCTTAGAATGGCAGGTCCGCAGGGGTCGGATCCCTTGCACAATTCCTCGCATAGGATGTTGCAGAATGAACCTGGATGAACTGTTGAGTCTGGTTTCCTCCCATCCGGCTATCGCTGTCCGGATCGATTCCCGTGCCGTGCGCGAGGGCGACGTGTTCGTCGCCATCAAGGGCGCGTCCTGCGACGGCCGCCAGTTTATCGGCAAGGCCATCGCCAACGGCGCCAAGTACATTGTGTGCGCGGCCGACGGGACCGCTGCGAACACCGCCGGCGCATCGGACCAAGCGGTCTTTGTGCTCGTAGAGAATCCCGCGATGGCAGCGGGTCTGCTCGCCCAGGCCGCCAACGGCTATCCGGGCAGGAAGCTGACCTGCCTGGCCGTCACGGGAACGAACGGCAAGACGACGATCACCTTTCTGGTCCGCTCGTGCATCGAGGCCGGGGGCCACAGGTGCGGCCTCATGGGGACCGTCGTCTACGACACCGGGTCCGGCCAGACCGCTTCGACGCTCACGACGCCCGATTGCCTGACCCTTGCGACGGCTCAGAGGGAGATGGTGCAAGCCGGCGCAGACCACATGGTCATCGAAGCCAGCAGCCATGCCCTGTCCCAGGACCGCCTGGCGGGCGTGACCTTCCGGGCGGCCGCCTTCACCAATCTGACCGGCGACCACCTGGACTACCATCGGACGACGGACAACTACCTGGCAGCCAAGACCCGCCTGTTCACCGCGCTGTCGCCTGACGCGACCGCGGTGCTGAACAGGCAGGCGCCGCAGTCTCGCCTTATTGCTCAGGAGACCAAGGCTCGTGTCTGCTGGTACGCGGTGGATGAGCCGGCCGACCTGGTCGCGAGCATCGAATCGATGACTGTCGAGGGGACCACGTTCGCGTTGGAATTCCAGGGACAGACGGAACGAGTCAAGACGCCGCTCCTGGGCCGGTACAACGTGTCGAATCATTTGGCCGCCGCGGGGCTGTGCCTGGCCGCCGGCCTGGATCTCAAGACCGTCGCCGCGGGCCTGTCCTCTCTTGCGGGCGTCCCCGGCAGGTTGGAGAGAGTCCCCAGCGACGGGTTCGCCGTCCTGGTTGATTACGCCCACACGGACGACGCCCTGCAGAACGTCCTGACGACGTTGCGCCCCTTGTGTCGGGGCCGGCTCACCGTCCTCTTCGGCTGCGGCGGCGACCGCGACCGGACCAAGCGACCGCGAATGGCCCACGTGACCGAGCAACTGGCCGACGCGATCATCGTCACCAGTGACAATCCGAGGACGGAGGACCCGGAAGCCATCATCGGCGAGATCATCGCGGGCTTCGAGGACCCCGGCTCCGAGCGGGTGACAGTGCAGCCGGACCGAAGAAAGGCCATCGAACTGGCCATCGCGAACGCGCGTGACAACGATATCATCCTGCTGGCCGGCAAGGGACACGAGACCTACCAGATCATCGGCACGAAGAAATTCGATTTCAGCGACAAAGACATTGCCCTGCGATGTCTGAGAGAAAGACAATGCAGCCCATCCCGATAGAGGCCCTGGCCCGGATCGTCGGAGCGACCGTCGCCAGACGGCCCGACGTCGGCAAGCCGGCAGCCGCGGCATCCCATGTCACCGGCGTCAGCACGGACTCCCGCACGATCCAGCCGGGCGATTGCTTCTTTGCCCTGCCCGGCGAGAACTTCGACGGTCATGACTATGTGGCGCAGGTCCTGTCGAAGGGCGCCGCCTGCGCCGTCGTCAGTCGGGCGGTGGATGGGATTTCCGGACCGCTGCTGAAGGTCCACGATACTATCGCGGCGCTGGGCGACCTCGCCCGCGAGTACCGTCGGATGAACCGGTATAAGGTGGTGGCCATCACCGGCTCCGTCGGCAAGACCACGACCCGCCAGATCGTGCACCACGTTTTGAGCCGCCGCTTCCGCACCCACCAGGCGCAGAAGAGCTTCAACAATCACATCGGCCTGCCCTTGACCCTGCTCGGAGCCAAGCCGGACGATGAAGTCATCATCGCCGAGATCGGCGCCAACCATCCCGGCGAGATCGCACCCCTGACGCGGATCGCCCAGCCGGACGTCGCGGTCGTGACCAACACCCATCCCGCCCATCTCGAGGGTTTCGGCGACCTCGCGACGATCATCCGCGAGAAACTCTCGGTCGCGGAAGGCCTGTCGGGCGCCGGCGTCTTTCTCATCAACGCCGACATCCCCCTGCTCATGGCGACCGCGCGGGGCTTGACGGCACTCAGTGGCGAGGGCGTCCCGCCCTTGCGTCCCGCCGGCATCCTGCCGGCGGTTCTTGATGGCATCGACGTCCCGGCGATGAACCATGGGCTGGAAGCCCATGCCGCAAAAGAGCAAGGGCAAGATGCCCTCGCTACAAGGGGCCGGTCCTTCCGCACCTTCGGCCGGTCCCCCGATGCGGACTATCGCGCCGAGCGGATCGCCTGCTCCGGCACGAGCAGCACATTCGCGATCCGAGGTACGCAGATCCGCCTGCCGCTGCCCGGTCCCGGCAACGTCGAAAACGCCCTGGCGGCGTGGGCGATCTGCGACCAGTTCGGTCTGACCCCGAGCGATTTCGCCCAGGCGGTCGAGGACCTGCCCGCTGTCTCGATGCGGGCCGAGACCCTCCAGGTCGGCTCGCTCACCGTGCTGAACGACTGCTACAACGCCAATCCCGCGTCGATGAAGAACGCCCTGGCGATGCTGGCCAATCTGCGCTCGTGCTGCGACTCGAACCGCCATCGCCGGCTGGTCTTTTTCTGCGGGCAGATGGCGGAACTGGGACCACAGACGGAGGCGCTGCACGCCGAGCTGGGTGTCGCGGCCGCCGAGGCGGGCGTCGACCTGCTCGTCGTGGTCGGCGAGGTCCCCAGAACCACCGCCCAAGTCGCGCGCGAGACCTCGCGGCGTGGCTTGCAGACGGTGTGTTTCGAGGACACCCAATCCCTTTGCGACCATATGCAGGACTTTTTGCGGCAAGACGATATAATACTCGTCAAAGGCTCAAGGACGGCCCGCCTGGAACGTGTGGTCCAGGAGTTGATTAAGGATTATGGATGATCGATTGTTGCGAACCCTCTCCAATCATCAATCATCCGTAATCATTCATCAATCGGAAACAGGATGCTCTATCATCTGATGGAATGCTGTGGTGGCTTTTTCGCGGATACGCTGCACTTCTACGCGTATCAGCACGTCCTGTTCCGCGCCGTCATCGCGATCCTGACGAGCCTGGCCATCGCCCTGCTGATCGGCCCGAGAATCATCCGCTGGCTCATGCGGATGAAGATCGGCGACCGGCCGGAGTTCTACCACGCGGCCCTCAACGAGCTGACCAAGGAAAAGGCCAACACGCCCACCATGGGCGGCCTAATCATCCTGTCGGCCACGATCGCGAGCACCCTGCTGTGGGCCAAGCTCAACAATCCGTTCGTGCAGAAGGCGATTGTCGTGCTCCTGTGGTTCGGCGGCCTCGGCGCCGTGGACGACTGGCTCAAGCTGACCGCCGCCGCCCGCCAGCGGGGACGCAACGGCCTGTTCGCCTGGGAGAAGCTGCTCTTCCAGATCGCGGGCGCGGTGCTCATCGCGTCGTTCCTGTTCTTCGACTTCTCCGAGATCGCGGACGCCAAGCTCTTCTGGGTCCCCTTCTACAAGCACGGCCTGCCCCTGGGCAACTGGGCCTTCATCCTGATCGCCATCTTCTATATCTCCGCGACGAGCAACGCGGTGAACCTCGCCGACGGCATGGACGGCCTGGCCGGCGGCTGCGTCGCCATGGTCAGTCTGGTGCTCGTGATCCTGTGTTACGTGGCCGCGGAGATGATGTCCCGCACGACGCCGGTGACGTGGGCGAGCTACCTGCTGCTGCCGCACATCCCGGAGGCGGGCGAGCTGAGCATCTTCTACGCGTCGGTCCTCGGCGCAGTCCTCGGGTTCCTGTGGTTCAACTGCTACCCGGCCCAGACCTTCATGGGCGATTGCGGCTCGCTGCCGCTCGGGGCCGCGATGGGCTACGGCGCCCTCGTCACCCGCCACGAGATCCTGCTGCTCATCATCGGAGGCGTCTTCGTCATCGAGCTGATGAGCGTCGTCCTGCAGGTGGGCTACTTCAAATACACGCACGGCAAGCGGCTCTTCCGCTGCGCCCCGCTGCACCACCATTTCCACCTGGCCGGCTGGAGCGAGCCGCAGGTGGTCGTCCGCTTCTGGCTCATGGCCGCCGCCTTCGCCGCGTTGGCGCTGGCAACGATCAAGCTGCGGTAGGACACGCAGCACGGGCATCCTGCCCGTGTCTTTCATGATTGAAGAATGGAGTGATGAGCGCTCGTAGTGACGCCGCAAGGCGTTGTCTTGGTAGGATGAGCGTCCCCGCTCGTCTCAGGAGGTCGCGCGGGGACGTACGACCTACGCGGACGCCGCTCTCCCGCTTCCGGCCTACAACCTCACGCCTGTCTCCCCCGATTCCCAGTTGCCTTCCATCCGCTTCGCCGCTACAATGGCGACAGTGACGGGAGGCCCCTATGGATTCAGAGGAAGGACTTCCGCTCAACTCAGAGCATGAGGAAACTGGGGTCCAAGAGATGCGAACCACCAGAGGCACTGGAGAGACCACGCGGAACATGAGGCCCAGCAGACAAACAGGGAATCGGCGACAGGAAGCCACTCAGAGAGCATCTCGCACCTGCCGTTGGGGCAAAACCATGACAGCATGGCTCATTAGCTGGAGCCAAACCAGGGGAGTAAAATGGCATATTGTGGACTTCGTTGGACCAAACGGCTGCGAATCGCGGGGCGTCGTCGACCTTCTGGCGGTCCGCAAGAATCATGCTGTGTGTGGTGGTATGCTCAAGCGAGGGGACCTGCTGGATATCATTCTGATACAGGTAAAAGGTGGAAGTGCACCGCTTCCGACGCAGGAGGACATCGGCCGCCTCAAGAAGGTGGCAAGATACCACCGAGCCAGAGCCATCGTTCTATCCGAGTGGAAAGCCCAGACCCGCCTGCAGCTCTACGTACTCAAGCGAAATCGGTGGCTGGCCATTGAACCCAAAGAAGTGTTCTAATAACTGGATTCCACCTGACAGAATCGAGTCCCCAGTTGGCTGTGTAGGTTCCGATTTGTCCCAGAGAGTCTCGGGGACAATGTCGACGTTGTGCGGCCATGCGACCGTGCCGCGAGCAGCGGGGAATTCCAGAGCCTGGAGAAGGGCTTCTTGTCCAACAGCGTTTCCATGAGTACAGCCTCGTTCACCGCAGGGGGGTGTATTGAGAGACCACCCGAATTCGTGTCGCTCCGCGCGCCAACGGGGAGCGACCGCGGGGGGCCGCCAACCTCCCGATCTTTCCCGGCGAGCGGAACATGTCGTGGATACGACTGCGTGCTGGTCGCGGACCCCACAGTCACCTGGCGATTGCTTCGACGCCCTAGTCGCAAGAAACAGCACGCCCGAAGCGGTCGTGCAAGGGGCATCTGACGCTTTGGGCCAATAGCATGGTTGCCAGAGAGGCATAGGACCCAACAACCCACGCGGGCCGATGCGAAGCATCGTCTCCATGCTGCTGGCCGAACGCGAAAAATGCCCGCCGCGATGCGGCGGATTCCGGACCTGTCCGTTCCTTCCTTTGTCCCTGAATCCTATCCTATCGGTGCCGGCGAGGAAACGATCATGCGCCCGCGTTGGTGGCACGGATGCCTCGGGGTTGATCGCAGCCGCGTTTTCTGCTATAATGGGTTCTGACGCCGGGAGTTGGGTCCCTTGTCGGCGATGGTCCGAAGAACATGGAATCATTCTTGTCATGAAGTGTTCGCAGAATCCAGTTGTGCTTGTCGTTGTTCTTTTGGCCCTGGGTTCTTCGGTCCCGGCCTATTGCCAGGATCTGCTGGAAATCAGCGAGTTCATGGCGGTGAACGACACCGGCCTGGACGATGCGGACCGCGACGAGTCGGATTGGATCGAGATCCACAACGCTGGGACGGACAGGGCAAACCTGCAGGGGTGGTATCTGACCGATTCCGCCGGCAACCTGGCGAAATGGCAGTTTCCCGAGGTATTCCTGGACCCCGACGCCTACCTGGTCGTCTTCGCCTCGGGGAAAGACCGTCGCGACCCCGCGGACGAGCTGCACACGAACTTCAAGCTCAGCGGGTCGGGCGAGTATCTGGGACTCGTCCGGCCGGACGGGATCACCGTCGTCTCGGAGTTCTCCCCCGCCTTTCCTCCCCAGGCGCCCGACGTCTCCTACGGCCTGGTCGAGACCATCGTCCAGGAGTCCTTGCTGGTCCACGGTGCGCCCGCCAGGGCGCTCGTGCCCCTCGACGACTCCCTGGAGCCTCCGTCCGTGTCGCAGGACGCTCCGCGTCCCTGGACGCTGGAGAGCTTCGACGATACGGCCTGGCCATCGGGCATCACAGGGGTCGGCTTTGGGTACGGCCCACTGGTCGGACTGAACGTCTCCGACATGCTGAATGTGAATCAGACAGTGTACATTCGCATTCCCTTCGTCGTGGACGATCCGTCGGCCTTCAAGGCGTTGACGCTCCGCGTGCAATTCGACGACGGCCTGATCGCCTATCTCAACGGCCACGAGGTGGCTCGTGACAACGCCCCCGAGACGACGATGGAGACATGGAACTCCGGCGCCGTCGGCACATGGCCCAGCTCGCGACTGATGGAGACGGTGGATTTCCCTATCCGCCAGATGGATTATCTCCACGTCGGGACGAACGTGCTGGCGATTCACGGATTGAACCACGGCCTGGCCAGTCCGGACCTGCTGGTGAATCCGGAGTTGCTGGCGACTGTTGCAGGGATGGAGCCGTCGCGACGGTACTTCCCGGAGCCGACGCCCGGCGGGGCCAACAACACCGGCGTCGAAACCGTCGGACCGATCATTGCCGACATGGGACACTCGCCCGAGACGCCGACCGAGAGGGACACGCTGTGGATCACCGCACGGATCTCGCCTGCGTTCGATCCGGTGGCCCTCGTCGAGCTGCGCTATCGCGTGATGTTCGAGCCGGAGGGCACGATTGCCCTCCGCGACGACGGCAGAGGTGGCGACATCACGCCAGGCGACGGGATCTACACAGCAGCGATCCCCGAGGACGTGTCCACCGCGGGCGACATGGTTCGCTGGTACATCCTCGCGGTCGATACCGCCGGACGCATGTCCCGCCTGCCGGCGTTCCGCGACCCGCTCGGCTCGCCCCAGTACGACGGGACCGTGGTCGAGGATCCGAGTCTGAAGAATCCGTTGCCTGTGCTGCACTGGTTCGTCCAGAACCCCTCCGCAGCCAGTTCGGACGCGGGCACGCGGTGCTCGCTCTTCTACGATGGCGAGTTCTACGACAACATCTGGGCGGGCCTGCACGGGCAATCCAGCCGGGGGTTCCCGAAGAAGAGCTACAACATCGATTTCCATCCCGGCTACAACTTCAAATGGGCCGACGGCCAGCCCCGGGCAGACGATATCAACCTGCTGACCACCTATCCTGACAAGGCCCAGATGCGGAACATCCTGGCCTATGAGACGTACCGCGACGCGGATTGTGCCTACCATTGGGCGTTCGCCGTCCGGGTGCAGCAAAACGGGAGCTTCTGGGGCACCGCCCACGTCGTGGAGAACGGCGACAGGGACTGGCTCGTGCGGATGGGCCTGAACGCCGACGGGGCCCTGTATAAGATGTACAACAGTTTCACGAGCGCCGGCGACGCCACGAGCGGCGCGGAGAAGAAGACCCGCAAGGACGAGAACAACGCGGACCTGCTGGCGCTGTTCAACGGCATCAGTCTCGCGGGCGAGGCGCGTCGGCGGTACGTGTACGACAACGTGGACGTCGCCCAGGTCGTCAACTTCCTGGCCGCCCGCGCGATCACCGGCGACACGGATTGTTGCCACAAGAACTATTACTTCTACCGCGACACCGGGTTCAGCGACGAGTGGCAGATGTGGCCGTGGGACGTGGACCTGAGCTTCGGGCGCCGCTGGATCACGGGGCTGAGCTACTGGGACCAGCGTCTGATCGCCGATACGCCGTTGTTCGTCGGCAACAACAACCGGATGCCGCAGACCATCTTCGGAACTCCGGAAATGCGACAGATGTACCTGCGCCGCGTGCGGACGCTCATGGACGAGCTGCTCAAGGCGCCGGGGACCGCCCAGGAGAATCTGCACTACGAGCCGCGGATCGACGAGCTGGCGGCCCAGATCGGCCCCGATGCGATTCTGGACGCGGCCAAGTGGAACTCGCACGCCTGGGGGAACGGGTCCACCACCCCCAACTACCCGCAGCCGTACGCAGAGGCTGTAGCGGAGATGCGCAACTCCTATCTGCCCGAGCGGAGGAGACAACTGTTCAACCGGCTCACCTCGGGGTCCGCGGAGCTGCCCGCGGCACAGCCCGCCGGAACGACGATCCTGTTCGGCGACGTCGACGCCGCTTCCGCCGCCCGAAATCAGGACGAACAGTACATCCAGTTGCTGAACCCGAATGCGTTTGCGGTGGACATTTCAAGCTGGCTGCTGAGCACGGATGCAGACCCTGGAACTCCGCTCTTCGTGTTTCGAGGCGGCACGATCATCCCCGCGAACGGCACTCTCTACGTGGTCGCCAGCCGTCCCGCCTTCCGCGCCCGCGCGACGGCGCCCAAGGGTGGGCAGGGCCTGTTCATCACTGGCGACTACGCGGGCCGCCTGTCGAAGCACGGGGAGACTCTCGCCCTGACGGATCGGCAGGGACTGCAAGTGGCTTCGATCAACACGCGGTGAGTGGACCTGCACGGACGAATGCTCGCCAAGGCGGGTTTTCTCGGGTGCATGACCATTCTGGCGGCCACTCACATGACGACGAGACACGGGCCGGACACTGTCATTCCTGCGAAAGCAGGAATCCAGGAACCACAGAATGCGACAGATCCCAGGAAGTGGATTCCCGCTCCCGCGGGAAGGACAATGCAGGTGCTCCGTGACCCCCTCCTGTACCCGCGCAGATACGGACGTGCACCCGCTTTTCTCTGAGACCGGATTTGTTGTTGACATACCATGACTTGCAGTGTTGTTATGTTGGGTGTCGTGCATCTCGATGTCGTGGATCGATGTCGCGGAAGACAAGTACGGAATGGCAACACCTGGAGTCCATCATGGCAAATATCGCCGGCGTACTCAGAGAGGAAATCCTGCGGCTGGCCCGCAAGGAGATTCGCAAACAGACAAGTGCTGCAAGAAAGGCTTCGGCCCAGTATCGTAAGGACATCGCGAAACTCAAGCGTTGTGTCAGCGACCTGCAGCGCAGGCTCACTCCCCTTCAGAAGCAGGTCCTCAGAAGTGCGCCTGCCCAAGTCGAGCCGGCCGACACAGACCACGTGCGATTCACCGCCAAGGGTCTGCGTTCCCATCGCAGTCGTCTCGGGCTGTCGGCAGCAGATTACGGCAAGCTGGTCGGTGTGACGGGCCAGTCGATCTACAGTTGGGAGCAAGGGACCTCCCGACCCCGCAGACAGCAGGTGGCGAGGATCGCGTCAATCCGCCACCTCGGCAAGAGGGAAGCCCTGGCCCGCCTGGAACAACTGGCCGCCGGCAATCGAAAGAAGGCAAAGTAGCTGCGCGAGCCACCTGCGGTCACCACAGGGCACCGTCCCAGTCCTTCCAGACAGGGTCGAAGCCTTTGCTCTTGATCGCAGCAACCACTTCGCTCGGACTGCGGCTGTCGCTGACGTCGAACTGGCCGGTGTGGGCGTTGGGGTCGGTATAGCCGCCCGGACTCGTTCGACTGCCCGCGCTGATCCGCGTGACGGCAAGCTCAATCAGATGATCCCTCAGCCAGGCGGGTTCCCGCGTGGACAGCACGATTCCCGCGTCGGCGAAGCACAACCGCAGCGCCAGCATCATCTGGACGAGGTTCCTGTCGCTGAGCAGGTGCGGGAACTCCGTCGAAGGCACGCCGCACGCGGGCCGTAGCCTCGGGAAGGAGAACGAAACGCGGGACTGCCAGTATCGGCGCATCAGATACGATGCGTGTTCCGCCAAAGCCAACGTCTCCACTCGCCAATCCGCCAGGCCCAGGAGCACGCCCAGCCCGAGCTCCCGCATGCCCGCCCGTCCCATGTCGTCGAACGCGCGAAGTCGCCTGTCGTAATCCGCTTTCGGGCCGCCCAGATGGTAGCGGGCGTACACGGCGCGGTCGTATGTCTCCTGGTAGAGCGTGCAACCTTGAATGCCCGCGTTCGCAAGCTGTCCATACTCCGCTTGCGACAACTGAAAGATCTCGATGCTGATGAAGCTGAACTTGTTCCGGAGACGTCGGGCCAGGTCTGCCAGGTAGGCGACGGTGATGAATGCCCGGTCCTCGCTGCTGACCAGCAGGATGTCCCGATAGCCTTCAGCCGCGAGGATCTCCGCCTCCGCGACGGCCTCCCCGACAGACAAGCGGACCCGCATGAACTCGTTGTCGTGGTTGAAGCCGCAATACTGGCAGCGATTGACGCAGTAGCTGGACAGGTACACCGGCGCGTAGAGCCTCATGGCCCGACCGAAACGTTGAACGGTCAGACGCCGCGAGATCTGGGCCATCTGCTCGATGTACTCCGCCGCCGCTGGCGAAACGAGCGCCAGCAGCTTCTCCTGATTGTACGAGCCCGGTCGGGAGGCCAGCGCCGCCTCGATATCGTGCGAAGTCACTTCGCGCAGTCGCTGGTCCCAAGAGCCCCGGTCCGCGTCGAGGCGATGATTCGCCAGAATGAAACCGATGGATTGTTGATTGCTGATTGTTGATTGTTGATTCATAAACCGCGATTCACAGATTCTGTCACTCTCTCAAGAAACCCGTTAGCGGGCTCGATGCCTCTGCCGTGCGCTGCGGCGCCCGCGGTCCGGCCTCGTAGGCCTTCCTACCCGCCTCGACGGCCAGCTTGAACGCGACCGCCATCTCGACGGGATCGCCCGCGGTGGCGATGGCGGTGTTCACGAGCACCGCATCGGCGCCGATCTCCATGGCCTCGGCCACGTGCGAGGGCAGACCCAGGCCCGCATCCACCACGACCGGGACCGTGCTCTGCTCGATGATGATCTCCAGCGACGCGCGGGTCTTGAGGCCCTGGTTGGAGCCGATGGGACTGCCCAGAGGCATCACCGTCGCGGCGCCGACGTCCTGCAATCGCTTGGCGAGAATCGGGTCCGCGTTGATGTAGGGCAGGACCACAAAGCCCTCCTTCACAAGGGTCTCGGCGGCCTTGAGCGTCTCGACGGGACAGGGCAGCAGGTAGTACGGGTCCGGCGTCACCTCCAGTTTGAGCCACTCGATCCCGGTGGCCGCGCGGGCCAGACGCGCCAGACGGATTGCCTCTTCCGCGGTTCGGGCGCCCGACGTGTTGGGCAGCAGCAGGAATCGATCCCGGTCGATCTCCCGAAGGGTGTCGTCGGCAGGGTTGTCGATATCGACCCGGCGAAGCGCCACGGTCACGATCTCGGCGCCCGAGGCGGCCAGGGCCTTGGCCATGACCTGCGGCGAGGAGAATTTGCCGGTCCCGACGAGCAAACGCGAGTCAAATGTCCGTCCTGCGATAGTCAGCTTGTCCATCAGTTCACCCGCCTCCCATCAGTTTGATCAGCTCGATCTGCTGGCCGTCCTGGAGTTCGGTCCGATGGAATTCGTCCCGGCGCACGATCCGCCCGTCCACCTCTGCGACGACTGCGTTCGCTCCGACGCCGAGCGCGTCCAGCAACGCCGACAGCGTGCCGGGCATTTCGTCCGGGTCGAACCGCCGCTCGACGCCGTTGACCTTCAGCGACTTCATAGAACCTCCCGGGAGACGGAAAAAGGCAGGTTGGGCCTGCTTGGAGGGGGAAAAATCTCTTGGCTCGATTTTTCCCCCTCAGACCCCGGTCGCGCATCGAGCGCCTCGTCGTGTCCGTTCCTCAACGAAATCGAACCAGGAGATTTCGTTGAGGAATATAGGCCCGACCTGCCTTTTTTCCATCACAAACAAAAAAAAGCACTCCCGCGAAAGGAGTGCTTGCAGACTTGCCCGAGCCTCCCTTCGCAGGTCCTAACCTGATCAGGTTCTTAGGGTCATCGCTCGATACGCGATCTCTCAGCCGGCGCGACAGGCCATGCACGACGGCTCCCCTGGCTTCATGTTCATACCGACGCTATGATAGAGTCGTTCGCGGCTTTTAGCAAGAATAATGTTGGCGGTGCAGTCTATGAGCGGCAGCCGATTCGTCGTCCAGGAACACACAACCGTCGAGGGCGTCCATTGGGACCTCATGCTCGAACAGGACGGCATTCTGACCACGTTTCGCCTGGAGTCCGAACCGGCGCAGGCGATGGCGCACGCGGTCCGGGCCGTCAAGATCTCCGACCATCCGTTGCGGTTCCTCACCTACGAGGGCCCCGTCCAGAAGGGGACCGGCAGAGTCCACATCGTCGATTCCGGCCTGTACTCATTTCGCGACCGGCGAGATGACTTCTGGGCCCTCTCGATGAATGGCGGCATTCTCAACGGGGATTTCTCACTGACGCGAGTCGAGGGCGACGTGTGGCAGTTCGGGCCTCCGTGCTGCGACCTCACTCGTGCCATGGGGGCTCTGAGGCTGTGAAAGGACTGATTCGGTCGCCCAAACACCTCGTTTTCGACCCTGCCGGAAAGGGCATTTTGCCCTATCTGGACATTTTTGCACAGCCTCTCTGCCCCCCGGCCTTTGCCGCTTCTGCCAGCGTAAAGCGCAAAGTGCCCGCCCAAAGGGGCGGACTGCCGATCAGTCCTTGCGACCTTCTTGGTTATCCCACCTTCCGACCTTCTTTTCTCTGTGCCCTTTGCGGCCAAGACCTCTTTGACGAGGGCAACTCTCAAGATTCCCCAGGCGGGGGCGGCTGGGCTACAGGTTCTGGTCTTTCGCAGGGCATACGTACGGGCGGGTTTCAAACCCGCCCCTACCAACGCGCGATCCAGGGCCGTGTCGTGTGGCACCCCCGCCCTCGGGGGTGATTCCCCGGCACTCCTACCGCCTGCTCAGCACCATGGGCTACGGCTCAAGAAACTCAAATCGCCTGTGGACGCAGCAGGGGCAGTCGGCTCGCCGAGGGGACACGTCCATCTGTTTGACCGTGTTCTCCCAAACGTCGAAGACCAGCAGACAGGGATTGATGCGATCCGGATGACCCGAGAGAATCTTCAGAGCTTCGGTTGCCTCGAAGGACGCGGTCACAGCGACCGCCACTCCCAGGACTGGACGCGGCCGGCCGCCGTCATCCGTGGGCGGAGCGTCCATCAGGCACCGCAGGCAAGGCGTCTTGCCCGGCACAATCGTCATCACCTGCGCCTTTGTGCCCAGCACACCTGCGAACACCCACGGCTTGGACAGCTTCATTGCGCAGTCGTTGAGGATGAACCGCGTCTCGAAGTTGTCCGTGCCGTCGACGACAACGTCCACACCCTGCATCAGCTTCTCGGCGGTCAGCCGATCCATCCGCGTGTAGACCGTCTCGACCTCCACGGTGCTGTCGATCTCGCGAAGCCGCTCGGCGGCGGCATCGATCTTGAGCCTGTGAGCGTCTGCATCGCTCTCGGTGTACATCGCCTGTCTATGAATATTGCTGATCTCCACGGAATCGTCATCGACCAGGCGGATGCGGCCGACGCCCGCTCGCACGAGCAGTTCGGACACCCACGAGCCCAGCCCACCCACGCCGACGACGAGCACGCGGCCCTTGAGGAGCGACCGTTGGCTCTCCACGCCGAAGTCCTTCAGGCTCGTCTGCTTCGAGTAGCGAGAGAGGTCGCGATTGTTGATTGTTGATTGTTGATCGTTGATTTCAGAGTCTCCCAATCGCACATCAAACATCACACTTCAGACTCCCCTGGATCCACCCGCCGCCGAGGAGGTGATTGTCGCAGTAGACGACTGCCGCCTGGCCGGGCGTCACCGCTTCGATGGGGTCGCGGAAGCGGACCTCGAACGTGTCGTCGCCCGTCCGCGTGACCCGAGCCGGGGCGCCGCGATGATTGTAGCGAATCTTGACCGTCGCATCGAAGGAGGCCGGCACATCGACCTGCCAGTTGGCGCCGTCGGCCGTCAGGCCGTCCGCCCGCAATTCCTCGCGAGGACCGAGCGTCACGACGGCATTTCGCGGATCGATGTGCGTCACGTAGGCGGGCTGGCCCATCGCCACCCGAGTCCCGCGGCGCTGACCGATGGTGAATCGGCCGTACCCGTCATGCTTGCCAAGCACCCGCCCGGCCGAGTCCACAATATCGCCGGGACGCAGGGCTCGACTTCCGCGGGCTTCGAGCAAACTCACATAGTCCCCGTCCGGGACGAAGCAGATATCCTGGCTGTCGGGCTTGTCGTGGACCTCCAGACCTAGACCGTCGGCAATCTTCCGCACGGCCGATTTGCTCTCGAGATCGCCCACAGGGAACAGGACCCGGTTCAGCCATTCTCTGCGGAGGCGAAAGAGCGCATACGACTGGTCCTTGCCGGCGGCCCTCGCCACGGCAATCACAGGTTGCCCGTGATGTTCGCCGATGCGGGCGTAATGCCCCGTTGCCACGTAGCGGGCCCCCATGGAGTCGGCCAGCTCGAACAGCCGACGGAACTTCACGCGCTCATTGCAGCGGATGCACGGATTCGGGGTCCGCCCGTTCTCGTAGTCTGCGACGAAGCCGTCCAGGATCTGTGCAAAATCGTCGGCGGCCGAGAGAGCCTTGAAGGATACGCCGAGACGGGAGGCGATCTTTCCGGCGTCGGCATATGCGCATCGCGCGTCGTCCTTGTGGAGGCAGAGAAACACCGCGGTCACATCGTATCCGGCCTGCAAGAGCAACGCGGCCGCCACGGCGGAATCCACTCCGCCGCTCATTGCTACCAGCACCTTCACGGACACCGTCCCCTCCTGCTATGGACTTGCATGTCGAGCTCCTTCATCAGATGGCTGGGCAGCCCTGAGGGCCTGATCCAGATCTGCGATAATGTCCTGTAGGTCCTCGATGCCGACGGACAGTCGTATAAAGTCCGGCGTCACGCCCGTCCGGGCCAGTTCCGTCTCGGTCAACTGCGAGTGGGTCGTCGACGCCGGGTGAATCACGAGGGTCTTGGCGTCGCCGATGTTGGCCAAGTGACTGGCGAGCTTGACGTTGTTGATGAACTTGACGGCAGCGGGCGAGCTGCCCTTGATGCCAAAGCCCACGATCGCGCCCTGTCCGTTGGGCAGGTACTTGCGAGCGTTCGCGTAGTGCGCGTGTTCCGGCAGCCCGGGGTAGTTCACCCAGGACACCGCCGGATGCTTCTGGAGCCACTTCGCCACCGCCAAGGCGTTCTCCGAGTGTCTTGGCAGACGAAGGTGCAGCGTCTCGATCCCCAGCAGGAACAGGAACGCTGCAAAGGGGCTCATGCAGGCCCCGGTGTCCCGCAGCCAATGCGTGCGGATGTGGATGATGTACGCGATGTTGCCGATGGGCTTAAGCGCCTCGGCAAAGACCAAGCCGTGGTAGGCGTCGTCGGGCGCCGTGAATTCGGGCCACTTCTTGGGGTTGTCCGCCCAGGGGAACCTGGCGCTGTCGACGATGGCGCCGCCGATGTGGATGCCGTGGCCGCCGATGAACTTCGTGGTCGAGTAGACCACGATGTCCACGCCGTGCTCGATGGGTTTCAGCAGCGGGGGAGGCGTCACGGTGTTGTCCACGACCACCGGCAGGCCATGCTGGTGCGCCACGTCGGTCAGCTTGCGGAAGTCGGGCACATCGTTCTTTGGATTGCCCAGGCTTTCGAGGTAGACCAGCCGGGTGTTTTCATCGGCCAGGCGGGCGATCTGCTCCGGATGGTCCGGGTCGAAGAATCGAACCTCGATCCCCAGCTTCTTGAACGTCTGCGTAAAGAGCGTCCAGGTCCCGCCGTAGAGACTGGTGGACGAGATGAAGTTCTGTCCGCTGTGCGTGATGGTCAGGATGGCCGCGGTGATCGCTGCCTGGCCGCTGGCGAAGGCCAGGCCGGCGGCCCCCCCGTCCAGGGCGGCCAGCCGCTTCTCCAGCACGTCGTTCGTCGGGTTCATGAGCCGGGAGTAGATGTTGCCGAATTCCCGAAGTGCGAAGAGATTTGCCGCATGATCGGTATTGACGAAGTTGAACGACGAGGTCGCGTAGATCGGGACGGCCCGCGCGTGCGTCGTCGGATCGTCCACCTGACCGGCATGCAGTGCCTGGGTCCCTATTCGATATTGGTCTGCCATATTCTACCTTTCATAGATCTTGTTTAGCGATCAGGCCGCCAGATCGGCAAACAGCACCGAAGACAGGTACCGCTCGCCGAAGCTGGGCGTGATCGCGATAATCACTCTGCCTTTGCTCTCCGGCCGAGAAGCCACGATATCGGCCGCACGCAACGCCGCCCCCGAGGAAATGCCGACGAACAGTCCTTCCCTGTCGGCCGCACGGCGGGCCCACTCGATCGCCTCAGTCTGATCGACGGTCACAACCTCATCGAGGATCTTCAGATTCAGCACCTTGGGTACGAAGCCCGCGCCGAGGGCCTTGAGCACTTTTCGACGCTCGGCGCTCATCGAGTCGGGCATGGTCCCCAAGCCAGGCCGATCCACACCACACGCCAGTTCCAGTCTTCCGAACAAGGTCTCAGTGATCGTCCGAGCCTGGAGGCTCTTGTGGCCCAGCACGACGGACGAAAACGCCACGGCGGGTTTGCCCCACACGCTGCCTTCGGCGCTGGGATTCACGAGATAGGCCATGGGCGTGACCGCCCTTCCGCCGTAACCTCCCACGGTGTGGAATGGCAGCGGCGGCGCCTCCGTCTCAGGTTTCTCCCGTGCGCCGCTGCCGGTGTCCTCAGATTGACCGACTGTTGTGGCTATCAAGGAAGAGACTGCTGTAAGGACGATTCTGGTTCCGCTGTTCATGTGAGTTCCTCCCCACCTTCTCTTTCTGTGTGATGAGATCCTGTCAAACGACAACTCGTTAACCTGGGGATGAAACAACACCGAACCGGAACCTGCGGATTGCGACGCCACTTCAGGCGTCCCAGAACCACATGAACCACAGAAGCATGATGGCAGTTCACACCCATGTGTGCAACTCGAAACCGATCCTCAGGACGATCCAGTTGCTCAATCACGAGCAATACCACACTATGTCTATTATCATAGTGAACATTTCTCAGAAGTCAACGGCTCTTATGCAAAAATGAGTCTCCTGCGATATAAGTTGCTTTCCAACAATGTGTTAGAGTGCGACTTCTTTCACATATACCTAAATGTCTATTGACATAATGAGCTTTATGCGAGATGATTGAGGCTGTTTCGCGAAGAGACCACGATTCTCAGGTAGGAGTCGACCGTGAACCTGTCGCAGAAATGCCAGTACGCCGTGCGGGCCGTCTTGGAACTTGCGAAGCACTACGGCCACGGACCTGTTGCCATCAGTCAGATCGCGGCCAGTCAGGCCATACCGCAGCGGTTCCTGGAGAACATTCTCAATGAGATGAAGCCGACGGGACTGATCGAATCCCGGCGAGGGATTCAGGGCGGCTATCTGCTCGCCAAAGACCCCTCGGCCATTACCGTGGGCGAGATCATCCGTCTCGTCGAAGGTCCGCTCGATCCAGTCAAGTGCATTGGAGACAGGGACTCCCTCTGCTGTCCGCTCAAGGAGAACTGTGCCCTCCTCAACCTCTGGAATCGGGCCAAGACAGCCGTCGAGGAGATCTACAACGGCACGAGCTTCCGCGACCTGATCGAGGAGGAAAGGACGCTGCGTAACGCCGAGATCCTCGATTACAGCATCTGACGACCATCATTCGTGTCGAAGGGCTTCGATGGGGTCCAGACGGGCGGCCTTCAGGGCCGGGAAGTACCCGAAGATGACGCCGACCGCCGCGGAGAACAGGAAGGCGACGATCGCGATGCCCGGATTGAAGACGAAGGGAACTTGCAGAAGGCCCTTGAGACCGATGGAGGCCCCCAGTCCCAGCAGGATCCCGAACAGGCCGCCGGAGGAGGACAGAACCACCGCCTCGACGAGGAACTGCATGAGCACCTCGCGTTCCAGGGCGCCGATCGCCAGACGGGTGCCGACCTCGCGCGTCCGCTCGGTGACGGAGACCAGCATGATATTCATGATGCCGATCCCGCCCACCAGCAGGCTCACCGCCGCGACGGCGCCGAGCAGGCCGGTGAGCACCTGCGTGGTGCCGGTGAGCATCTTGGTGATCTCCTTCGTGTCCATGATATGGAAGTTGTCCTCCTCGGTCGTCGCCAGGCGCCGACGGTCGCGGAGCAGCAATCGAATCTCCCGTTGGGCTTTCTCCGTCGACGCGCCGTCTCTGATCGAGACCTGGATGAGACTGACGTCCTGCGTGCCCGAGATCCGGCGCTGAAAGGTCTGCAAAGGCAGCACGACGATGTCGTCCTGGTCCATACCCATGCTGTTCTGACCCTTGGCCTCCAACAGGCCAATCACCTGAAACGAGAGGCTGCCCAGGCGAATTCGCTCGCCCAGCGGGTCCAGGCTGCCGAAGAGCTTCTCGCGGACGGTCTGACCCAGGATACAGACAGCGGCGCCCGCGCGGGATTCGCTCTCGCTGAAGGACCGCCCGCTGTGCAGGGGCATGTTGCGCAGGGTCAGAAACTCGCCGGTCGTTCCGGTGACCGACGTGGACCAGTTCTCATGGCCGAAGATCGCGACCGCCGATCCGCTGGACACCGGCGCCACCGCTCGCACGGAGCCGATCTGTCGGGCGATGACCTGGGCATCCTCGAGTTTGAATGCGGGCGCCGAGCCCTGCTGGCCCGGGCCCATGCGTTTGCCCGGACTGACCATCAGGAGGTTGCTGCCCATGCTCGCGATCTGGGTGGTCACCTGTTGGGTGGCGCCGTTGCCGAGCGTCACCATGGTGATCACGGAGGCGACGCCGATCACGATGCCCAGCACGGTCAGAAACGACCGCATGACGTTACGCCGGATCTCCCGCAGAGCCAACAGAAACGTGTTCCAGAACATCAGTGTGCCTCCCCATTCTGCTTGTCGGATTCGATTCGGCCATCCTTGAAGTGGACGATGCGCCTGGCATATGCGGCCATGTCCTGCTCGTGCGTGACCATGACGATGGTGATCCCTTTCTCGCGGTTGAGCCGGCAGAGCAGGTCCATGATCTCCTGGCTGCGGGCGGTGTCCAGATTGCCCGTGGGCTCGTCCGCCATGAGGACAGAGGGCCCGGTGATGATGGCCCGCGCGATGGCCACGCGCTGCTGCTGGCCGCCCGACAGCTCATTGGGCGCGTGGGATTCCCAGCCCTGAAGACCGACGGACGCCAGGACCTGACGCGCCGTCTGGTGACGTTCCCGCGCGGGCACGCCGCGATAGATCAGGGGCAGTTCCACATTCTCAATGGCGGAGGTCCGCTTCAGGAGGTTGTAGCCTTGGAACACGAAGCCCAGGTAGTGCCGCCGGAGCTTCGCCCGCTGGTCGCGGGTCAGTTGCGAAACCTCGACGCCCTGGAAGCGGTAGGACCCGCTCGTCGGGGAATCCAGGCACCCGAGAATGTTCAGACAGGTGGACTTGCCCGAGCCGCTGTGGCCCATGATCGCGACGAAATCGCCCTGCTCAATCCGCAGATCGATTCCCGCCAGCGCCTGCATGGCCGCCTGGCCTTCGCCGTAGACCTTGGTCACGCCTTGCAGCTCGATCAGGGGCAGGTTGTCTTGCTGGGTGGAGGCGACCATGTTCATCTCCCCATTTCCACGGTGTCGACGATCACCGGCATCCCCGCCTGGATCTCGCCCGACACGATCTCGGTCATGGTCCCGTCCGTGGCGCCCACGGTCACCGGCACTGCCACAGGCTGGCCGTCCCGGAGGACCCACACAGTCTGTTGCCTCTTGTTCGTATCCACCACCTCCTCGGACTTCGTCATCCGAGGGGGTCCTGGGAGCAGCATGCCCACCAGACCGCGAGAGGACTTCTTCTGTTGCTGCGCGGGGGGCGAGAATCGCAGCGCTTCGCTGGGGACCAGCAGCGCGTTCTCGACCTTCTGGACGGTGATGTTCGCGGTGGCGGTCATGCCGGGACGCAGGGCCAGGTCCTTGTTGTCCACCTTCAGCACGGTTTCGTAGGTGACCACGCCGTCGACGGTCGCGGAACCGTAGCGGGTCTGCACGATCCTGGCCTGGAAGGTCCGATCCAGATACGCGGAGACGGTGAATTCCGCGTCCTGGCCTTCCTTCACCAGACCGATGTCCGCTTCGTCCACGTCGACGTGCAGTTCCATCTGGGTGAGGTCCTCGGCGAGTTGGAACAGGACCGGGGCTTGAAAGGACGCGGCCACGGTCTGGCCCGGCTCCACCTGGCGGGTCAGCACCACGCCGTTGATGGGCGATTTGATCACTGCCTTGGACAGGTCCGTCTCGCTGAATTCGAGCGTGGCCTTGGCCTGAGCGACCGCCGCCTGGGCGCTGGCCTCGTCCGCCAGGGCCCGGGCATAGTTCGCCTGTGCGGCGTCGAAATCCGCCTGGGAGGGCACCTTGTTGTTGCTCAGTTCCCGGACGCGCTGAAGCTGCTCGAGCTTGCTCTTGGTCTCGGCAATCGTGGCCTGAGCCTGCAGAACCTTCGCCTCGGCCGCCTGCAGGGCCGCCTTCGATTGAGTGACCTCCGCCTGGAGCTTGGTCGTGTCCAGGCGGGCCAGCACCTGGCCCACTGTGACTCTCTGGTTATAGTCCGCTTCGACCGTTTCCAGGATTCCCGACAACTCGCTGCCCACATTCACGTCGACGGTGGGCTCCAGGTTGCCGGTGGCGGTGACGATGACGGTCAGATCCCCCTGGCGAACGGCCTGGGTCTCGTAACGGGGGACATCGGACGGCGACCCGCCCTTCCACGCCCATCCCGCGGCGGCGCACACCGCCACCAGGAAGATCACAACGAGCCAGAGCTTTCTCCTCGCTCTCCTGCGGGCAGAGGAAGGATCGATCCCCAGAGTCTGGGCGATCTGGGATTCGGGTGCATTCGTCGATTTCATAGGTGCTCTCCGTATCAAAGGGGGTTGCTCACGAATGGAGGGGGGTCCAGCCGCCGCCGAGGGCCTTGTACAGACGGATCAGATTGGAGGTGACGGCCCCGTTGCTCTCGGCCAATTGGTTCTGGAACGACAGGAGCGAACGCTGAGCGTCCAGCACGTCGCTGAAGTCCGTCAGTCCGGCCTGGTACTCGTAGAGCGCCAGTTCCGCGGCGCGTTGGGCCGCATCGGCCGCGGCTTCGAGGGTCCGGCGCCTGTCCTGTTCGTTCACATAGGCGGTCATCGCGTTTTCCACCTCCTCCAGAGCGTTCAGGATCGCGGATTCGTACTGAATCAGATACTGCTCCTGCAAGGCGTTCTGCTGCTCGATGTTCCAGCGGATCACGTCGCCGTCGAAGATGGCCCACGTGACCTGAGGCCCGCCGCTGATCGTGGCGGAGGTCCCGGAGACCAGGGACATCGCCTGTCCCCCGATCGAGCCGGTCAAAGAGAACCTGGGATACCGGTCGGCCATGGCCACACCGATCCGCGCCGTCTGCGCCGCGAGCTGTCGCTCCGCCTTGCGGACATCGGGCCGCTGACGCAGGACATCGGCAGGCACGCCGACCGCCACCTCCCCGGCGCACACCGGTACCGGCGCCGGCGCCGCCAGCTCTTCGTGCAGCGCGCCGGGCTGTTCCCCCAGGAGCACCGCCAGGTTGTTCATGGCCTCGTTCAGTGCGGACTTCAGATCGGGGATCTGGCTTCGCGTGCTCTCCAGGTTGTACTTCGCCTGATGCACCGCCAGCTCATCGCTCAATTGGGCCTGATGCTGCCATTCCGTCAACTGATAGGTCTGCTCCTGGGACTCCAGACTCGCCTGGACCGCGGCCAGTTGCGTCTGGCAGGTCCGGATCTGGACGTAGTTCAGAGCCACCTCGGACAGCAAGCTCACGAGCGTGTCGTTCAGTTCCTCCTGGCCGGCCTGGAGGTCCGCATCGGCGGCTTCAACCGCCCGGCGGACGCCGCCGAACAGGTCCAGTTCCCAGCCGGCGTCGAAGCCCAAATGATGGTTTTCGGTGGTCCGACCGGTGCCCAGTTCCCCGCGCGAGTGGCTCCAGGTATCCGATCCCGAGAGGTTCACGGTCGGGAACAGGCCGGCCTTGGTCACGCCCCGCGCGGCGCGGGCCTGACGCACGCGGGCCTGGGCGTCCTTCAGATCCAGGTTCCCCGCGACAGCCCGCTCGATCAGGCCGGACAACTGCGGGTCGTCGAGCGCCTTCCACCACGACGCGAGCGCATTGGGGTCCGCCGGCTGGGCGGCCAGACCGTTCTTGAGTTCACCGTGCCAAGCCGGCAATGCGGAAGGCTCAGGCGGGACGTAACCAGGTCCTACGGCGCACCCCGCCAGGACCAACACAGCCAACGATCCGCATAGCCATGGTGACGGTCTATTTGCGACGGTCTTGCACGGATTGCTCATGAGTACCTCTGCCTCTAAACCAACTTGTCTTGCCACGCGTCTTGCTCCCCCGAGCCTGTTCGCGGATACCGCGAATCCCGGCCAGACTGAATTGCGTGATGTGATGGGCCAGTTCCTCAACGCTGCACGGAAGGCCGGGAGGGCGAGGTTTGGGCATCGTTTTGGCAAATCGCGAGCGCATCATGGGATCAAAACACTGGGTCATGACGCTCATCTGACACAGGTTCACGCGTTGCTCGTTCGCGTCCTCCTCCAGGAGTTCACGCACGATCGACCGGAAGCCTTGTTCAATCGGCTCAATCGCCTTCCTCATGGGCTCCATGAGAAGGCCGGTGGGATTGGCCATCTCCTTGTGTATCAACTCGATCTCATGGGTCTGGGGATCGGCAATCCGCCGCATCACAGACAGGATTCGCGCGTGCAGTCTCTCCTCCACGGGCGCGGTAGGCTCCACCCCGCCATCCGGGGGATGGGCCTTGATCGACTCCTCGAAGGAGTGTTTCCATGCCTCGACGTAGAGATTCTCCTTGCTGCCGAAGTGGTAGTTCACGGCGGCGATGTTCGCCTGGGCCTTCTCGCAGATCTCCGCGTGCGTGGCCTCCCAGAATCCCTTCCGGGCGAACACCTCGGCGGCTGCCGTCAGAAGACGCTGGCGAGTTTCGACTGCGTCTTTTCTCTGCTTTCTCTTCATCCGTATGTCCTTTCTTACTACGGATACTATTACATAATTAAATTGTTCAGTTGAATTTGTCAATTAAAAACAGCAGACAAGAGTGGAAACAACTGCAAGTGGTTGTGACTCAACAACTTGCACTATCGAATAATTGCGGAGATATCCAGATCGCGAACCTGAATCGCGGCGTCGAACGTGCCCGGGATCTCCCACCCGAGATTCATGTTCGCGACCGCGTAGCCGTGCAGGGTCGCGTCCTTCAGGTACCCCCTCTTCACCGCCTCCTGCAGGCCGCTTCGAATGAACGGCAGGAGGTCCGCCTGCACGACAATCCATCGACCGTCGCTCAGCGGAGCAATCCCCAGCGATCTCGCATCGAGGGTGTAGATGAACTTGCCTGTCGCATCGCCCTTGCCCGCGTCCCGGGCCATGTAGGCGGGCGGGATGTCGTGTCGGCTGTCGAAGAACGGCACGCCGAACCAGAAGTAATCGCCTCGATCCTGCGACGCCGGGGCGATGTTCTTGACGATGAAGAACATCTGGAACTGGGCTGCATGAAGGCCGGGGTCGTACTGCCCCGCCGGGATGTGATTCACACAGTGCACAAGCCGCAGAGTGATCGCCAGTCGGATGCCATCCAGTTCGTCCAGCGGATAGAGCACCGCCGCGTCCTGCTCGATGAGCAGATGTGGCCAGCTCTCCCCCGGCTTGCGGGCGCTCGCGCCATATTCCACCTTGCCGCGTATGTCGAGGATCAGATCGCGGTTCGGAGAGCCCGGCCCTCCGACGACGACTCTCTTCCCTTGGTTCTCGTAGGACCGGTCGCCGGCCTCTCCTGGGACACAGGCAGCCTGGGCCAGACTGTATTTCGTCGCCCACTGGCACAGCCGCCAGGCGGGGACGTTGTTCGCGTCCCCGAGCGTCAGAACCGCCTCCACCGCACGCCCCCTGGAGGAATCGGGATAGCTCAGCAGAAAACCCCGCCGGAACTGCATATCGGCAAACAGAGCCGTCCCGTCCGCTCCCCACGCCGCAGAGCCGGCCGACAGAATCGCAAGAACGAACAGATTACGAGAACAGAAACTCATTGCCTTGTCACGATCACGACGGTCCATCGAAGTACTTCTTCACAATCCAGTCCGGCTGCCATTGGTCTGGGACGCGTTTTCGCCCCGTGAGATCCACCAGTTCGGGTGGTTTGCTTTCGCTGGGCAACTCCAGTGTGTCTCCGACTTTGGCCTGCCACTGTCGCATCAATGCGAGCAGGCGTTGGACATGCTGCGCAGATTCGGGTCGGTCGATCAAGTTGGTCGTCTCATCCGGATCGTTCTGCAGATCGAACAACTGCATATGGCTGATCCTCGGGTAGCAGATCAGTTTCCATCGCTCGTCCCGCACGGCTCGCTGGATATCGAGAAACGGCAGGAACACCGAGTCGCGCACCCGCTCTTTCTTGCCCTCCCACAGGTGCCGCAGGCTCTCGCCCTCCAGATCGCGAGGAGCCGGAATACCGGTCACATCGCACAACGTCGGGAAGATATCCAGCAGATAGGTGAACGCCCGAGTCGATTGGCCCGTGGGAATACCGGGACCGGAGAAGATCAGCGGGCATCGCATGCTGTGCTCGTAAACGCTTTGCTTGCCCAACAGGCCGTGACTGCCCAGGGCCAGTCCCTGGTCGGCGGCGTAGATGATAACGGTATCGTCCGCGTGGCCCGTCTGTTTCAACGTTTCGAGAATCCGGCCGATCTGGCCGTCGAGGTGTGTGATGGCTCCGTAATACTCTGCGAGCTGATCGCGGATGACCGCCTCGGTCCGAGGCCAGGACGCCAGATTCTCGTCGCGACCGCCTTTCATCATGCCATTATCGAACGGATGCTGGGGCAAGAAGTTCGCGGGCACGGGGGGCAAGTCCCGATAGTACATCTCCCGAAACGACTCCGGCGGCATCCTCGGATCGTGCGGCACGGTGAAGGCCACATACGCGAAGAACGGCTTCTCCGCGTCGTGATTCTCAAGGAACTCGATCGCTGCGTCGGCAAACAGCTCGCTGGAGAACTTCTCGCCCGTGCGAGGTGCGGTCAGCTTCCCGTCCGGGCCGAGGTCTCTGACCGGCACCTTGGTGTGGTCCGACATGCCGCCAAAGAAGACGTTCCGCCCCCGTTGGAAGGCCCGCAGCCAGGAAGTCTCGCCGTTGTGCCACTTGCCGGTGGCGAAGGTGACATAGCCGTGTTCGTGCAGCAGTTCCGGCAGTAGTTTGGCGTCTTTGAGAGAGGCGGTGTCGATATGGAACCACGTTTTGCCGCTCATCAGCATGGCCCGGCTGGGCACGCAGACCGCGCCGCTGTTGCCCCCGAAGCAGTAGTTGCTGCGGAAGGCAAAACCCGACGCCACCAGCTTGTCCAGGTTCGGAGTCCGGATGTGCGGATTCCCCAGACCGCCGATCGTGTCGGCCCGCTGGTCATCGGCGAAGAGAAACAGGATATTGGGCTTGCCTCCAGGACCCGCTGCCGCCCTCGCCCTCTCGATGCAGGCGCCCGCACAGATTGCCAGAGAGCGAATCAGGAAGTCGCGTCTATTCATAGGCCTTGTTCCCCGGTGCCTTTGGATGCCTTCGTCGGACCAGTAGGTATGCTATCACCTGCACTGCCCCCGTTCAAGTCGCGGCCCTCAATCGGCGTTACCATCCGCCCTCCCGCTGCCTTTTATCTGTGAAGGCCGCTATAGGGAACGGCCGGATTCGAGAAGGTGTGCATATGAGAAAGACACTGCTGATTGCCATCGTCCTGACCGCCGCCTTTTCTGTGGGCGGCTGCATGGTTGCCTACGAAGAGTACGGCCCGCCGAGACCCCGTCATGTCGTCTACGGTCCTCCCGCCCCGGTCATCGAAGTGATCGAGGTCGCGCCTCCCCCGCCGCCGAGACCTTACTGGCACCATCATCCCCCCTATCACCGTCACCACCCGCGGTGGTAAGGACGCGCCGCTCTTTGACGCTTTCCCCATGACGCGACATGCGATACAATCGGCACGCCCCGAGGCAAAGGCGATGGCGGAATGCCGCAGCCCAGGGGCCGTCGATTGGAAACTGTATGTCCCGGAAGGAGAAGGCAACGATGCCCAGAGGGCTCTTCATCGGTTGTGGTCTGGCGGTTCTGCTGGCGATATCGAATTCCTGCGCGTTCGGGCAGGCAGCAGGGGGCTCTCCGGAAGATACGTCGTTCTCACCCAAGTCCGGCCTGTTGTTGACAACGCGAGGCGAGCGAGGACGCGGGGGACCGCCGTGGTTCGGGGCCCGCGGCCAGGACGATCCGCTTCGCAGCAAGCTCGTGGACGGCACCCTCGCGGAGTTCCACCCACAGGAAGGCCAGACCGTGGAGGGAGCCCGGCCGCAGCAGTGGACGGCCGTTGAGTTCGGTCCCGACGGCGCCGTCGCGGGACGCGGGTCTTATCTCTACGCACCGATCGTGTCGGATAGGCAGAAAGTGCTCATCCTGAATACCTCCGGCCAGAGTACGACCTACGTGAACGGAGAGCCTCGCGGGGGGGACATCTATAACGCCGGTTATATGCACCTGCCCGTGCTCCTGCACGAGGGGACGAATTCCCTGTTCCTCAGGACCGGACGGGGCGCGATGAAGGTCCGGCTGTACGAGCCGCCCGCGCCGGTCTTCCTGCATCGCGAGGACCTCACTCTGCCCGATCTGGTGGTCGCAGAAGAGAGCGACGCCTGGGGCGCTGTGGTGGTCGTCAACGCGACGCCCGAGCCGGCGACGGGGTTCACGCTCGTCCTGCGAGCCTCGGGAGTGGCGGGCAAGGCCACGCCTGTCCCGGCGGTCATCCCCTTGACCGTTCGCAAGGTGGCATTCCGCATTCAAGCGGAGGCTCCCGCCGGCGAGGGACGAATCGAAGGAACGCTCGAACTGCACGGACCCGACGGCGACCTGTGTCACAGCATGCCGCTGAGTCTGGAGATCCGCCGGCCGGATCAGCACCGCAAGATCACGTTCGTGAGCGATATCGACGGCAGCGTGCAGTATTTCGCCCTCCGGCCCGCCGTGCCTGCGTCTCCGGACGACCCGGCGCCGGCCATCGTGCTGTCCTGCCACGGTGCGGGCGTCGATGCCGCCGGACAGGCTGCCTCTTACTCGCCGAAGACATGGTGTCACGTCGTCGCCCCGACGAACCGTCGGCCCTACGGGTACGACTGGGAGGATTTCGGGCGGATGGACGCCATGGAGGTGCTCGCAATCGCCAAGCAGTCGCTCCGACACGATCCCTCCCGCATCTACCTGACAGGTCACTCCATGGGCGGGCATGGAACCTGGCACCTGGGCGTCACCTACCCGGATTGCTTCGCCGCGATAGGACCCAGCGCCGGGTGGCTCTCCCGCTCCTCCTATGGCGGACCTCGCGGCGAGAGCGAGGACGACTCCCCCATGGGACTCCTGCTGGCCCGCTGCCGCAAGGCGCAGGATACCGTCGCGCTCTCGGCCAATCTCAAGCAGCAGAGCGTCTACATCCTGCACGGCGGCGGCGACGACAACGTCCCCGCAGAGGAGGCTCGGACCATGACCCAGGTCCTCCAGGGATTCCATCACGACTGGACCTACCATGAGGAGCCCGGCATGGGGCACTGGTGGGGCAACGCATATGACGACGGCGGGACCGCCTGCGTGGATTGGCCCTTCATGTTCGACTGGTTCGCACGTCACGCGCTGTCCTCCTCGTCGGCCGTCCGCGAGGTCGAGTTCGTCACCGCCAATCCGGGCGTTTCGAGCCGCTGTCACTGGCTCGCGATCGAAGGCCAGATCCGCCATCTGGACCTGAGCAAGGCGCATGTCCAGCTCTGGCCGAACAAGCGACTGTTCAAAGGGACTACCGAGAACGTCGCGGTCCTGCGCCTGGACATCTCACCTCTGTTCGTGAAGGAACCGATCACCGTGGACCTCGACGGCCAGACCCTGCCCGACATCCCCTACCCGACCGGCGCCGGCTCGCTGTGGTTCACCCGGCAGAATGACCGTTGGCAGACCGTCGAGACACCGTCCGCACGGAGCAAGGGTCCCCGGCGATACGGCGCGACCAAGGACGAACTGAAGCACCGATTTCTGTTCGTCTACGGCACTCAAGGGACTCCTGAAGAGAACACCTGGTCCCTCGGCAAGGCGCGATACGACGCCGAGACCTTCTGGTATCGCGGGAACGGGTCCGTGGAGATCATGCAGGACTCGGCCTTCTCGCCCTCGCGCTATCCGGATCGCACGGTGGTCCTCTACGGCAATGCCGAGACGAACGGAGCCTGGACTACCCTGGTCGGCGACAGTCCCGTGCAGGTCCGTCGGGGCAAAGTGCAGGTGGGAGACCGCACCTTCCGTGGCGACGATCTCTCGGTCCTTTTCGTCCACCCGCGACCGGACAGTGACGTCGCTTCCGTCGTGGTCATCGGCGGCAGCGGACCGGCCGGCATGAGGGCCGCCTATCCCGTGTCGCTCTTCGTGTCGTCTGTCCGCTATCCGGATTGCCTGGTCACTCGTCCCGGCGGAACTGACGCCCGAAGCTCAGAAAACGTAGCCGTTGGTTTCTTCGGATTGGACTGGTCCGTTGAGAATGGCGAGTTCGCATTCGAGACCGAGACGGAACCCGCGGCGCCATAACATCCCTCGACAGTCCTTCGGAGCCGACAATGAATGCTACGGTATGGATCTCTGTAGTGGCTGCAATCACATCCACGTCCTCGGCGCTGGCGGCGGCTGGCGGGCCCGCCACTGACGTGGTAAATCTGCTCCCCCGGCCTGCGTCCGTCGAACGTCGTGACGGGTCTTTCCGCATCGCCCCTGCGACACAGGTCGTAGCGGAGGGACAGGCCGCTGCGGAGGCGTCGAAGCTCGTTGAGATGCTGAGTCGGCCCATGGGCTGGCGACTCGCTCTTGTCGGACAGTCGCCCTCGCCCACGAACATCCTTCGAATGAGGATCGACCCATTGTTGAAGGAGCGACTCGGCGACGAGGGATACGAACTGGATGTGACTCCCCAGTCCGTCACGATCCTTGCGAGCGAGCCGGCCGGGTTGTTCTACGCCGGACAGACGCTGCTCCAGCTTCTGCCGACCGCCGTGTTCAGTCCGAAGCCAGTCGAGGGGATTGAGTGGGCGGTGCCATGCGTGCGAATCACGGACCGCCCCCGCTTTCGCTGGCGCGGCCTGCTGATCGACCCCGCCCGCCATTTCATCCCCGTCGCGGATGTCGAGCGATACATCGATGTGATGGCTCTGCACAAGTTCAACCGCCTGCAGATCCACCTGACCGACGACCAGGGCTGGCGCATCGAGATCAAGAAGTATCCGCTGCTGGTCGAGGTCGGAACCAAGATGGACTTCACCACCCTGCAGGAGGGCAAGGGAACCGCCGACGGCCGACGCCCGAGCGGATTCTACACCCAGGACGACATCCGCAGGCTGGTGCGTTACGCCGCAGACCGACACGTCACGATCGTGCCGGAGATCGAGATGCCCGCCCACACCGGCGCCGCGATCGTCTCGTACCCCCGTCTGGGTCTGTACCCTGAGAAGCTGACCAGCCTGCCCATAGAGGAACGTTGGACGGCCAACGAGAGGGTCCTGGCCCCACGTCCCGAGAGCGCAGCGTTCATGCAGGACGTCCTGGCCGAGGTGGCGGCGCTGTTTCCAAGCCGGCAGATCCACATCGGAGGCGACGAGGCGAATATCGCCCACTGGAAGCAGAGCGAGGAAATGCAGGCGATGATCCGCCGCCTGGGACTGAAAGACGAGACGGAACTGCACAGTTGGTTCATCGGACAGATGGATGCATTCCTAACGAAGCTCGGGCGACAGCTCGTCGGCTGGGACGAGATCCTCCAGGGAGGCCTGGCGCCCGGCGCGATCGTGATGAGCTGGCGAGGCACCGCCGGCGGTATCACTGCCGCCCAGGCCGGACACGACGTCGTCATGGCCCCCACGTCACACACGTACTTCGACTACTACCAGGGCCCGACCCAGACCGAGCCGCGGGCCATCGGCGGCCTCATTCCCCTGCAGAAGGTCTACGAGTTCGAACCCGTCCCGGAGGCGCTCGACGCCGCCCAGGCCAGGCATGTGCTCGGCGGACAGGGACAACTCTGGGGCGAGTACATTGCCGACCGCAGACGCCGCGAGTACATGACCTATCCTCGCGCCGCCGCTCTTGCGGAGGTTTTGTGGTCGTCCCGGGAAGGCCGCGACTATGCCGAGTTCACCGCCCGTCTGGCCGATCACGTCAAACGTCTCGAACTGCTGGGCGTGAATTACCGCCCTCTGGATTGAGGTCCGCTTGCATCAGGAGCTCGGGCACACGGAGAACCGAACCGTGGACGGCGCCCCTTGCCGGCCCACGCAGCGGAGTTCATATACTCCCGGCCTGAGGACAAGTCGCTGCACCTGGCCTGTGCCCTCGAGCTTGCCGCTGAGAGACCACGAGTTCCCGTCGTCCCGGTTGGCCGACGCACGGACGACCGCAGTCTCGCCGCAGGCGATGAACGTCTCGTCGTCGCCGGGAGTGGTGATCCGCACGTCTTCGGCCACTTCCTTCGGCAACGCGAGCGGCTTGCGGACGCGGATCGCTTCGGGCCTGGGCGGGTCCGAATCCAGTCGGAGCGATGCCAGGCTGAACAGCCTGGCCAGGACCGGCTCGGCTGCCTGGGCTCCGACGTACTCCAGCCGGCCGGTCCCACGAAATCGCCCCGCCCACACGCCAATCGCATAGCGATAATTGTGGCCGACCGCCCAGGCGTCCCTGCGGCCGGAGCTGGTCCCCGTTTTCCACATGAACCAGGGAATGCTGTCACCGGCCCCTTCGCGGAGGTCGGCGGGCGGACGTTTTCGAGAGGAGAGGATGTCGCTGATCGCAGCGCAGACCTCGGGCTTCAGGGCGCGGACCGCTTCGCTCGATTCGTCCGCGAACAGCCGCGGCTGCCGCCGAACGCCACCGCGGGCCAGCGTCGCGTACGCGTTCGTCAGGTCCAGTAGACTCACGTCGATCCCGCCGACCGCCAAGGCCAGGCCGCCGCGTTGTTGTGCATCCGGCGGCAGACGCACCCCGACGGCCTCCAACACGCCGCAGCAGCGGGCCAAGCCAACCCCCTCGGCCACCAGGATTGCCGGGACATTCAACGATCTCCGCAGCGCCTCGGCGGCAGTGACTTGCGGCGTGTGCGTCCGGTCGAAATTCGATGGCGTCCACGCGCCGCGAGAGATGGGAATGTCGTACACGATGGAATCCCCGTTGAGACGCTCCATCTCGAAAGCGGTCGCGTAGAGGAAGGGCTTGAGCGCCGAGCCGGGGCTGCGACACGCAACCACGCCGTTCACCTGGCCATCGACGGGATCGGCGGGATTGCCCGAGCCCAGCACGGCCACGACGGCCGATTCCGCGACATCGATGACGACGACCGCCAGTTCCGTGCCCTCCGGCAGTGTCGCGAGGTGATCCCTCGCCAGTCTCTGGACCTGGTCCTGGATGTCCAGGTCGATTGTCGTGCGTCCCCCCGCCGGCCGACGACTCAGAGCCAGGAAGCTGGCGTGCATCGCCCGTCGGATGGGAAAAGAAGCGTCGCGCGTCGCTCGGCGCTCGGCTCTCGCGATCTGGTTGTGGACGCACGTGACATTCGAGGGACATAATACGACAGGACAGGACACGGCGTCTGTGAATTGCCCCTCGGTGATCAGACCTTTCTCGAACATGTTGCGGAGGACGACCCGCCGGCGACCCAACGCGGCGTCGGGATTCCTGTCGGGCCGATAGCGGCTTGGCGACTGGGGCAGACCCGCCAGCAGCGCGGCTTCCGCCAGAGACAGGTCCTTCGCCCTCTTGCCGAAGTACTTCAGCGAAGCCGACTCGACTCCTCGCAGATTGCCGCCGTAGGGGGCGACGTTCAGGTAGACTTCCATGATCCCGTCTTTGCTCATCAGGCGATTCAACTGGAGCGCCCAAAATGCTTCGACGAGCTTGGCCCGACACGTGCGCGGCCTATTGTCCATCATTCGACAGATTTGCATGTCCAGCGTGCTGGCTCCGGACACGATCCGTCCTGCGAAGAGGTTCTGCCCGACCGCGCGGACGACGGCCGCCAGGTCCACGCCAGGATGGGTGAAGAACCGCTCGTCCTCGACCGCAATCGTCGCCTGGATCAACCACGGCGACACGTCGGCCAGACAGACGGGGAACCGCCACTGGTCGTCGGGACCGACGAGGCTCAGCATGGGTCTGCCCTTCACTTCGAGCACGATGGGACTGGTGGCCCGCTGGCCCAGGCGCTCGACGGGGAACGGGTACAGATGCCAGACAAGCCCGAACCCGATCGCCAGGACGACTAACGAAAGGCCCGCTGCGGCAGACAGACATTTCAGGACCTTGACCAGCCTTCTCACATCCATCTCACTTCGCATCCACTCTCGACCTACCGATTGCGAACCGTCACACGACCGGTCGCACCCAGGCAGGCGACCATCGGGTCGTACATGCACGATGCTTGAATGGCGGGCAGGGAGAACTCACCCGCCGCGATCACGCGAAGGGCGTACCGATAGACCGCAAGCTCGGACTCGGCCGTGCAGAACAGCACGACGCGGTCGTCCAGGAACTCCACATGGTCGGGTTGACTCTCGGCGGGCCCATCCATTCCGACGGACGTAGCCAGTCGCGGGTTCTCCACCTCCATCCCGCCGGGCAGTGCGTCCACCACCGCGATGTTGTGGACGGGCTGGCCGTTCGTGCTGATGACGATCTCGACCCGGACGAGGTCGCCCACTGCGAGGTTGTTCGCGTCCACGGGATTGCCCTCGCGGTCCAGCCAACGACGTTCGACGTGGAGCCCGCGCTCGTAAGGTTCGACCAGATCATCCCGGATCAATCCTTTGCTCGTCGCGACCACGTAGAACGTGCCCTCTCCCTCCGAGGCAATCCGGACCGGCTCCGACGCATCGCGAACCTCCAGCGACACGGGCTCGTCCTGGGTGAACGCGACCGGCTCTCCGCCACCGGCCTGAATGGTCCCTGCAAATTGCGGCAAGTCGCCGCTCGTGGTAGCCTGGTAGCGGGCCAAGGCAGCAATCGCAGCGGCGTTGTTCAACGTGCTGCCCCATTGTCCATTGGAGCAGGCCTTGTTCAGACTCGCCGCGAGGGGGGCGACCATCGGATGGTTCGGCTCGATCTCCAGCAGCGTCATGTAGCCCAGCCGCCCCCGGCTGGGGAAAGCAGCGCGCTGCACCGATCTTGACATCCCGCCCGCGGACCGGTAGCATTCCCTCCGTTGGCGGGTGCCGCGAATCGCGGAGGAGTGCCTCAGGGGGACGACCCGCCCTCAGCTCGGAATCAGCACGGGATCTTCGCG
The DNA here is from genome assembly GCA_017993835.1 of Phycisphaerae bacterium. GTDB lineage: Bacteria > Planctomycetota > Phycisphaerae > Sedimentisphaerales > Anaerobacaceae > PLanc-01. Next base: position 46,082 of record JAGOLX010000047.1, read on the forward strand.
TGAAACTGACGGACGAACAACTCGATACGCTGCGCAAGGTCTTCCGCCTCTCCCCCAGAGAGACGCAGGTGGTCGCGCTGCTGTTCAAGGGCGTCGGGACGACGGACGAGAAGGCCCAGCGCCTCGGGGTCGGAGTGCCGGCGGTCAAGCTGGTTCTGCGGATGCTCTACGCCAAGGTGGGCGTCTCCAGCAAACACGAGGTCATCGTCCGGTGCCTGGACGTGCTCAACCCGCGATTCTGAAGCCCCTCGCCAGAGGAAAAAAAAGCGAGATTCCGAGAAAATCCCTCCTTTCTGCTAAAGCGGTAGACACTATTCTGGCGAATAGGTATAATAGACCTAGCCAAGGCATCCTGTAGGTGTAGCTGGGGAAAGAACGGGTCGCAGCAGGCGCATGTCATTGCGAGCGCAGCGAAGCAATCTCGTGCTCGGGAGGTTGAGATTGCTTCGTCGCGGGGCTCCTCGCAATGACATTCGGCAGGGAAAGACACCCCCGAGGGTGGGGGTGGCACATGTGGCCCAGCCGCCGGGCGGCTGGGCAGTGGTGTGTAGGACTGCTTTGGAGTCCGCCCCTTCGGGTCGGGCATTTTGCGCTTTCTGCCAGCAGCATGCTA
>JAGOLX010000048.1 GCA_017993835.1 Phycisphaerae bacterium
TGCGACAACGTCGTACCGTATTCGGGAAAAGGACAGGGGGTACCATGGGCAAGACATTCGGGAGCGTGAACGAGGTTCTGGATTTCGCGATTGCCGGGGAGACCGAGGCCAGCGAGTTCTACACCGCCCTGGCGGCCAGGATGGAGACGCCGGCGATGAAGAAGGCGTTCGAGGAGTTTGCGGCGGAGGAGCGGGGGCATCGAGCGAAGCTGGAGGCCGTCAAGCGAGGCGACTACTCGTTCGGAACCGGCGCGAAGCAGGTCCAGAGCCTGGGGCTGGCCGATTATCTCGTCGCGGAGAAGCCCTCGGCACAGATGGACTACGCCCAGGCCCTCGTCCTGGCGATGAAGAAAGAAAAGGCCGCGTTCAAGCTGTACTCGGATCTGGCCGCCGTGGCGCCGGACGACGCTCTCCGGCACCTGTTCCTGTCGCTGGCGGCGGAAGAGGCCAGGCACAAGCTGCGATTCGAGGTCGAGTACGACGACTTCGTGCTGAAGGAAAACTAGCCGTCGCGGCCGGCCGCGATGGAAATCCGAAACAAGCACGAATGACGTAAATTCAAAATTCAAGACGGCACCTGCGATGGGCGTCAGCGTTTCGATCATTTGAGTTTGGGGCCTTTGGATTTGTTTCGGATTTCGACATTCGGATTTCGTGCTTGCTGGAGTCCCGGCATGAGAACATGGCATATGTTGACCGTTATCGTCCTTTGCGTGAGCAGTATGGCGTCTGCGCCCGATCCGGCCTTTCCGGGCCGGGAGTGGGCGACAAGATCGCCTGCGGAGGTCGAGCTCTCCGCGGACAGGCTCAATGCCTTCAGCGACTTCGCAGGCGGGTTCGGCTGCGTCATTCGACACGGGTACATGGTCTACTCCTGGGGCGATCCCGCCCGGCGGATGGATGTCGCCTCGGCGGCAAAGCCCGTCTATGCCCATTTCCTGTTCAGAGCGGTCGAGGACGGGCGGGTCTCCGGTCTCGACGAGCCTGTGTGCCAGTGGGAGCCCCGGCTCCAGCAGATCAACGCGAGCCTGGGACACAAGGACTCCCGGATCACCTGGCGGCACATGGCCAACCAGATCTCCTGCTACGGCCTCGTCGAGGAGCCCGGCGCCGCGTACGCCTACAACGACTGGCAAATGGCCTTGTTCGTCGACGCGCTGTTCGCGAAGGTCTACGGAGCCTCGCACGCGACCGTGGATTCGCAGGTCTTCCATCCGCTGCTGACGGACCTGATCGGCTGCCAGGACGACCCGACGTTTCTGGCCTTCGGGGCCGACGACCGTCCGGGCCGGCTGGCGATTTCCCCTCGTGACTTCGCGCGGTTCGGCCTGCTGTATCTCCACCGCGGCCGGTGGGGCGACAAGCAACTGCTCAGTCCCGAGCACGCAAAGATGGCCGTGACCAGTCCCCTGCCGAACTCGATCCCGCGGGCAGGGGACAAGGCCGCGGAGATGATCCCCGGCCAGCGGAGTCTCGGCTCGCGACAGATCCCGGACAACCAGACCGACCACATGGGCAGCTATAGCTGGCTGTGGTGGGTCAACGGTGTGGACCGCGAAGGCCTCCGGCATTGGCCTGATGCCCCGACGGACGCATTCGGCTGTTTCGGGCACGGCGGCATGCGCGCGGTCGTGGTCTTCCCGAGCTTGGACCTGATCGTGAGCTGGAACGACACGCGAATCGAGGGTCGGGACAAAGAGAACGAGGCCCTCCGACTTCTTCTCGACGCGGTCGTCGAACCGAAGGGACACGCGGTGTCTTCCGCTGACCCGTCCCCCCGATCCAGTCGTCCGCCGTTGTTCCTGTGCGGGCCGGGAGACCCGGAAGGGTTCCTCTACCGGGGCACGCTGAATCCCGACGGCACGCGAGCCGGCGACCAGATGCAACTGATCGAGAAGCTCGTGCCCACCGGCGCCAACTGCATCTACTTGATGGCGATCCGCTCGCACGGCGGCGATGGCGACGCGACCCACAATCCCTTCATCCGCAACGACCCGGCCCAGGGCATGAACGCCAAGGTCCTGGATCAGTGGGAGCAGTGGTTCGCCGAGATGGATCGCCACGGGATCGTCATCTACTTCTTTATCTACGATGACGACGCCCTCGTGTGGAACACCGGCGATGAGGTCGGCGACCGAGAACGGGAGTTCCTCCAAACGCTCGTCAGTCGGTTCAAGCACCACAAGCACCTGGTCTGGTGCGTCGCGGAGGAGTACGGCGAGAAGCTCAGCGCCGAACGGGTCCGGCGGATCGCGAGGATCATCCGAGACGCAGACGACCGAGGGCATGTCATCGCGGTGCACAAGAACGACGGCCTGGATTTCTCCGAGTTTGCCGACGATCCCTGCATCGACCAGTTCGCGATTCAGTACAACGTCGAGACCGCAGAGCAACTGCACGCGGGCGTGGTCCAAGCCCGGCGCGAGGCCAAAGGCCGCTACAGCGTGAATCTCTCCGAGGCCGCCGACTGGGGCGCCGGCGCCGAGTCGCGACGCAAGTGCTGGGCCTGTGCGATGGGCGGCGCCTCGGTGATGGTCCTCGGGATGGACATCGCGAGCACGCCTGCGAGCGATCTGGAGGACTGCGGCACGGTGGTCCGCTTCTTCCAGATGGTGGCGGATCGGTCGTCCATGGAGCCGCACGACGAGCTGGCGCACGCCGGCACGCAGTATGTGCTCGCGGGACCGGGTGGATCGTACATGATCTACGCGTCGAAGCCCCAGGCACAGGTGGGCCTCAAGGGCATGACGGCGGGCACATACTCGTTTCGCTGGCTCGACTGTGCGAGCGGAAGGACCGTGCTTCAGGAGTCGGTCTACGTACCCGCCGGCGACGGGACCTGGGCGAGGCCGGAAGGCATCGGCGACGAGGTCGCGGTCTATCTGCGTCGCGTCGGCGAGTGAGCGGGTCTTGATATGTCAGAGAGCGTTGACGGGTCTGGCCTTGCCATCGAGCAGCAGGGGACCGGCGGGTGCCTTCCAGACTTGGCACAGAGGTTGTTCTTCGCGTTTCCAGCCGGGCTCGTCCAGTTGAGACAGTGTTGTGTAGCGGAACTGCCCGGAGGCGGCGTGACGGTATTCGTAGAGCGGCACGATGCACGGATTCGCAGTCGCCTGCCCGGTCGGCGGCACCGCGCGGAACAATGGCTTCGCCGACGTGTCCTGTGACTCGGTCGTCAGGCGGGTGTTTCCATCGGGCAGCTTCTCCGCATACACCGAGACCAGGTATTCATCGCCTCGACCTGGCTCGATGGCGTAGAACGCGACGGACTCGACGTCGTCCCATTGGTTGCGTTCTGCGATGGCATCGCTCAGCAAGCATGTCCCGCGGTCCTGGTCGTCCGCCACCTGATAGACCGCGACCGGCAGGACCAGCCGGGGGTCGTCTAAGTCCAGGCGGTACATGATCTGGTTATAGTCATATCGCGGCGTGGCCCGCTCCTCCGAGCCGGAGAAGGTCCACGAGTAGGTGCCCTCGAAGTAGATCGTCCGGCCGCCGTCCTGGTCGAAATAGGGGTGGTGCTTGGGGTTGTAGAACGAATACTTGTTGTGCGTCGCGACCTTGCGAGCGTAGGCCCACGGCCCAACCGGCGTATCCGCCTCGGCATACCAGACCTCGCCCAGGTAGGAACTCTCGCCGCCGATTTGCAGGAAGAGGGCGATCCACTTGCGCCGGTGGGCGTTGAAGTAGACGCTCCCGCCGTGGGGAGTGACCTGCTTGCCCGAGTCCACGTCGAGGAAGCGAGCGTCCTTCTTCTCCTGCTTGAGAGCCTCAGTGACACGGGCTCGTGCGGAGGCGTCGTTTCCTGCGATGTCCCGGAATGTCACCCAGCGAGGCCGCCCGCCCTGCGAAGCGGTCAGGACCTCGTAACGATTCGGATCGATCACGTTGTCCCATTCTGCCTCCACTCGCATGCGGACGGTCAGCGGGAAGGGCAGCGCGAAGTAGTAGTACGGCCGGCCTTCGACCTCGACATGGAACGCGTGCCCGAAATCCGGATAGGGCAGGAGATTCGGGTCCGACCGGACGATCGGCTCGAAGGAGCCTGTGTCGTCGTTGAAGACCATCAGGCCTCGCTCCAGCACGTGCCCCAGGTCCTTGAGCCGGGCGTATTTGGCGACCATCCGCTCCCGACCGTCGTTGTCGTGGACGACGAGAAAGCCGTCGAGCCAGACGAGTCCGGGCTCCTTCAGACGGGCGACGGGCCGACTGAAGCCGTCGTTGTCGACGAAGTAGTCGAGATCGACGCCGACCGCAGGGGCGAGACCGCCGCGCCCGGGCAGGTCGGACACCGCGCCTGCCATCGCGAAGTGGCCGAGCGGATACGACGGCCGGCCGGTATCGCCCCACGTCCAGAACAGCCGGCCGTGGTAGAGGCACGTGTCCACCGAGTCCTGGCCGATGACCTGGCCGTTTAGGACTGGATTCTTCAGCGGGACGGGGCGACCCACCAGGGCGCTGTCGCGGTAGATGCCCTGGCCTGTGACGCGGTACAGACGCTCTGCGATGTTGATCCGGTCGATCTTGACGACCGCTGTCGTGCCAGGGGTTGTGCGGAGCCTGACGCCGCGATACCCGAAGCCATCCTTGGGGTACTCGTAGCCGTGACTCTCGACGAAGAAAAAGACCTCTTTGTCCATCAGGCCCGGCTCGAGGAACGCGACGATCCCGTTGCTGTCGGTGAAGTAGCGGATGCAGTTCGTCGTCCTGAGTTCGACCAGGGGCACGCCCCGGCCTGTCCGGCTGTCCACCACCTGGATCGCGAAGTAGTCGCCAGAATGATTCGGTTCTCCGGCCGGAGCCTGCCCGGCCGCGGATGCGATCAGGAGCATCGTTACCACCGCAGTGACCGATAGGCTCTTACGCGCCGTCAAAATCATTTCGTGCGCCATGTGCCATCTCCTCTTTACTATGTTGACAGTCCCCATGTAACCTCGACCCGCCTGCCGCACCGTCCATCCAAGGCACAGATATACCACACTTCGCACCGCCAATCGAGCCGTGAGCTGCTTCTTCGCACGGCGCCGGGCCGCCCATGATTGGGTTCGTTTCAAACACTTGTTCCGATGCCTCGCAATGGCAGCTCACCGTGGCGGCCGGCGGGTTCGTAGTGACGCCGTAAGGCGTTATCTTCTCTTGGAGTTTGAAGTGTGATGTTTGAAGTGTGAAGTCGCAAGGGCCGCCGCCCAGAGCCTGACACGTCGCACTTGACGTTCCCTCCGACGATGATTCCGCGCCAAACGAAGCCAATTCCGCCGGCGCCGCGGACTCCTGACCCGCCGGGAGGCTGCCCTCCGAACGCAGGACTTCTTTTGGCTGGGCTGCCGTCGCGCGTGCCTGTCGTGCTTCCCGCTCCTTACGCAGTTGGGCCATCGTCCGGTACAGGCTGCTCTCGATCCGCCGTTCGTACACCAGCAGCCGATCCAGCACCTGGGCGCGGGCGAAATCCGTTATCACCACCTGTCCCAGGACCACCTCGTCCTCGCCCGGACCGGGTTGGATCGGCAGCCCATGCTTGGGCCAGAGCACCACATCGTTGGCGTTCTCGCGGTAGACCGTCGCAAAGACGGCGCCTTGCAGCCGCTCGGCCCGTAGCAGCCGCCAGGAGAGGCTCACCGCCCGCTCGGCCAGCATCGCCTCCACCGCCCCGACCGGGGCCAGCTCATCGAGCATCCCCTCGCGGTAGAGATCGAATTGGGCCGGGTCTTCTCCTTTGATCACCACCTGTTCGGCCAGGAGCCCATGTTTGACCGCGTTCTGAGACGCCACCGTCTTCCCTTGGGGCGTACGCGGCCCGGTGGACTTCCGCGCATTGGACCGATTGGCCTGGATCTGAGCGACACTCGCCATGAGGAATCCTCCGAATGAATTACTGATGATTGAACGGCTAATCGAAACACGGAACCGACTCTGTCATTCCCGCGAAGCGGGAATCCAGGCTTTTTCGCGACATTCCTGGACCCCCGCTTTCGCGGGGGTGACAATACCGGCTGCATTTGTCCATTCAAAAGCCAATAGTTGCTGTTGAACGATACATCTCGCATTGCCTGGCTATCAGACAGGCACGTTAGTTCACAGATCAGCAAATGCCGTGCCACCGCAAGACTCTTTCGTATCCCGGCGGGAGCGATGGCAGACCCTGGCCGCACAAGGGTTTACAGGCGGTGATTTTTAGACGGCGCAGAATCCCGGCGCGACGCCCGCGTGAAACTGCCACAATGGCAGTCGAGCGAGCCCGTCCGCGCACGCGGCAGGCTGGAGGTGAAAGACAAATGGGACCAACGATCGGGCGACAGCGGTAGGGTGTGCTCTGCACACCGATTGCCTTCTTCCCCCTATGCGATTCCGGACAGAATGTGAAAATGTGTAGGTCCGACCCCAGGAGTCCCGTATCCCCCTATATGGACGACCCTTCTAACCCCTACAGTGTGCCGTCGAGGTATTTGAGATAATTCTCAATCATCATCCGTGCAGCAGCCATACCCTCATCTACTTCCTCCGTTTTGGCATTCCGCAACTCTGACTTCTCGCCGCGGTGTCGGCCCTGTTTCAGGGGTTCGGTGTTGGACAACCTACCCAAGGCACTCCAGTTCGCTTTCGGGATTTTCAATGCTCGCCTGGCTTCGGCTTCACCAGCGAAGCGTGTCTTCAGAGCATCCCTAATCTCGTACAGGTGGACGAATAGGTTACTCTGGTCTTTGCTTGCGTTGTGATAGCTCTGGAGGATCTTCCGGGCTGTCTCGTCGGTACCGCCGTGCTTGGCTGCAAGATCAGCCAGGGATTCCGTCCGCTTGATCCTCTCTGCCCTGCTGTCGGCAATGACTCTGCCGTCTTTGTCTGTGACCTCGAGGTCTGCGTGGATATCGGCCACCATAACCAACTCCGAGACTTCTACAAAGATGTCTCTCCCTCCGCCCGGTCTTTCACGACAGACGGAGGACGGCAACAACTCGAATTGCTTGTGGGACTCCAATTGCGCACCGATGAACAGGTTGTTCAGGTAGGTGTCCAACTCGCTACGAAGCGTAAGCCGGGGATCGCCGAAGGTGAGGTCGATCTTGGCTTTGACTTTCCCCTCCTCGATGGCTAAGTCACAATGCTTATGTCGGATTAGACGGGGCTGCTCAAAAAAGTCGGTCGGCGAGTATGTCCACTCGATGAACCACTGCACTTGGTCTCTGCTATCAGGCATATCGCGATTGCTCCTTGAATAGTGGGTGATTGAGAGAAGCTGCCGATTCTCACCGCCCTCCATCTCGTTTCATCCGACACTTGGGCTGGCACAGTTACTCACCTCATCTGAGCCTTGCCATGCTCGTCCGATACAACGGGAGCGGCAATTGCTTTGTCGCAGCTTCATCAAGGTGCTTCTCTGTGGAGAATTATCACGCAATGGTCGAGGTAGGCAAGATAAAAAAAGGACCGCCTGAACGGAAATGACGTATTGGCCTGCGAAGTGCAACGCCTCTTGCCATCGAATCCCGTCCATTCCAGTCATGCGCGGCGTGGACGTTCTCCGACAGACTCCTCAGGCGTGCAGAACCAGAACATGAGACGATCCTTGAACGAAAGCGATGCGACACTACAATGGTCCCTGGAACTGAAAAGCGTCTCCTGACTCAGAGACCGCTGGGTCTCGTTCTTGGTGACAACGTGCCGTATGGAGGTCGTATGAAAGTCAAGACACTGCTGGTCGCTCTGTTGATTCTTTGCCGTTGCGGAGACGCTTGGGCGGGCAGTGCCGATACGATGAAGTGGTGGCAGGAGGCGAAGTTTGCGTTGTTCGTGCATTGGGGACCGATCACCGTATTGGGCAAGGAGATCAGTTGGTGCAGGGGTCTGCCCCGGACCGGGGAGGAATATGCGACATGGGACAGAAGCGTGCCTTCCGCGCAGTATGATTCGCTCTATCGAGAATTCAACCCGGTCAAGTTCGATGCGGAGGAGTGGGTGCAGATGATGAAAGACGCGGGGATGAAGTACCTCATCTTCACGACGAAGCATCATGACGGGTTTGTGAATTTCGACTCCCAGCATACGGACTACAAGATCACATCGAAAGACAGTCCCTTTGGGCGTGACATTGTCAGGGAGCTGGCGGATGCCTGTCATCGGGGCGGAGTGGGATTGGGTTTCTATTACTCGCCGCCGGACTGGCACCATCCGGAGTATCTCGGCCCCCATCACGACACGAAATACATCGAGTACTTTCATGGGCAGATCGAAGAGCTGTGCAAGAACTACGGGAAGGTGGACATTTTCTGGTTTGACGGTCTGAGGGGCACTGCGGAAGACTGGCACGCCCAGGAGATCGTCGACAAGATCAAGAAATGGCAGCCGGATGCGCTGATCAACAATCGGCTTGGAGTCGAGGGCAACATGGGGACACCCGAGCAGACGGTGGGCGGATTCAATCGAGGCCGGCCTTGGGAAAGTTGCATTACGATCGGGACGCAGTGGACGTGGGGCGGGAACGACAAGACGAAGAGCTATGAAGAATGCATGAAGCTTCTGCTGGGCACGGCCGGCGGCGATGGGAATCTGCTCTTGAACATGGGGCCCAGGCCGGATGGTCGTTTTGAGGCCTCGCAGGTCGCCGTCGTCAAGAAGATGGGGCAATGGCTGAAGCAATATGGAGACAGCATTTATGAAACTAGGGGCGGGCCCTTCAAGCCCGGACGATTCGGAGTGAGCACGTGCAAAGGCAACAAGATCTACGTGCATATTGCCGAGTTCGATGGCGAGACGGTGCAACTCGGGAAACTGCCTGCGAAGATCGTGGGCGCCCGTGTGATGACCGGTGGGGATTGCCATTTTGTGCAGGATGACGACGGGGTCGCGATCACTGTCGCCAAGGAATTCCATCAGCCAATCGATACGCTGGTTGTACTTGAGGTGGATACGAATGCCGTTGGAATCCCGATGATCGAGCCTATTGCCCAGGCCGAGAAGATCGATCTGGGACATCAGGCCGAACCCGCAAAGAAGATCGTTGGCAAGACACCCAAGGTGGTGTTCAAGAATGATGGCAGAGAGCTGGTCGATGTGCCGGCGGGCGCGCATGTGAATCATGAGGGAAAGAAGATCCATCTCGACGAGTATTCCATCCAGAAACATGAAGTGACCAATGCCATGTTCTGCGAGTATCTCAATAGCAGCAGCGAGGCCGGCCAAGCCTATCATCCCGCGATGCAGATTGAGAAGAAAGAAGCGGATGGCAAGGCGACCTATTCGGTTGAAGCCGGCAAAGAGAATTATCCCGTTGTCTACGTCAGCTACTATACGGCCCAGGCCTATGCCCAATGGATGAGTCGTGAGACTGGCAAGAAGTACTCCGTGCCGAGTGAAGCACAGTGGGAAAAGGCGGCGGGCTGGGATCGTGAGAAACAGCACTTCTATGCCTACGGATTCGGGACGGACGAGATTCGGCCCTTGGATTTCGCGGGCAGCACGAGCATCTATTATGACCGGGATGTCCCGAGCGGATATGCACCCATCGCGGTGGGCAGTTTTGATGTCACGAGTCCTGTGGGTTGTTATGACATGAGCGGAAATGTCCGTGAGTGGACAACCGACAAGGTCGGCGACAAGATGGTCATGAAGGGCGGCAGCTATTGGAACTATCATACGAGCTGCAGAACATTTTCGCGTTGTCCGATCGAACCAGGCGGTGTCGGCGGAGACCGAGGCTTCCGGCTTGTGGTGAACCATGATTAGGGCACTGAACCCTGGTCTCTCTGGAACTAACGAAACACCCCGAAAGAGCCTCCACCACCGAGGCACGGAGGCCACGGAGCAGGATGAACGGAATCCGAAGATCACGTTGCCTGGGCGGTCTTCGCCAGAGGGATCTCGATGATACAGAGACGCGGCGACAGCGGTAGGGTGGGCTACGCCCACCGATCATCCATCCCCCAAACCGCAGAATCCGTCAACGAGGCCCTCCGCCTGGTCCTCCAATTGACCGAGCTCCGCTCCAAGAAGCGAAAGCCCTCCCACCATTGCGGAGGCTCGGCAGAACGCGCAGAGGCCGGCGATAGTCATTCTCTCGTCTCCGGAACACGGTAGTTGGCCCCATTATTGCGACAGTTGTCGGCGAATTAACATGGTGAACGCAACAGGAATATAGAAGCGACATCGCGAGTCGAATCCGGTAGCTTGGAGTTGTTCAAGGACTTCAGACTACGGAGTGCTCGCGATGTCGTACCATCATCTTACCATGGACGAACGAAATGTCATCTACCGAATGCGATTCCAGGGCTACCCGGATGCCGAGATCGCCCGCTGCCTCGGTTGCCATCGAGCCACCATCGGTCGCGAAGTCAAACGCAACGCCAGCGTCGAAAGCCGCTACTATCCAGGCACCGCCCAGACCCTGGCGAACCGCCGCCGACGGGCCCATCTGTCTCGGCCCAAGACCGGCCATCGTCGCCTGATGGCCTACGTCGGCGAGCGGCTGGCGGACCACTGGTCGCCGGAGCAGATCGCCGGACGCGTGTCGTCCTGCCCTCCGCCGGACCTCGCGGGCCTTTCGATCAGTCACACCACCATCTATCGCTGGATCTGGGCGGATCGCCGGCGAACGCAGCAATTCCGTCCCTTCCTGCGAATCGCTCGAAAACCCCGTCGCAAGCCCTACGGCAAACCCTCTCGCCAGGGCCAGATCCTCGGCAAACGGTCCATCGACGAACGCTCCAGAGAGGCCAACGAACGCACCCGGCTGGGCGATTGGGAAGGCGACACCGTGGTCGGCAAAGGACGCAAGGGATATCTGGTCACCTGCGTGGATCGGGCCAGCCGCTACGTCATGGCACGAAAGGTCCACGCCTGTGCCGCCGAGCCGGTCGCCGAGCAACTCCACCGGACGATCCGCAGACTGCCCGCCGAGAAACGCCGCAGTCTGACGCTGGACAACGGCCGGGAGTTCGCCCGTCCCATCGAGCTGGAACGCCGACTCGATCTGCCCATCTACTTCGCCCACCCCTATCACTCCTGGGAACGCGGAACCAACGAGAACACCAACGGCATCCTGGGTCCTTCCTGGCTGACGACGGTTCGGCAAAAACAGTCTATCAACCAGATTCGAAGCCGGGATGCATTCATGAAAACAGTGAGGTTCCGCTTGCTTCGTCCCTGGAACTTCGTCGGTTCGGCGTCGGCCCTCACCCCAACCGGGCCGGCGACGAAGCGGCGGAGTGCAAGGGACGTCCCTGGGCACTTCCGAGGCAGGCCGAGGTCCGCCCCCCCCTCAAATCCACCCACAAATCAGTTCAGAGAACCAGTTTTCTCTTTCATATGTCTTGGATGCTATTCAGGACAACCGGGGGTGGGACCGGGGCAGCCACCTATGTGCGGCTTCCTCTATCCTGTTTTTTCCGGTTGTTGGACTGGCACGACTAACCGACTCATCGCGGCCTCGCCAGGCTCGTCGGGTATGTCGGAACAACCTGCCCTCACGGCTTTGCGGGATCGAGGCGGGATTGGTCGGGGGAATCAGGGATTGAACCTACAGATTTCACAATTGTGCTGTCAGAGGGACGTTTCTCGGGACAGATCGTGCGGGTAAAGAGCCATTCATATAAATAGGGATCCGAGTAGCCTGCAAAGGCCGCATGAGGTTCCGTGGGGTATTCTGTATAGCGCACAATCTCCACCCCATCCTTTGTCAGAATCCTGGTATGGCGGGCAACGTCAACGTCCCCATGTCGGATCGTGTCGTCGACGGTCGTCTCTACGGCTGATACGTTGCTGGGATGATTCTTGAGATGGGCATACAGGTCGCGTGACACCTGCACGCGAAGAGGTGTATCAAGGAGTCCGATGTGCACCCAGATCGCCGTCTTCTCAACGGCCTGTTCTGCGAGAATGCTCTCGGATTGCCCTGCGATTCTGTTGATCGCGGCGAAATACTTTCCCTTGCTGAGAAATCCTCTGACCAATTTGAAGGAGCCTGAACCGCCGGCAGACCATCCCGTCAGGTAAATGCGTCGCGTGTCGATGCGGAAATGGTGGTCCTTCATGCAGACGTCGATGAGGTCGGACAAGGCGGCGCCGGCCTCCTCGCTGCTCTCGATGTAGGACACGTAGAAGGCCGGATAACGTTTCCGTATGTCGATCGTGAAAAACTCGCTGGCTTCGTTATGACGTCCGAAGACGACGAGAGGGTACATGCGCTCGGAGTTCTCAGGCTTATCATAGCCCCACGGCATGTGCCATGTCCGGTCCCCGACAACAACGGGAGTTGGCTGGTCCTTGGCTTCAAACGGTTCCAAAGGGCGCAATGGGACGCTGCCATGCTGATCTTCCGCACCCAGGGGAGCAACCAAAACCAAGCCAACGACTAAACCGACGATTCTGTTCATACGTCACCTCCCTTACTCAGCCGCTAAATCCACGGCCTCTGGCCGTGTGACCCGAAGAGCTTCGAGCGATCCGGCGTATACCGAATCGGTCCAGGCATGGTAGGCTCTCCTTCCAGGAAGGCCCCGTGGGGCAGGAAGGAGAACCGAAGCATGCATGAGTGGCAAAGTCTGTCCCATGTGCCATGGGAGTGCAAGTATCATGTGGTGATTATACCGAAGTACCGTCAGCGAGTGCCATACGGAAAACTCAAGCGGCAGATCGGCCCCATCCTGCGGGAGTTGTGCCGGCAGAAGGGGGTAGAGTTGCTGGAAGGGCGGTGCTTGCCCGATCACATCCATCTGTGCCTGAGCATCCCGCCCAAGTACAGTGTGGCTCACACGATCGGGTTCCTCAAGGGTAAGAGTGTGGTGCGGATTCACCGGGATCTGCTGCGAGAGCGGCGGATGACGGGCCTGCATTTCAGGACTACGGGCTATTGCGTGAGCACCGTGGGCCTGGATGAGCAGACGATTCGCAAGTACATCCAAGAACAGGAGCAACTGGAATCCGGTCAAGGAGAGCTTGACCTGAAGTAGCGTAGGTCGCCCCCCACGGGGGCTTCACGACGCGCTCGGCCCGCTCGGGCGGGCCTTCGTAATGCCACGCTGAACCGGCGACACACGGATTTTCAGTCCGTCCAGGGTGTTTGTAAGTCCTTGTGCAGAAACGATTAACAACGGCCACATAGGAAGTTATGAGATCAGGCGTAGATCAGCCGAAGACCAAGCGAAGACCAGACGTACATGGCTGGCGCGCACTTTGGCGCGCGCCTGGGGATCGCCGTAGTTGGTGAGACCGGTCCAGTAGCACTCGCTCCCATTGCAGCAACAGCAGCCCACCCGACACATCTGAACCCAACAACCCATCGGTGCCGTTCAGCCTCGCCGCGCCACCCCCCGAAACCCCCCGCACCGTCATCCACAAGCGTCAGCTTATTCATCCGAGCCACCCAGACGGTCTTCCGCCAGGGCTTTTCGAGCCTGTACCATACGACGTCATCTTCCGTGCTGATTTCACTGGTAATAGCCTGCAATCACTCGTGTTACGCCCGGATGAGTTTGTGCACCATACGGGATTAGGAGGAACTTGGAATGTATCGTAACACAGTGACGAAGAGCAAAAGCGCAGAGCCAATGGCTAGCAGGATTAAGTAAACTTGTACCATGATCCGGAACGCCGGGCCGAACCGCGTGGGCAACATTGCCGCAAGCAGGCCCGCATCAATCAACACGGTAGTGAGCATAGTCATGACGACCACGACAACTGGCGAGCCAGCGGCGTTGTTCATCATCCATCCGACGAACATATTGACACAGACAATGATGAACACCATGACCCTCGCCCTGTTTATCAACGGCTCCGGTACGCTGGTCGTCGAGCCGGCACGATGGGCGCGCCTGTTGTACCAAGCAATGGCCGCACGAAGAATCTTCGCCCCGATCAGTGTGGCAATAATGAGGTAAACGACAAGGTAGAATGGCCTCTCAAAGATGTCCATGCCTGCTCTCCTTCACCCGACATTTCCCATCTGGCCTTCTCCCGGCGAGGATGCCGGTCTCCTAGCCCACAAATATACCGCCATTCCCCTGGAAGATTCAAGTGCAAAGCGTCTTCCATGCGCGATAACTGACGGTGAACCAGCGACACACGGATAAACTATGAAACCGCAGCCTCCCCGGTTTCGGTAGAATGCTTCTGCTGAATCCTATCTCGCTGTTATCAAACCGACCGGTTTGTTAACACCGCCGCCCTTCATCCCGACACACTCGATCCGTCGTCCCGCTCGCAAATGATAATCGACGGGGTATTCCTTGATACCTGTGTCCGCCATTGCATCATTTGCTAGCAGTCTTCTGAGCTACGGTATACGTCGCACACCCGTTGAGCCGCACCTGTACGTCTTATCCGATCCCACTGCGCTTGCCGCTTGTCCTCTCCTACAACGTACTCATTGAAGACCGGTGTGATGCAGCCGAGAGATTGGTGACAGCCACCGATTATGGCTCTCCTCAGTTCTGTTGCGCCCGACACTTGGACTGGCACGACCGTCGCGCTCATCTCGACCTCGGCGGATTTGTCTGACAAGGCGGAGCCGCCAACTGCTTCTTCGTCGCAGCTTCACCCTGTATCACGGAATGGGCCGAGGGAAGCAAGGACAAAGCAGGAGGCCTGCTTTGGGAATTCGAATATCGAAACTCGAAATCCGAAACAAGCACCAAGGACCGAAATTCGAAATTCCAAACGGCCCCCGCGAGTGGGCGGCAGCGTTTCGGTCATTTGGGCTTCGTGCTTCGAATTTGTTTCGGATTTCGATATTCGAGTTTCGTGTTTGCGCGGTCTTGCTTCCGCGGCCGCGGGGACCCGCGAAACAGGGCCGGCGCTACAGGACGATTCGGAAATCCGTGTATCGGGGGCTGACGACCGCGGGCTCGATTTGCGTGTCGCGGATGTGGCCGGCGAATTCCGCCTGGACGTCGGCGATGAAGTTGTCGATCTCCATGGCGTCGCCCTGGACGAGCATCTCGACCGAGCCGTCGGACTGGTTCCGGACGAAGCCGGTGACCGTGTACTGGCGGGCGACGCTGTGGGTCGTGTAGCGAAACCCGACCCCCTGGACTCGCCCGCGGAAAACGACGTGCCTGGCCGTCTGTTCCATACCTCTGATCCTGGCCATCTGGAATCGGCCGGTATTCGCATTGACGATTGACTGTCTTGTGCTTACTATCTGACTCCCGCAGTGTGCCTCGGGTTCGTGCCGAGGGGGGCGTCATACATCCTGTGAATTGTAAGTCGAGCATGGTGAACCGTAAATCGGAAACTCTCGTGGTGCTGATCGTCTCGCTGGGCGCGATCGTCGTTTCGTTGCCCGCGCTGAAGATGGGATTCCTCAACGACGACTTCATGCATCGCTCGATCCTCGCCGGGCCTTCCGAGTCGGGGGATCGTCTGGCCCAGAGGGGCCTGATGCCCCAGGGCTCCGGCCACCTGGGGTTTGCGCTGTCTCATCTGTTCGTCGCGGTACACCCGGACGAGAACCTCCAGCCGCTGAGAACCTACGGGGCTTTGCCCTGGTGGACTTGCGATGGTTTTCGCGTGGCCTTCTGGCGGCCGGTGGCGGCCTTCACGCACTGGCTGGACTATCGCCTGTTTCCCCAGTCCTGCTGGATGATGCACCTTCACAGCATTCTGTGGTTCGCTGTCGCGGTCCTGGGCGTCGCGGTCCTGTACGGGCGGATCGCCCGAATCGAGCCGTCGGGACTGGCGGCCGATTCACCGCATGTCCGGACGGCGTGGATCGGTGCTCTCGCGGCCCTCCTGTACCTCCTGGACGGCGACGGGTTCTTCCCCACCATGTGGATTGCCAACCGCAATCTCCTGATCTCGCTGTTCTTCGGGGCCATGACCCTGATCGCCCACGATCGCTGGCGGCGGGAGTCCTGGCGACCCGGCGCCGTGCTCGCGCCGGCGTGCCTGCTGGCCTCGCTGCTGGCCACGGAGGGGGGGACCGCGACCTTCGCCTACCTTTTCGCCTATGAAGTGGCGCTGGGGCGCGGGCCCGCCCGCCGGAGGGGGCTTGCCCTGGTCCCTGCGGCGGTTGTCATCGTCCTGTGGCGACTGGTCTACAACCTCCTCGGGTACGGCGCCAGCGGAGGCGGATTCTACGCCGACCCCGTCCGCGAGCCCCTCGACTACCTGGTGGCGGTCGTGCTCCGAGGTCCGTTCTTTCTCGGGGGGCAATGGACCGGCGCTCCCGCCGACCTGTACGGCTATCTTCCGCCCGCCAGCAAGTGGCTCCTGTGGCTCCTGCTGGCCGCGTTGACCGTCCTGATTTCCCTGGTGCTGATCCCCATGCTGCGGACGAACCGTCGAGCGCGATTCTGGTTGATCGGAATGTACGGGGCCGCGTTGCCGGTCTGTGCGACCGTCCCGATGGGCCGGGCGATGCTCTTCCTCGCCGTCGGGGCCTTCGGCGTCGTGGCCGAGTACCTTGTGGACTGGTGGACGGTCGATCGATGGGTGCCGTCTCGTCGCTGGATGTGGCACGTTTGCAGGACGCTCTTCGTCGTGTTCCTGCTGGCCCATCTCCCGGTGGCGCTGGCGGGACGCATCCTGGTGCCGCGTGCGACGGCCAAGATGCAGGCCAAAGTGGCACAGACTCAGGATTTCGGTCCGAACGGGATCCTGGAGGGACAGGACCTGGTCGTTGTGAACGCGCCCAACCCGATTTCGTTCCTCTACGATCCGTTTGCGCGGGCCTTGCAGGGGCAACCGCTGCCTCTCGGCGTTCGGGTCCTGGCGCCGGGTTTCAACAGCGTCGATGTAACGCGAACCGGCGAGCGACGCCTGACTGTCCGAGCGGTTTCGGACAGTCTGCTGGATTGCCAGCGCGGCAAACGCATGGACTTCGCCTTCTTCTATCGATACCTGGGCGATGTCCGCAGTCGGGAGCATCCGCTGCACGCGGGAGATCGCATTTCGCTGCCGCGAGTGCAGGTGCAGGTCTTGCAGGTCGATAGCCGGGGATTCCCCGTCGAAGCGGCCTTCGAGTTTGACGTGCTCCTGGAGGACCCCTCCTTGAAATGGCTTGTTTGGGACTGGGATGACGATTGTTATCGGTCGTGGTCCATCCCTGCCCAGGGACAGGTCGTGCGATTGCAGGGGCCTTTCTGAGGTAGGTGCGAGATTCCCCTGTGCTATTCCGGCGTAGACACCGGGGGGGCGCCAAGTCCCACCTGAGCGAGGGAAATTGCCATTTCCCTAATTTGACGTGTGCCTTATAATGCCCCGGAGTTTTTGAACGGTCGTATAGTTGCCATGCAGAGTATAGAACGACAAACTGAGATCAACGAGCAAATCTACCAGCTCAGCACGCTGGTCGCGGGCGATTTCTCCCTGCAGGAGGTGCTCGACAAGCTGGCGGAGGCGGCGGTCAAGATCATCGGCGCCAAGGCCTGTTCGATTCGCCTTCTCGACGAGGAGGCCAACGACCTGCGGATGCGCAGCACGTACGGACTGAGCGAGGAGTACCGCAGCAAGGGGCCCGTGACCAAGGACGACGCGGTCATCAAGGCCGCTTTTGCGGGCGAGGCGATCGTCATCAACGACATGCGCGTCGACGATCGGATTCAGTACAAGCAGGCGACCCTGGCGGAAGGGCTCGTCAGCCAGTTGACGGTCGCGATGCAGTTCCGAAGCAAGCCCATCGGGGTCCTGCGGATGTACAGTCCCCGCCCGGACGCCTTCACGGACAGTGATATCGTCGTGGCGCGGGCGGTGGCCTCGCAGTGCGCGGTCGCCATTACGAACGCCAAGCTCTACAGCGAAGCGATCCAGGCCCAGCGGATCAGCGAGCAGATGCGCCTGGCGGGACTGATCCAACGCCGGATGATCCCGGAGAAGGCGCCCCAGATCAAAGGGCTGGATATTGCTGCGACCTATATCCCGTGTTTCGACGTGGGCGGCGATTTCTACGACTTCCTGCCGATCAACAAGGACCGCCTGGTCATCACGATTGCCGACGTGATCGGCAAAGGCGTCCCGGCGGCGATCATGATGAGCTGGTTCCGCGGGGCCGTCCACGCGTACACGGAGGGATTCCGCGAGGTGCTCCGCGACGTCGGCTCCCTGAGCGGCGACCTCAACAGCGGCATGCGGAGTGTCGTTCGCACCCGCAACGCGATCGAGAACTTCAACAAGATGGCCTGCATGGAGTGCAGCGAAGGCGAGTTCATCACGCTGTACTACGCGACGATCGACGCCGCGGAGAAGACCATGACCTACTGCAACTGCGGGCACGAGCCCGCCGTGCTGATCCGCGACGGCCAAACACAAGACCTGGCTGCCGGCGGCCTGGTCCTCGGCGTGGACCCCCATGCCAAGTACGAGATCGAGACGGTCGAGCTCCGCGACGGCGATTGCCTGCTGTTCTACACCGACGGTCTCGTCGACGCGATGGATTTCAGCAACGACCTGTGGGGTCGGGATCGCATGTTGGAGGCCGCCCGGCGATTCACGGATTGTCCCGCGGACCACGTCGTACGCAATGTCCTGGGCTATCGCAGGCGATTCGTCGGCCTGGCCCGGCAGGTGGACGACACGAGCATCGTCGTGGTGAAGGTGGGGGCGCCCCGCCGGAGCGAGGCCTGCGGCGAGTGCATGGCGGCCGAGAGCAGCGACCTCGCCGGCGAGATCACAGAGGCCCGGTAGACACGATGGCGGAACTGATTATCACAATCGACGGTCCGGCCGGAAGCGGCAAGAGCACGATGGCCAAGCGGCTCGCCCAGCGGCTCGGCGCCACGTTTCTCGACACCGGCGCCATGTACCGGGCCATCACCCTCGCCGCGGTCCGAGACGGCGCCGACCTGACCGACGAAGGGCAACTGGTCCGGGTCGCGCAGTCGCATCGCTTCGATTTCGAGGCTTCCGGCGGCAAGATGCTCGTGCGAATCGATGGCGGCGACGTTACGGACTTGATCCGGGACCCCGAGCTGACCGCGAAGGTCCGCCATGTCGCCGGGGCGCCGCGGGTCCGCGACCAACTGGTCGCGATGCAGCGTGCGTTCGCCCAGAGGCATGACAAGATCGTCACCGAGGGTCGGGACCAGGGGACCGTGGTGTTCCCCGACGCCCGCATCAAGTTCTTCCTGACTGCGGACGCCGCCGAGCGGGCCAGGAGACGTGCGGAAGAACTCCAGGCCAAGGGCGCCGAGGTCAATCTCGACGAGATCCGGCAGGCCATCGAAGCGAGGGACAAGAGCGACGAGAGCCGCGCCGTGGGACCGCTCAAGGCGGCGCCGGACGCTGTGAAGATCGACTCGACAGGCCTGAGCATCGAAGAGGCCGGTGAGCGGATCTGCCGCTGTGCTGAGGATCTACTGCGTCCTGCGGCCCCTGTGTCCGCCAAGCCTCCGGAGCAGAGCGTCGAGCGAGCGGTCGGCCAGGACAGGCGCCACGAGTCTCTCCAGGTCCCGCGCTCGCCGGCGGCCTGGTATTGGGTTGCCCGGTCGATGTGTCGGGTCTTTTGCGCGATCTTCTTTCGCTATCGCGCCTATGGCCGCGAGAATCTCCCTCGCACCGGTCCCTTCATCCTGGCGGGCAATCACCAGAGCTTCCTGGACCCGGTCTTCTGCGGCGTTGCGGTGAAGCGGCACGTGACCTACATGGCCCGCGACACGCTCTTCAAGCACTGGTTCTTCGGCAGGCTGATTGCCTCGGTGAACGCCATCCCGCTGAGCCGGGACAAGGCGGACATCGCGGTGATGCGACTGGTGATCGACCGGCTCCGCCAGGGCGCCGCGGTGTGCCTCTATCCCGAAGGCACGCGGACCTCGGATGGGCGGATCGCTGCGTTCAAGCCGGGCTTCGGCCTGCTGTGTCGCCGGTCGAAGGCGACGGTCGTGCCTGTGTTGATCGATGGCGCGTTCGAGTGCTGGCCGCGACACAAGAAGCTCTTCTCCCCCGGCTCCATCACAGTCCAGTTCGGCAAGCCGCTGCCGCCCGAGCAGGTCGCCACCATGAACAACGAGCAACTCGCCGACGCGGTCACGCACATCCTCCGCGAAATGCAGCGCGAGGTCCGCCTCAAGCAGAGCAAGCAGCCGTACAATTACGAGGGATGATCCAGACACGGGGTCACATGGAATGAATGCGAGTTTTCGTTCTTGTCATTCCCGCGGATGCGGGAATCCAGTTCCTTCTACGGAGTCGTGAGGGCATGAGACGCGGCAAGAAGATCGTGATTATCGCCGGCCCGAACGGAGCAGGGAAGACTACCTTCGCCCGGGAGTTTCTGCCGCAGGAGGCTGGCTGCCCAGACTTCATCAATGTAGATTTGATCGCAGCGGGTCTGTCGCCATTCGATCCCGACCGGGCGGCGCTCCGGGCGGGTCGGATCATGCTTGAAGAGATCAAGCGTCGCGTGCTCACAGGCGAGAGCTTCGCCTTCGAAACAACGCTGTCTGGCCACAACTACGCGAGAGCCATTCCCCGCTGGCGGGAGGCCGGATACCATGTGAAACTGATCTTTCTCAGCCTGCCTACGGCGGATGTGGCCGTAGCCAGAGTCGCAGCGCGAGTGTCCCAAGGCGGGCACAGTATACCCGAGGAGGTCATTCGCCGACGGTTTGACGCAGGCCTGCGGAACTTTGGGAGATTGTACCGAATGCTGGTAGACACCTGGGTCATATACGAGAATTCCGGGTCGATGCCGGTGCCTGTTGCATCAGGAGATAACAAGTGAAGAAGAAATCGATGAGATCAAAAGACCCAGATATCATCGCTTCGTACACGGCGCTGCGTCGGGCAGCCAAGCGAGCTTTGCAGATCGGACTCGAAACAGGTACCCCGGTGTACGTGCTGGAAGACGGCAGGATTGTCGATTTGACCAAGCGATGCCGGCGCCAGCTCAGGAAGTGAGGTGATGTACCTCGCACGTCGCCATTGTTTGATCTGAATTCCGGATACGAGTACTCGACATCGCTCACATTTCCAGGAGCCAGGATCTGCCTTGTTTCCGAACGCCGGACTTCATCATGCTGAGGAACCGGGATCGGAGCAGATCGCTCATCATTGTCTGCTTCACGGACGGTATGCGCAGAAAACCGCCGACGAGAGCTCGCAGGAAACGGTGCGTGATTCGGTTTGGATTGCTGAAGAGCTGATTTTGCAGCGTCCCTCTCTCGAGGCTTGCCAGGATGATTCGTTCGAACACCGTCTCAGGGTGAAGTACGCGCTGCCTCCTCTTAACCTGGCGGATCGCAGCACGGGGGCACCTCAGCACGCAGACGCCACACCCCAGACAGATCAACGTGTTCAGCCTTGCCTTCCGGGCGTCGTTCGTGGGGGATACCGCGCTCGCGGCCATCTCGATGGCGTGGATGGGACAAGCCTCTGCGCACTTGCCGCACCCGGCACACCGCTCCTCATCGATCGATGGGACATAGGTGGATGTGACAATTGTATTGGCGTATCCGTGCTGCGTGATGCCGAGCATCAGGTTGCAGCAGCAACCGCAACAATGGCAGATAAACGTCACGTTCCTCTGGACGTTGTCGGCTGTCATCGCCAGCCTGAGCTCCCTTGAGCGGGCGTTGTTCTCCTTCATCTCGGATTTCGTTACTTCCCTGGCCATGCCGTGGCGAATCATTACCTCGGCGCTATGCCCAAAGGAGGAGCACGTCTCCAGCGGCGTCTCGCAACGTTTCTGACCGGTGTGAAGCTTCTCATGCCGGCAGGAGCAAATGCCGATGGCGCACTTACTCGATGTCTCCACGATCTCGTCGGCCCGTTCGTAGTCTAGGATCTCGACGTGCTCCGTTTCTGCGATCGTCGCCTCGTGCGGCAGCGCCCTGGCAATCGACACTCTCTCGCCATGGGCGAAGTTGGCCGCATAGAACGTGTCGTCACCGTGCATGTAGTTGTGGAACAGCCGTGCCCACTCGGCGTATCGGACCTGGCCCCTGGTGCGCATCATGGTCATCTCGAAAATCCCGACCGCAAGGGGCGCGATCGCATACTGGTAACGGTCCTCGATCCAGAGGTCGAAGACCAGTCCTTTCTCGCACAACCCATCAACGGTCGCATGCAGGTCCACCGGGTCGCCCTTCGTGCATCCCAGGATTTCCTCGAAACTGGACGGGCCGTATGGCATCTGCACGAGGATCTCGGCCTCACGTGGGGTGTAGAGTTCTTTCAGGATCTCGTACAGCGCTTGATTCCATGGCACGCGCGCTGTGAGCCCGTCAACCTTCCTGCCCAGTCTCCGATAGATCTCCTTGCCGCCGCAATGAGCCATACCACCTCCTTGAGGAAGGTCCGTCCCAGCTCCGGAACACCCCGATCCTACTCGCGATCTTACCGCTACTGCACCCTACTGTGAATAGGTGAGTTCGATCTCATAGACCTTGGGCCAGAGCTTGCCTGTGACGAGGAGGTGTTTGGTTTCGGGGATCCAGGCGATGCCGTTGAGGACGTTCTCGGAGTCTTCCGGACGGGGGTAGAGCCTCGAGAGGTCGAGCCGGCCGGTGACGCGGCCGGTCTTGGGATCGATGACGACGATCATGTCGGTCGGCCAGACATTGGCGAAGACCTGTGGCCCAGCCTCGAAGCCCTGTGGCCCAGCCGCCCCCGGCTGGGAATCGATCACCCCCGAGGGCGGGGGTGCCACATATTCATCGATCACCCCCGAGGGCGGGGATGCCACATACTCCAGCTCGTTCAGGCCTCGGACAGGCCGGCCTTGGTCGCGGACCTCGATCCGCCCGGTCTCGACGAACGTGTTCGGGTCGAGGAACCGCAAGGTCGCAGTGCCGTCGCTGTAGATCAGACGCTTGCCGTCGTGCGTGATGCCCCAGCCTTCGGTCGGATAGGTGAACTGCTTGAGCAGGGTGAACGTGTCCTTCTTGTACACAAAACCGACGTTGTCCTGCCATGTGAGCTGGATGATCTTGTCCTGGAAGAGGGTGATCCCCTCGCCGAAATGCCTCCTGGCGAGATACGTGGTCTTGATGGCTTTGCCCGTCTTCAAGTCCCGCTTGGCGAGCATGGATCGGCCGTAAAGGCCCGTCCCCTCGTAGAGAATCCCGTTCTCGTAGACGAGCCCCTGGGTGAAGGACCGGCGGTCGTGCGGATAGGACTGGACGACTTTGTAGCCGTAGCGAATGACCGCCGGCGGCTCCGCGGCTCGGGCGAGTGGGCACGCGACGCTCGACAGCCACGCCAGGCCAAACGCCAACAGAAGCCCCAGCCCGGTGACTCTTCGTCGCCGCGTGGTTTCACGACCCAACTGTTGCACTGCCGCACCCATATCTGGTGATTATACGAGTCTGGCGGCTCGACGGTCAATGCCGCCGGGGCGGGTGCAGGGCAAAGGGTGTATGACCGCTGTTGCGCCTTCCGATGGGCCGACGAGGTATGGGCGGGACTCTGTCATTCCTGCGGAAGCAGGAATCCACAAGCCATGGCATGTGGCGCATCCCAGGAACTGGATACTCGCGTTCCCCCCGATCGGGTCGAGGGCAGGTCTGGCTGGAATGACAATCCGGGGTCTCCGTGAACCCCTCCTGTATGTGAGCAAGTACGGTCATGCGACCATTTCCACTTGAAAGGACGACGGGGATTTGTGATACTCGTCGCAATTCCGTGGAACGTTGTCTGTGGGAGTGTCGATGGCTCGACGCAAGCCCGGTGAGAAACGAAGTCAGGAGTCCCGACGGCCGGCGGACAGCGTGTCCGTCGCGCTGGTGCAGCAGGGCGTGTCCCCACACCGATTCCGGGCGCCGCGGAGCGTGGTCTTCTTTGCCCTGTTCTGCCTCTACTTCGCCTTCGGGATCGATGTCCGTCTGATCTACCATTGCGGCGGGCTGGTGGACGACTTCCCCTGTTTCTACTGGGGATGGGATTTCCTCCGCGATTCTCTCGCTGTGCCCGGCGGGGCCGTCGAATACCTCTCGGCGCTTCTGGCCCAGTCCTTCTACTATTCCTGGCTCGGCGCCGCGGTGATGACAGCCAAGGCCTGGCTGCTCCTCGCGTGCACCGACTATGTCCTGAAGAACCTTGGCGTGGGTCACCTTCGAGGACTACGGTTCCTGGGCCCGTTGGCGTTGCTCGCCGTCTACTCGCGATACGGATTTCCGTTCCTGACCACGCTGGCCCTGCTGGCGGCACTGCTGGGCGTGTGTCTGTATCTGAGACTCCGGACGACGACCGACGGTCGCGCCGTCGGCTGGTTCCTGGCCATCGGTCTGCCTCTGTATGCGGTAGCCGGGGGTGCGTCGCACGTCTTCGTCGTCTTGTGCGGACTGTACGAACTGCTCGTGCGGCGCCGGCTGCGTGTCGGCGTCGTCCAATTGGCCTGCGGCGCGGCGACGCCGCTCGTGCTCGGGAATCTCGCGTATGGGGTCCGACTCGCCGACGCCTACTGGTGCCTGACGCCGCTGTCGTGGGAACTCCTGGGGCACAGCACATTCCGGATCATGCTAAATGCCATCTGGGTTCTCTACCTGTTCCTGCCTGTTCTTGTCGGTGCGGTAGGGGGATGGCGTCTGATCTTCGCAGGTCGGGGAGGTCTCGCGTCATCCTGGGGCAAGACCCGCGTCGCGCGAGTTCTCAGCGAGGACTGTCGGGGCAAGGTTGGCTTGAACCCTCCGACGCTGGCCCTCGTCGTCGTCACCGCTGTCGTCCTGCTGCTCGCCCGCGCGCCGGCGACCAAGGAGGTTCTGGTCGCCGACTACTTCTCTCGATACGAGATGTGGGATCGGCTGCTCGATCTGGGACGACGGAGTCCCTATCGCTACACGGTCTGCCACGCGGTGGATCGCGCCCTGTGCCGGCTCGACCGATTGTGCGACGAGATGTTCTGCTTTCCGCAACAGCCTGAGGCGCTGCTGCTGACCGATCGGACGGCCGAGCCGGTCTGGCAGAAATTTGACACGTGCCTGGATCTCGGCCTGATCAACCAGGCGGAGAACGCGCTGCTCATGTCCACGGAGATCTACGGCGAGCGGCCCCTCCTGCTCCACCGGCTGACGAGGGTCAACCTGGTCAAAGGCAACGTCGAGACCGCCCGCGTCTACCTCGAAGCTCTGACACGGGTCCCGTTCTGGGGTGCGACGGCCCGCCGGGATTTGGCTCGCCTGCAAGCCGATCCGGATTTGTCCGAGGACGAGCAGATCCAGCACTGGCGAAGCATCATGCTCAAGGCGGATTCCGTGAGGAACGTGGACGTCCTGGGCCAGTTGCTGACGGAGAACCCGGCGAATCGCACGGCCTATCAATACGCCGTAGCTTTCTCTCTGCTCTCGATGGATCTGGACGGCTTCGTGCGGCTGTTCGAGACGTACCATCAGCGGAGCTTCTCGCGAATTCCCAGGCACTTGGAGGAAGCCCTGCTGGTGTTCCGAACGGTGAAAAGGCAATCGCTCGATGCGCCGGGGCAGGCGGTTTCCCCCGAGGCCAAGGCGCAGCTCCAGGAATTCCTCCAGGTGTTCCAGCAGGCGGGCAGGGAGAAGACCGCCGCACGGTCGGCGATCCGCGAGAAGTTTGGCGGCACGTACTACTATTACTACTTCGTGGGCAGGTGAAGGGCCTCGTCGTGTCCAGACGTTTCATAGTTGGTTTGCTCCTGTTGGTCCTTGCGGCCGGCATCTTCCTCGGCGGAGGACTGCTGTACCGGTCGGTCTCGCAGGCGATGATTCGGCAGGCGGAGCCGGTAGACCGGCAGGCTCGGATACGACCCGACTACAGTGGGTCGGTCATCCCGCCGGATATTGCCCCGCTGAATTTCGCAATCCAGGAGTCCGGCGTCGCGTTCTGTGCCCGGATCTCGTCGCAGCAGGGCCAGGCCATCGAAGTGTTCAGCCGGGACGGCGTCGTCGAGATTCCGCTGAAGCGATGGCGGAGCCTGCTCGATGCCAACCGGGGGCAGACGCTGTGCGTGGATGTCTTCGCCCGCGATAGGAACGGGCGGTGGAGTCGTTTCCAGACGATCACGAACCAAATCGCGCGAGAGGATATCGACGACCACCTCGTGTACCGCAAGATGCATCTGACCCACGTCCGCGTCCGCAGCAGGATCGGCGTCTACTGCCGGGATTTGACCGGCTTCAAGGAATCCGTCGTGCTCGACAGCACCAGCTATGAAGGGGGGTGCCTGAACTGCCACAGTTTCCGCCAGAACCGCTGGGACAAGATGCTGCTGGGCGTCCGGTCGGAGAAGTACGGCACCGCGACGCTTCTGGCCGAGGACGGCGTCGTCCGCAAGCTCGGGACGAAGTTCGGCTACACCTCCTGGCACCCCAGCGGGCGACTGGCGGTCTACGCCGTCAACAACATCCCGCTGTTCTTTCACTCGACGCAGAACGAGGTGCGCGACACGACGAACGTCGATTCCATGCTGATGGTGTACGACGCACAGCAGCATCGGATCGCGGTCGAGCCGAAGCTGGCGCAGAAGGACTGGCTGGAGAACTGGCCGACCTGGTCGGGCGACGGCAAGTACCTTTACTTCTGCACGGCCCGCAAGCTCTGGCCGGCCGGCGCGGGCACGCCGCCCCCGCAGTATGACCAGATCAAGTACGACCTGGTTCGCATCCCGTACGAGATCGAGACGAACACATGGGGGCAGATCGAGACCGTGCTGTCGGCCCAGCGGACCGGCAAGAGCATCGGCATGCCGCGAGTCAGTCCGGATGGCCGGTTCCTCTCGTTCTGTATGTTCGACTATGACTACTTCCCCGCCTGGAAGCAGGAAAGCGATCTGTACCTGATTGATCTCCAGGCTCCTCAACAGGATGGGCAGTTCGCCTACCGGCGCCTCGACATCAACAGCGACCAGAGCGAGGCCTGGCAGACGTGGTCGAGCAACAGCCGATGGCTCGTGTTCAGCAGCAAACGACTCCAGGGCGTCTTCACCCGGTTGTTCATCAGCTACGTGGACGCCGAGGGCAACGCCCACAAGCCCATCCTCCTGCCTCAGAAGGACCCCGAGTTCTATGACTCCTGTCTGCTCGTGTTCAACACGCCGGAATTGGTGGTCGGTCCGCCGCAGGTGGCAGGCGAGTCTCTCGCGAGGGCCTTCCGCAGTCGGCGAGCCACGTCGGTAGCGATGCCCGTCACGATGGCGACGCCGGCCTCGCCCCGGCCTCCTTCCGCCCCCTCGTCGCAAATGCAACACGAGTAATCCATCGTGTGTCCGGCCCATGCCTCGTCGTCCCATAGGATGCCGCGGGAATGGTTATGTGCCCGCGCCCGGTTTTCGTGTTTGACTTCTGCGGTCCGCCATGTGAAGATTACGGCTACGAACGGGTGAGAATCGGTAGCAGAGAGTATCTGGAGTTGTCGAGCGATGAATCGGAGAAGCGATATCCTGGTTCTGCTGGGTGCGGTGGTGTGCGGGGTGTTGGGATACATCCTCTTCTTCGCGATCGCGCGTCGCGGCTTCTATGCGCTCGCCATACCGGGCGGGTTCTTGGGATTGGGTGCGGGCATTTTCAAGACCCGCACGAAGGGCGTTGCCGTTGCGTGCGGGCTCGCCGCGCTGGCCTTGGGCTTCTTCACGGAGTGGCGCTTCGCGCCGTTCGTAGCGGACGGCAGCCTGGGGTACTTCCTGTCGCACATCCATCAGCTCAGCGGGCTCACGCTGGTCATGATCGCCGCGGGTGCAGCGATTGGCTTCTATGTCCCATTCCGCCGTGGCCAGGAGGTGACGGATGCCTGACCAGTCCACAGGATCTCGCCCATACCAAGGTGGAGACGCACCCGTGAGTCCAGCAGAATCGATGGGACCCCACAGTGCGAAGTCCGATGTGGTCGGCAGGATCAGCTTCTGGCTGGCTCTGTCGCCCGGGTTCTATGTCATAGCGTCTCTCCTGCGTCTTCCGGGTTTCGGCTGAGGCTCTCCCCTCGGACTCCTTGGAGGGGTCCTGATTGTGTTCGGTCCCCCTGTGGCCTTCGTCATCGGCCTTGTGGCGATGCTCCTGGACAGGCGAGCGCGGTGGGCACGGGCTGGTTTCGTCACGAGCCTCGTAGTCTTCGCCCTGTGGCTCACCGCTGTCATATGTGGCGGCTTCAACTGATACGCGGGATTCTGTGTTTGGCTACGCAACCGAGGCTCACAAGAACGAGGGCGGCTAACGGAACAAGGCGCTTGACATGATTCGCTCTAAGGTATATACTATGATATATACCTATACAGGAGTTGATATGGATACCGCGAAGCTGTTTAAGAACGGGCGAAGTCAGGCGGTGCGGCTTCCGAAGGAGTACGCGATGCCAGGGGACGAGGTATACGTCAAGCGGATCAATGGGGCCGTCGTGCTCATTCCGAAGAATGGCGATCCATGGGGGCCATTTCTCAATAGTCTGGACAAATTCTCGGACGATTGTTTGAGTTCCGAACGCGATCAAGGCGCATTCGAGCGGCGCGACGCCATCCCATGAACTACCTGCTCGATACCAACATCTGTATTGACATCATCAGATATAGACCGCCGGCGGTTCTGACACGGATTCAATCGCAACAGCCGGACGAGGTGGCCATCTCGACGATCACCCTTGCCGAGCTGGAGTACGGGATTGCCCGCAGCCGCTACCCTGATCGCAACAGGGTGGCACTGTTCGAATTCCTGCTTCCCTTCGCGATTCTCGGGTTTGACCAGAGAGCCGCGACCGAATATGGGTGTATCCGGTCGGCACTGGAGTCCAAGGGCAGGCCGATTGGCCCGATGGACTTGCTGCTGGCGGCACAGGCCAAGTCGCTCGACCTGACTCTGGTGACGAACAATGAAAGGGAATTCAAGAGGGTGGAGGGTCTGCGAGTGGAGAACTGGGCGAAGACTCGCAGATAGCGTGCGGCATCCACGCCCGAAGCGAGTGTGCGCATGGCAGCCGGCCGTTCCGGGTGCATGACCGTAGTTGCACGCGTGCGCTGGAGGTTCACGGGGACCAGGGATTGTCATTCCCGCGAAGCCGTTCATGGGCCTTTGGCCCGCCCGAAGGGGATGGAAATGGTGCCGCTTCGCCACGTGGTACACAAGTCTTGTCCAA
Organism: Phycisphaerae bacterium; assembly: GCA_017993835.1. GTDB lineage: Bacteria > Planctomycetota > Phycisphaerae > Sedimentisphaerales > Anaerobacaceae > PLanc-01. The sequence goes on from JAGOLX010000048.1 coordinate 28,948, forward strand.
TACACGACTTGGCGCGTTTTGTTCCGTTGTCCGTCCGTGTATTTCCAGAGGAGCGGGAATCCACTCACTCGGTCGCGTCCAGTCCCGCGGCTCCTGGATTCCTGCGTGCGCAGGAATGACAGCGTCCAGGCAATGTCGCGCCAGGTTGCGAAAGGGCGCAGGAACGGACATGCACACGCTGTTCCTCTCTGACCCCAATTCCTTGGACAACGGGTGGGTCGGGCCCTATCATGACCGATGAACACGCAGGCACAACTGCGAACATCTGTGGCCGCACGTTATTCGAAAGGGGCAGACCATGAAGGGACAGACGCGACGCGAATTCCTCAAGACCCTGGGTGCTGCGGCGGGATTCTCGCTGCTTGGAGGCGGGATCGGGCGGGGTCAGGCTTCCGGGGCGACCGGACGGCCGAACATCCTTTTCATCATGACCGACGACCACGCGTCCCACGCGATGAGCTGCTACGGGAGCAAAATCAACAAGACGCCCAACCTGGATCGCATCGCCAACGAGGGGATGCGGTTCACCAACAGCTTCTGCACGAACTCGATTTGCGCCCCGTGTCGGGCGGTGATTCTCACGGGCAAGTACAGCCATCTCAATGGGCTGATCGACAACAGCGTGACGTTCGACGGCTCGCAGCAGACATTTCCCAAGCTGCTCCAGGAGGCAGGCTACGAGACCGCGATCATCGGCAAGTGGCATCTCAAGAGCGACCCGACCGGCTTCGACTACTGGAACATCCTGCCCGGGCAGGGGGTGTACTACAATCCCGTGACGATCGAGATGGGCCGGCAGAAGAAGCACGAGGGTTATGTCACCGACATCCTCACGGACTACGCGATCGATTGGATGAAGGGCCGTAAGGAGGGCAAGCCCTTCTGCCTGATGTTCCACCACAAGGCGCCGCATCGCGAGTGGGAGCCCGGGCCGAAGTATCTGACGCTGTATGACGATGTCGAGATCCCGGAGCCTGCAACGCTCTTCGACGACAACGCCGGCCGGGGTCGGGCCGCCAAAGAGCAGGACATGACGATTGAGAAGACCCTGACCAAACGCGACGTCAAGCTCGTCACGCCGGGCAGGCTCACGCCCGAGCAGCAGGCGAAGTGGGACGCCGCCTATGGGCCCAAGATCAAGGCCTTCGAGGAGGCGAATCTCCAGGGCAAGGACCTCGTCCGATGGAAGTATCAGCGGTACATCAAGGATTACCTGCGCTGCATCGCGTCCGTCGATGAGAGCGTCGGGAAGGTGCTCGACTACCTCGACCAATCGGGCCTGGCCCGGAATACGGTCGTGATCTACACAAGCGACCAGGGTTTCTACCTGGGCGACCACGGCTGGTTCGACAAGCGATTCATGTACGAGATCTCGCTGCGGATGCCGCTGCTGGTGCGGTATCCGAAGGAGATCCGCGCGGGCTCGGTGAACAGCGACATCGTGCTGAATCTGGACTTTGCCGAGACCTTCCTGGACTGGGCGGGCGTGCCTGTTCCCGCTGACATGCAGGGCCGGTCGCTGCGTCTGCTGTTGCAGGGGCGAACGCCCCCAGACTGGCGGACCTCGATGTACTATCACTACTACGAGTACCCGGCGGTCCACAGCGTCAAACGCCATTACGGCGTCCGAACCGAGCGATACAAGCTGATTCACTTCTACAACGATATTGACGAGTGGGAGTTGTACGACCTCAAGACCGATCCGGACGAAAGGCAGAACGTCTACAACGATCCCCAATATGCCGAGATCGTGCAGGAGCTGAAAGCCAAATTGAAGCAGTTGCGGGCCCAATACAACGACACGACCGGCGCGCCCGTGTAGTCCATCGGGGCCATGGCAAGCGCGGAAAAGCAGAAAGGCAGAACCGCGATGACTCTGCCTCTGTGGTCTTTGTCTTCGGCCGGCCTCCCGGCTCGGCTAGCGGATCACTTCGCCGGTGGCTTTGTTCCACCGCGTGGTGCGGTTCTGCATCCGATGCCTGGTCCCGTGGCAGTCGGTGCAGTACTTCTTGGCGTCCGCGCCGGAGGGGGCTTCCTGGAAGATGCTCAACCCTGCCTGCAGGATGGGTTCGTGGTCCTTGAGGTAGTCGATTTCATGCCTCGGATGGCACATCATGCACATGGGATTGATCCGTTCTTTCGGATACATCAGCTCGGGCGGCGTGACGTTCCCCTCGTCCGAGCGGTGGCGGAGCGATTCGCCGTGACATCGCTCGCAGCCGATCCCGGCCAGCTCGTGGTCCAGGGCCAGTTCCTCCTCGTCGAAGTCGAGATGGCAGGCCCGGCAATAGGGGTTGGCTACGAAGGCCTGCGTCGGTTTCGCGTAGTAGTCCTTATTGTCCTGCGGTTCCGCGGGCGCCTTCACGGCATGAGCGGTCTGTGAGGCGGCGCTGCGATTGCCGTCGTCGAATGAGCAGCTCATCGCGGCCAAGAGCAGCAGACTGCCCAGGAGGATCGCTGGGACCGGCAGGGGCCCTTCTCGCCGTTTCATTCCTACACGTACTCCCAGTTCTTCAGCCACTGGTAATCCGCGGGCAGCTTCGCCCAGGCCTCGTCCATCGTCTGCCGGAGTTCCACGGCCTCGGCCTCGTTCAGGTCGGGCTCCTTCACCGCCTGGACGACGTTGTCCACCTGATGCGTGTTGATCAGTCCCGGAATCGGCGCCGTGATTACATCCGTAGCGACAATGTAGCGGATCGCCATGCGGGCGATGCGGTCATCCTGCTCGGCTGTGGGACTCGACAGAGAACCGTCGCCTTTGAAGACCGCGTTGCTGGAGAACGGCTTGATGCCGAAGACGCCGACATCGTACTGCCTGACCGCGTCGAACAGACTGTCGAGCGGACGGACCTTGCTCTTGGCGGTGTACGGCGTCACGACCACCTGGACGATCTCGGGGAAGGTCTCGATCATCCACTTGATGTGCGGACGGTCGTGCGATGAGAACCCGGTGAACCGGCACTTGCCCTGTTGGCGCGCCTTTTCCAGGGCCTTCATCATCTCCTCGACCTGGCCCTTGGAGTGCATCCCGCTCTGCTCGTGCATGGTGATGCGCCACAGATCGGCATATTCCAGTCCTGCTTCCTTCAGGCCTTTGTCGATCGTTCCCAGCAGGGCGTCGGCCTTCTGAAAGTTCGGATTGCGCATCTCCTCCTCGTACCAGGAGCAGCCCAGGAACATCTTGTCACGCCGGCCTCTCAAGGCCTCGGCATACGCTTGGACCTCGCTCTTCGTACAAGCGTCGATGTAGTTGATGCCCGACTCGATGCAGCGAGTGACGACCTCGTAACGGTTCTTCTTGAAGTCCTCGTCGCTCAGGGAGGCGCCCAGCCAGTTGCCGCCTTGCAGGGCCTTGGGCGCCATGGTCTCGATGCGTTTCCAGTGTCCGCCCATGCAGACCGCGGAGATCCACAAGCCGGTCTTGCCCAGCTTGCGGTATCTCATGTTGGGATTGAAGCTGCGAGTCTTGGCCGGCTCTCCGGCATGGGTCTGCGAGGCCCCCAATGTGCGGGCTCCCGCGGCAATTCCCGCGGCCGCAGCGACACTGTCGCGCACAAACTCCCGCCGCGTCAGATTCTCACGCCCACATGGCTGTTCGCTTCTGGTGCTCATGGACTTCTCCTTACGATCTGTTGGCTTGAGTCAGACTGCCTGTGTGTCAGCCGGCTTCGCAAGCTTGCCATAGCAGTCCTTCAGATAATCCTTTGCAGTTGCGAGGTTCTTCGTCATGATTTCCGTTCCTGGGTGGCCGTGCATGAAGGGATTGACGTATCCACGGTACTTCACCTCCGCCAGGGCCCCAAGCCAGGGCGTCATGTCCGTCGGGCCGACGCCGGGAAGCTGCGCGGAATCGGGCTGGTTCTGCCAGGCATAGAAGAAGAGCAGTTGCCGGCCGCAAATGCGGATCACATCGGGGACCGATACCTTGGCTGCCTGAAGGTGGTAGGGGGCCAACGCGATCCCCAGACGCGGTGACGAGTTGGCATCGACGAACGCCTTGAAGGAATCCGTCGAGTCCAGCAATGCGCTTCCATGATTCTCGATGGCCAGACAGGAGTTGTGCTTCTCCGCCAGCTCGATCAGAGGTTTGAGGTTCTCGATGAACTGACGCATTCGAGAAGACAACTCGGCGGGCTCGCACGGCCCGGCGCTGCCTTGGACCGCGACGCCTCCGCCCACCTGGCCCAACAACTGGGCGTAGCGTGCATACCCCCCGGCGTAGACGGAGAACGCGGACAGTCTGAGCTTGTGCCTGTCCAGGAGCTTCCGCAACCCATCGGGTCCGAGCCGGGAGGCCACATCGTCCAGGTGCGGACAGCCCTCGTGGGCGGACCAGATGTCGATCGCTTCGAAGCCCAGTCCCGCGATTCGCTCGCAGACCCTCTCGATGGGCAACTCCGCGAAATGAATGGAGGAGGTAGCCAGACGCATCCGCCAACGTGCGTCCTCCACGGGGCTGGAATCGGGAACGGCCGTCGTCGCTCCGCATTTGCCCGAGACGAAGGCGGCTCCCATCCACGTCAGGAATCTGCGTCGACCGATCATGTAGTCCATGAGACGATCTCCCAGCTTGTGCAGGTCCGAACAAGCACTCACGGTGTCCAATCCTCCTGCTGAGCTTTGACGAGCAAGATCGGCAATCGAACCGTGTGGCACCCCCGCCCTCGGGGGTGATCCCAGCGGGGGGCGATCCCAGCCGGGGGTGATCCCAGCCGGGGGCGGCTGGGCTACACTACTGTACTGTCGCCTGAAGGAACTCCGAGCCAAGCGAACAAAGTCCGCCAAAGCCATCGTACACGCTACCGGACTTGTCTGTCAAAACTCACTAGAACAGCCATGATACAGGTCCGTTTCCAGAGTAGCAGACGCGATGCCTGTCTGCAACGCATAAATCCGCGAGCGCCCCAGGGAGGGTGCATGTCCGCAGTTGCGCGTGCGATAGGGGTTCATGGAGCCCCCGGGTTGTCATTCCCGCGAACGCGGGAATCCACTCTCCATGTCGCGTGCCAAGTCCCACAGTTCCTGGATTCCTGCTTGGCGCAGGAATGACAGAGGCGATTCCCGAGGCTCGAAGGAATCTATCTGCAAACATGAATCGCACCCTAGGGAGGTATGGCTGCTGTGCCCTGGAGCTTGCAGGTGTGATGGGGGCACGGTAGAATCCCTTCCAGCAGCGGTTCTCGATATCGCCTGCGTTTTCAATGTGGCCGCACAGGAGACTGATGTGCCCGCACGCATGGAACAGGATGGTCATTCAGCCGAGAGTCGGCCCCTGGACGAGTTGACGATCACCGTCATTCACGACAACTACCCCTGCGTCGAGTCGCTGCGGACCGCGTGGGGCTTTGCCGCGCATATCGCCGGGGCAGAGAAGAACATCCTCTTCGACACCGGCAGCGATGGGACGCTCCTGCTGGAGAACATGGCGAAGCTGCAAATCGACCCTGCGGGCATCGACGTGGTGGTCCTCTCGCACGTGCACGGCGACCACGCGGGCGGGCTGGCCGGGCTGCTCGATGTGAATCCTCGGGTCCACGTCTGTCTGCCGGGGTCGTTCCCCGCCCGGGTGAAGGACCTCGTGCGAGGGCACGGCGCGTCGATAACTGAGGTCAGCGAGCCGCAACAGATCTGCGGGAATGTGTACAGCGCGGGCGCGCTGGGCCGACGGGTCCAGGAGCAGGCGCTGGCTATCCGCACCCGGCGGGGCGTTGTGATCCTCACGGGCTGCGCCCATCCCGGCGTGGCCAGGATCGTGAGCGAAATCCACCGTCAGCATCCTGGCGACATCGCTCTCGTGATGGGCGGTTTCCACCTCGAATGGACGATGTCGAGGACGATCCGGCAGATCATCACCAGCTTCCGCGAGTGCGGCGTCCGGTGCGTTGCGCCGACTCACTGTTCCGGCGTGAAGGCCCGCGAGCAGTTCCGCGAAGCCTATGGGCCGCGGTTCATCCAGGTGGGCGCGGGAAAGGTCGTGACCCTGGCGGCCCTGCCATAGGGCGGCTCGCCCCTCGCACTCCGGGCTCGATCAAAACAAAAGCCAGGGTCCCCTGGAAAGGACCCTGGCTTGATGTCCTGTGTGATCCTGTCTTGTCTTCCTGGAGCAAAGCCGGAGGAAGAGGAAAAGGTTCTCTGTTCTTAGGCCGGCCTCTTGACTCCGTCACGCTGTGTCCAGGAGGACGAACGCCGGTCACCTCCGTCCTTGCTGCATCTGCATGAAGGCCGTCATGATCTCCGTCACGTGCTGCTTGGGGACCGCCAGCTCGATGGAGAGCTTGCCGCCGTCGGCGTTGCCCGCGACGGCGATGTTGCTCTGGCTCTGGGCCGAGACCGGGGGGATGCCCATAGGCAGCATGGCGCTGGCCATCTGGAACGCCCGCAGGAGGTTGAACGTCACGAAGAAGTCGGCCTTCTCCGCTGCGGGAATCAGTTTCGTGGCTGTGTCCACCTCCGTGGAAGCCGTCGCGGTCGTCCCGCTGGCCTTTACCTGGTCGATCATCTCCCGGACGACCGGAGTGGGATCGCCCGCGAAAGCGTACACCAGGAGATTATTGACCACGGCAATTCGGCCATTCATCCCTTGGCCGTACATCATCGTGACCATCTGCGCCTCCTGGGAATTCGGATCGGTCGCGGTGAAGGTCATCTTGATTGCGTCGACGGGGACGCCCTTGTAGGTCTCCGCCTTGCGCTGGATCTCGAAGCTCACCTTCAGGCCCATGTCCTTGTAGAAGTCGGCGACTGCGCCGCTGTTGAAGAGCTTGGGGGTCTCTTCCATGACTCGGTTGAACGCCTGGGGGTCCTTCAGCCCGACCACGTATCGGACCGCGAACGGGGGCTTGCCTGTCGCATCGACCGAGAAAGAACCCGCCAACGTGCCGCCGAGGGCGTTCGTGGCGTCTGCCGCGAGTTTCTTCAGTTGGCTCATCTGCGGATCAGTCGCGCCTTTGGCGACCATCTTGGCGAACATGTCCACGGCCATGTCGTTGATCCGATTCCACGCAGTGCTGTCCACCGACGCGATGAAGCTGGCTATCGCTCCGTTCTTGACATAACGGACGAACGACCGATCCGGGGCGGCCGTACCGCCCTTGAGCGTCTTGGCCAGTTCCGTCTCGGGGAGGGCCGTGAGCGTCAGTCCCGCATTCAGCGTCGTTGGATTGGGAGTGAGCGTCAGACTCGCGGACTGGGCTTCCTGCATCAGCGTATTGAGCAGCGAGGCGTACCCGTCCATGATGCCCTCCATGCGTACGGCCATAGGCTGCTCCTGTCCCTGCATCTGCTGGGACATGGCCTTGATCTCCTGGATCTTGGCCTGGATCATCGGGCCGAACATCTTGGAGGCGGTCTGGATGTTGAGATAGGCCCACGCGGGCGAGCCCTGGGCGCGCTTGAGTTCACTGGCGTCGAGTCTCTGAGCGAGAGACGTGGCCCCGCGGGGCATCCAGTTCTTCGCTTCGGTCAAGGCCTGTTTGTTCCCAGTTGTGGTCAATAGGGCGAACGCGCCGGCCTTGACCGCGGCCAGCTCCTGCTCTCCTTCCGGCCCGATCAGGGAGATGCCCTGGGCGTCGGGTTTTGCGACGTTCGGATTGCCGGTCACGAACTTCTGATAGTCGCTCACCGGAACGAGCACGCCGACCCGCGACGGATCGGGTCCCTCGCCGCCGGGGAGCGGACCGAACACGGCGAAGCTCCCGGCCATGTCGATCCCGTTCGGCTCTTGGCCGCCCAGGAGCATGGAGATCTGGCCCATCGCCATCATGGACACGCCGAAGGGGGACAGGCCCATCAAGAACTGGTCCATCTGGGCCAGCGTGCCGTTGACGTTGTTGATCCGCACGCAGAACAACGATTCCGCGGGCACGAGCTGCAATGGATCGCCCGACGCCGACTGAGCCGCGTTGCCGACGCCTGCTGTGAGAAGCACGACCCCTAACACGCACGATAGGAACACCCTGTTGCCCTGACTCGACCGCTTCATTTCGCTACCTCCTGAGGATTCGATGTTCACGATTTACGACTGACTACTGACCTGGTGTCGCACACGCGGCTCGATGCTCATCGAGACCCGCTGTCCATCCGTCACGCGCACAAACCTGCCGCGGACGAGTCTGCATGATAGCCGGCCGGCAGGGGATCGTCAATGGTCCCGCGCGATTCAGCCTACGATCAGTTCCCCGAGTGACCGCTTGGGCACGTGGTGAACGCCGGCGCCGTCGCGCCAGTACTTGATGCTCCCGTCCGGGCCCACGTCCTCGACCACCACCTGCTCTTTGGGTTTGCCCAGTGCGATGACGAGCAGGATCTCGTAGGCGGTCGGGATCGCGAGGGCCGTGCGAAGCTCCTCTCGCTTGATCAGGCCGACCATGCAGCCGGCGAGGCCCTTCTCCCGTGCCCCCAGCAGGATGCTCTGGGCCGCGATCCCGTGGTCGCAGCCGAAGGTGTGATTGATCTGCGTGTCGCCCAGGATGACGATATAGGCGGCGGGTCGTTCCCCCTCGACGGGGCCTGGCCATTCCTTCAGGTACCCCGCCCATGCCAGCGTCGCGAAGATCCTCGCGTTCTTCTCCGGTTCGCAGGAAAGGAGGTACTTGAGCGGCTGCATATTGGCCGCCGACGCGGAGAACCTCGCCAGCTCGACCAGCTCCTCGAGCGCCCGACGTTCGACGGCGAATTCCTGATGGAATCGCCGGCAGCTCCGATTGCTGAGGACGAGATCTCGGATCATGGATGATCTCCGTTTCACGATTGACCTGGTTGCTGAATCTCGACGGACAGACGATCTCCCGGAGAGAGCGTCTGACTGTCGTTCAATTCGATTGTGAGACGACCCCGGCTGATGAGGTCCCGGTGGCTGATCTCCTTGTCGTTCACGCGGATGGCGACGCGCGCGGTCGTCCACGTGTCGGGGGCCGAGAACGCGAGGGACTTGAGGGTCAGCCGGCCCCAGCGCAGCTCGATCGTCTCCCGCTGCACGTTGTCCTGGCGGGTCTGGGCGAACGAACCCCACCCTTCGGCGGCGGTGAACGCAGCCCGGAAGTTCTCCGGCGTCACGCGAGGCGCGAAGCCCATGTGTCCCCTGGGACCGTCGTACTCGAAGCCCGCCAGCGCGGTGAAGACGCCCCAACTGGCCATCGCGCGGGCGTAGTGATCGCCGCACTCGATCTCATTGAACGGGTTGTGCCTGGCGGGCTGGTATCGCTGCTCGACCGCGTGACAGATGGCCAGGGCCTCGGGGATCATTCCCTCCCAGACCATGTGTCCTGCGACCTGGTACTCGATCCCGGTCCAGACCTCCTCGCGGTAGAGGACACCCTCCTTGATGTAGGGGCTCTTGGGCCAGGTGCAGGTGAACAGGCCCGGCTCGCCCGGCAGGGCGAACCACCGGTCCGGCGGGTGCGCCTCGTTCTGCGGGCCGACGTCCGGCGCCCAGTTGTACTTCCAGATCGAACCGAGGGCTTGTCTCACGTTTGCCGGCGGGTAGATGTACCCGAGTCGGAGCTGATCGGCCCAGCCCTGGCCGAAGAGCTGGTCCGAGAGGCAGCCCTTTTCGTATTGGTGCTTCGGGTACTTCTGGAGATCGACGACCTGGATGAAGTACTCGCCGTCCCAGAGCCGCTCGACGCTGAGCCGACTGCCGCTCTCGAAGATCGTGCGGCATCGCTGCGCAAATTCCGCATCGCCCATCAACTGGGCCATCTCCTCACCTGCTCGCAGGGCCGCGAGGTAGAGCGAACCGACGAACGTGTTGGGACCTTCGAAGTTGATGTCGTAGGTGTTGTGCTGGCTGTTCTCGATCAGGCCGTCGTCGTTGCCGTCCTGCGAGATCGAGAATTCCAGGGCCCTTTTGATTCGGGGCCAGTTCCGTTCGAGGAAGGAACGGTCGGGTGAGCACAGGTGCTCGCGATAGGCCTTCAGGATCGTGCCGCATTGGCCGTCGGCCGCGTAGGCTCGATTGCTCCGGAAACCGACCAGTCCGCGGTTGGGGTCGAAACCCTCGCCGAAGTCCTGCATTTCTCGGGCGCTTCGTTCGAGCTCGGGGAACAGGCGGGCCGGAGCGTGGGCGTAGTTCCACACGTGCGTGCAGGTCCCCTCGCAGCAGCCGACGCCTTCCCATGCCCAGAATCGGCCGCTCTGCCACCATTGGCAGGTGCCCGTCGCGAGGTTGCTCACGGTCGAGTGCAGGCGGAACAGCAGCCAGCGGGGCAGCGTACTGTCTTCGTAGAACGTCTGGCACCACGTCCTCGTGTCGCGGGTCAGGCGAATGTGGTTGTCGAGAACGTAGTGTGCGACCGCAGCGGCGCTGTCGAAACGATTCGCGTATTCGTGTCCTTGCGGGTGATTGGGTAAGAACCAGGCCAGGACGGCCGTGAACGTGTAGGCGGCGCCGGGGTCCAGATAGACCGCTTCTGCGGCGGTCGCCATGCTGCGCTTCTCTGTGGCCCGATAGGTCTTCTGCTTGGCCGCGTAGAGTTCCTTGTTCCAGGCGCCCGCGGACGTGAGGATGTGCTGGGTCTGCTCGGGCGGGACCGTGTCGTCGTTGAAGGCCAGTACGAGCGAGCCATTGTCCGGCAGCTTGTCGAACGGTCCCAGGTCCGCCTGATACGCTTCGTCCGCCAGCTCGATCTGGTCGATGTTGATGTGTCCCCAGCCGCCGGAGTTGCGGTCCACGATCTCGATCCTGGCGGTCTTGCCCTGCACGTCTTCGACGTTCCAGAAGTACCATTCGAGCTTCTCGTTGTCCTTGCCGACCGCCGTCCGCACGACCTTGTCCTCGACGAGCAGATTGATGCAGGTCTGGTCCGCGTGGCTGCCGCCGCCGATGAGGAAGTTGACGTACCTGCGATTGACCTCGAAGGCAGGGGAGGTGAGCGTCCCGTGCGGCCGGTCCCCGCCCAGGTAGGTGTTCACCAGACCTTCGCCCAGGAATCCGCTGACCGACTGCTGGCTGGCGAGCGTGCCGTGGGCGGGGGCCTTGCCGAACGCCTCGCCGGTGACCGTCCAGTCGCCATAGTCCTTGCCCTCGAAGTCCGCCAGGACGATCTTGGCCCGCGGCTTGTCCACCTGCGTCTTCGGCGCCTCCATCGCCGTGTGGACGATCATCGTGCGATTGCGCTCGTCCACGAGCCGGCTTTGCCGCATTGCATGGACAGCCTTCGCGGAATCGAGGAGCACCGCGTTTTGAAGCCAGCCGAGCACGCCGACGCGACGGAGCCGGTCGGAGGTGTTCTTGACGGTGATGTGGAACACCGTCGCCGGCAGGGCGGAGTCTTTTGCGTTCAGCGGGATGAACGGCGAGAACGCCTCCATCTGAACCTGGATCGGGAAGTCGTCCGCCTTGTAGCGGACGATGCCGATGGGGTACTCGCCTGCGAATTCGACCTGGCCGAAGTCCTGGTTCAACGGGCGCACGAGGGTCTTGCCTTCGGATTCGACCACGACTGCAAATCCGGAATCGACCGGCGAATCCGGGCGGTACGTGCGATAGTTGTCCCGGCCGTAGCCGCTGAAGACGTGCTTGTTGAAGATCTGCCAGACGCCGAGCGTGCCGTCGCCGCGAAGGTAGAGCTGGCCGGTCGCGATGCCGCCGACGGGCATGCCGATGGTTTCGAGCGATTCACCCGAATACACGGCCCGCTCGCCCCTCTGGAGCAGTTGGGCCGCGTAATCCTGCGGCAGACCCTTGTCCGCGGGCACGAGGTGCGAGATCGTCGCCGCCTCCTGTCCGGCTGCGATCAGACAGCTCCACAACACCATCGTACATGCGATTGCCATGATCTGATTCGTCCCGTGCTTTCTCATTATTGACTCCGCCTGAAGGGCTTTTGTGACAAAGATCATTGGGGATTTCCGTTGCTGCCTTGGATGATTCCCAGCCGAACGGCCAGCAGGGTTGGCTCGACGATGTGCAGGTTGTTCAGCAGCGGCTCGGTGTACCTGATGTCCCCGAATTCGGCGCCGTCGAAGTGGTGCTCCTTGCCGACGTGGTTGTTCCAGTCGACGCCCTCGGTGAGGAATCCCGTATCCCGCTGGTGATGCCTGGCGATGGCTCGCAGGATGGTCAGGCCGTCCTGCGTGTACTGCTCGTTGGCGGTGTCCTCATAGGCCTCGAAATAGGCCATCGCCGCCTCCGCGTTCTCCCAGAGATACGCGGTGTCCCAGCTCTTCTCCATGTACAGCAGGCCTTGGGTCTGGACGCCATTGCGGTCCTCCGTCATCTTGAACTGGTCGAGTCCTGCCAGGCACCTGTCGTAGGCGAAGGCCCGCACAGCGTCGTCATTCAGGAGCTTCGCTACCTGTCGCAGCGCGCGGAACGCGACGGAATAGGCGACGCTCTCGTGTTCGTCGTACGTGTCGTGATTGATGCTGCCGAAGAATCCGCCTGCGTCGACGAAGACCCTCACGGTTCGTCGGATCGCCTGGCTGTAGTCGGCGAGTCCACGCTGCGTGAGGGCGGCGTTCAGTTGGATGATGAACAGGCCGTCGCCGCTCTTGTCGAAGAGGATGTCACTGTCGCCATAGGCGTTCTGGGGATAGTGCTCGCCGTCGGGCTTGCACCGTCTCGGATACCAGCCGTTGGAAGTGGGCCGGATGTTCCGATGAATCCAGTCCGCGGTCTTCACTGCGACGTCCCGCATCGCAGTCCTTCGCGGCTCGTCCACGAGGTCGCTGAAGATCAGCAGTTGATACGCGATCTTGGCCATCGAGCCCGGGCAGAACCAGTTGCTCTTGTGCTGGTAGTTCAGGCAGAACTGGTTGGTCGTCGTCTCGCGGTATCCTGTGATGAAGCCGGTGTCGTAATCGATGAAGCCGTCTTTGAGGACGTGGTCGAGCAGTCGCAGGGCCCTGGCCTGGAGTTCCGCATCCTTCTCGTACAGGCCGAAGGCGTAGAGTTCGTAGGCTCCGCCGACGGCGTTGGCCGCCCAGCCGGGGCCTTCGAGATTGCCGAAGTCGTGCCAGCCCATGACGGCGCCGTCTTTGTCCACGAAGCTGGACTTGCAGCACAGATTCCCGTTGTACTCGACGAGCGTCCGCTCCACCGTGAAGCGGACACTGTCTCTTGCGGAATCGAGGATCGTGTAGCTTGGGTCCTCCGGGAGGCTAAAAAGAGCCCCCAACGCGGGCCTGCGCGTTGGGGGTCTCCATGCTTGTCGTCGTGCTTTCGAGCTTTACGTAATCCAGTCCGAACATGTAGCTCTTGACGGCCTTCTCGTTGGCGCCGACGATCTCAACCTTGAGCACGTGCCGGCCCTGGCTCAGATCGTGCGCGCCCATGTCGAGGACGCCGGTGGCGACGACGCCGTCGTTGAACAGGTCGATGGGGTTGCCGAGCTTGTTGCCGTCGAGATAGAGCTGCACGATGCCGTAGTCGATGGCCTTCGTGAGCTGCATCTTGACCCGATAGTTTCCGGCCTTGGCCACCGGGACTGCCAGTTCGAGCGTATTGCCCGGCTTGGCGTCGGTCCACCACAGGTGCGCCTCGTTGCTCCACGGGTCGCCGTAGCCGGACATGTCCTGGACCTGCGTGTTGCCGCCGGTCTTCGAGAGGATCTTCAACTCCTCGCCTTCCAGAGCGCCCTTGACCTTGGGGATCTCGACGGCGACCCAATAGCCTTTGCGCTGATCGACTGGGACGACCTCATAGGGGTCACGCTGTCCCGCGGCCTGATACCAGTACGTCGTTGCAGCGTACAGCGTGGGCTTGGTGTTCGGATAGTACTTCTCGATGGCCGCTTCGAACGAGGTCTGGAACGGGACGTTGTCCGTGATGTGCCAGCGGTTGACCGAGATATGGCCCTTGTTGTTCATGCTGATCGTCTGGTTGTGGTAGCAGTTCTGGAACAGCGTCGGGTTGCACCAGGCATAGCCGAAGTAGTCCTCGGAGCCGGTGCCGAAGGTGGAGGGGAACTTCTCGCCGTCGACGAAGAACTTCTCGTCGCCCTCGCCCCACCAGCCGCCGCGGGGGTTCCAGACGTGCAGCATGACGCCGCAGAAGCGGCCGCGACCGTCGGTCTTGAGCATCGTCCAGTCGATCTTCTTTCGCTCGGGGTCCGTCGGCAGGAAGGCGTCCCGATGCCACTTGGCGTGGAATCGACCGAGGGTCTCGATGGGTTCCGTCACCGGAGCGTGGCTGATCGTGAACTTGATCTTGCGTTCCTTGTCCCCGTCGTTGGTGACTTTGATCACGGCCCCGTTCTCGACGGGCATGTACCAGCGGCAGTAGAAACCCGCGTCGTTCATGCCCAGAGGGAACGATCCGTACGGGTTCACGCCGGGAGCGGTGCCGAAGAAATCGCCCAGGGGCGCCCACACGCTCGGCCGCGATTCCCCATCCCAGTACATGTGCAACGTCAGTTCGCGAAGGATGTCCCGATCCTCCGGGGAAGAGGGCAGATCCATGCTCACGTCGATTCCCGTGATCGCCCACTTGCCTTCGAGCTGCAGGACGGTGACCGTCTTGCCCGGCGGGAGCGTCACGGGCTGGGTCATCTTCTGCTGGCCTCGACGCCGAACCTCGGGTGCGCCGGCACGCGACAGAATGGCGTTGGCTCGCTCCAGAGCATGCTTCTCCTCGTCGGAGAGGTTTCGCGTGAAGGTCGGCAGGATGGTGTCCTTCGGATAGGTCGTGTAGGTGAAGTGGTAGTAGGCTCCCCAGTCGCCCTCCGCGACGATCTTGCAGGACTTCTGGAAGGGGATGGGGACGTAGCAGTTCTGGCCTCGGGCCGCCTCATGCACGAGGGCCGGATAGACGAACGGCTCGTTTTCGCAGTTGAAGTAGCCGATGAAGGGCAGATCGACCACCGGTTGGGCCTGGCCGTCGAGGTAGATCTTCACGTGCCCCTCTTTTGCGAGGGCCGACCAGGTTCGCCAGATGACCGCGGGCCCTTCGATCTCCGCGAAGACCAGCGTATTGCCCTCCTTGCGGATGATCCCGTTCCCGTCGCCGTTGGCGTCCCAATTCAGGTACTCGCCCGAGGCTGCGTCGTACTTGCTGGCGCGGTCCCAGCTCGACTGCTGGGCGCACGTCTCGCCCGGCGCCGGCAGGGTGGCCAGGTAGTCCAGGTCCGTCAGGCGATTGACCAGATCAATGTAGGTCAACTTCTGGGCTGCGCCGGTCTGTGTCGCTGCCAGCATCGAGATCGCGAGACAACAGCCCGCCAGGGAGTGGATGAACCGCGTGATGTTCTGCTCACTGATTCTCATTCTCTACCTCCTTTCAATGCGTTTGTTGCTGCCGCCGGATCGGTGGCGGAGGGACTTCATTTCCCACGTCGGTATTCTAATAACAAAGGCTCTTTCCCGCCAGCAAGTTCCTGTTTCTCGGGAACCCGCCGGCAGAAGAGAGCCTGCGATCCATCGTGACATGAGGGCTTTTGCCTGCCCTCGCGGTGGATGTGTCGGCGGCTACTGTCCGCTGTACTGGATCGGGCAGCCGTAGGGCGGCGTCGCGGGCATGCTCACCCGCTGGCCCGCCAGCAGTTCGGACAGGGCCTTGTCCACGTAATTGGTGGTCCCAACGCCCGGCTTGTCGCGTGCGGCGTTGTCGATGGCCCCCTCGTAGACGATTGCCCCGTTCTTGTCGATGACGAACATGTGGGGCGTGCTCCTCGCGCCGTACAGCCGGCCGACCTGGCCGGACCGGTCGTCCAGGATCGGATAGGGCAGCTTGTGCTTCTCGGCATATGTCCGGTTGGCCTCGAGCGTCGACGCGCCGGTGCTGTTCACCGCCAGCCAGACGACCCTCTGGTCCTTGTACTTGGCCGCCAGATCCGCCATCGTATGGGCGGTCTCATGGTGATATCGGGAAAAGGGGCACTCCGGATTGATCCATTCGAGGACCACAATGCGTCCCTTGTAGTCCGAGAGCTTGATGTTCTTTCTGCTGAAGCTGTCCAGCTCGAACTGCGGCGCCCGCCTGCGGCGAATCCGTTCGGCATCGACGCCGCCTCGCTCTGGGCGCTCCCGCCCCGCCCGCTGCAACTCGGACTGCTGCTGATCGAGATTCACCAGCGCCCTCTGGAACTCCTGCTGGCGGGTGTCGATCAACGCCTTGACCTGGGCGGCGGTCTCGGTGGCCTTTTCCTTGATTGCCGTCTGCTGGATGGCCTGCAACTGGGCGATCAGCGCTTTGTGGGCTGCCTTCAGTTCATTGATCTGTTGCTGGAGCTTCTGATGCTGCAGCTTGGGTTCGGTTGAGGGTTGTGCCCCTGCGGCGTCAGGAGCCGTCGCGCTCGCGGCATTCGACCGTTGCCTCGGCCGCTCCGTCCTCTCCCGGGTCGGCGTCTGGCCAGGACCCGTGGAGGCCAACGCGAGGATTATCCCCAAGGCACTGAGAGAGAAGACCGTTCTGTTCATGTCGTTATTCTCCTGAACTGAATGTTCGTCCTGATTCGGATCACCGGGCTCAGAATGCCCCAGGCCGGGCGGGAATCGAGGTTCCGCCTCTGGCCTGGCGGGTCAGTGTACCTGTTTCTACTCTCGCAAGCCACAGGAAGTTCGCAGCGTGGCGAGGGAGGGGTACATGTCCGTTCCTGCGGCCTCCCGCAGAGTGACGAAACGTTGCCCCGACTCTGTCATTCCTGCGCCAAGCAGGAATCCAGGAACCGTGGCGTGCGGCGTGTCCCAGGAAGTGGATTCCCGCGTTCGCGGGAATGACAACCCAGGGTCTCCATGAACCCCTGTTGCATATGCGCAGATACGGTCCTGCAGTGCGCCGTGAAGAAAGGCGCTGTGGTCTAACGGGTGCAAGTCCCGTCCGGGAAGTTGGAGTCATTCCACCCGGTAGCAGTCGAAGCCGTCGCGGAGGCAACGAAGCGGCGGGAGCCTTCGACGGAAAGGGCGGTTAAGCCGTCCCGCGAATCGGCAGGCGGTAACGTGAGTGAACGCTGAGCAGGCCTCGAAAAGTCTGATGCCCAAGCCGACCCACCTGCATGTTGGGGAAGGCCGCCGTCACGGACGAGCAGACGAATGACCCAGACTCCGTGGTTGGGCCGGGGTAGTGGCGACCGCATGCCGAGAAAGACGACAGACGCAACACGGGAAGTCCCCCCGGTGAGGGCGTGTGCCCCTCAACCGGCAGCCCGCGAGGGTCAGGCCGGGCCGTCGGGGATGACGGAAAGGCCCGTAGTACCGAAGAAGCGGCTAATCCCCGCGGAGGGAAGGGGCCTTGGTTGAAGGAGCAGCGAACGAAACGACGAAGGACGAAGGAGATTGACGATGAGTCTACCCCCT
>JAGOLX010000100.1 GCA_017993835.1 Phycisphaerae bacterium
AGATCCTGCCACGCCGTCGTGTGCTTGGCCAGCCCGCCCAGCGGACGCGGCGTGCGGTATTTCATCGTTACGACCGTCATGCCCTTTTCGTTCAGGTAACGCCGCGCCGGCGCGACTTCGAATCCGTTCGGATCGTTGCCATTGTAGCCGCCGCCAGAGTAGATGATCTGGATCGCCTTCGTCTTTAGGTTCTTCGGCATGTGCCATTCGAGATAAGGCAGGCACTGGTTCGTCTGCGCATCCGGCATCTTGCCTTCCGGCCAGACCGGCTCCTTGCGGTACTCCCCGCGAGCATCGTCGTTCGGATAGCGGGCCGTCAGATCTTCTTCCTCGCCGAGACGCCCGTCACAATTCATCTGGCGGAGGTACTCGGCGATACGGTCGAGCCAGTGGTCGTAAGCCGTGCCGTCCTCGCCCTTGCTCGAGTCGCCCATGAAACCGTGGGGACGGTCTGCGAAGAGATGGATCTCGGCCGGGATCTTCATCCTGCGGAGCTGGCGGTAGATCTGCGTGGAGCCGTTCGGCGAATAGATGTCTGCCCCGCCGTGGAAGAGCGCCATCGGACACGTCTTCTCGTCGAACTTGAACACGTCCGAGAGCTTTACGTCGATCGCGTCGCCCTCGCGCGTGTTGGGGCCGGTAAGTCCGTCCGTGAGCGCATAGGCGGTGTAGATCGGCACCGCCCAGTTGACGTGGCAGGGAAGCTGGTCGAGTTCGTCGACCGGCCCGTACGCCGGTGTGAGCGCGCTCGTCGCGAGCAAGACTGTCAGGTGCGAGCCCGCGGAGAACCCGAACGCGCCGATCTTCTCCGGATCGAACCCGCGCTTCTTCGCGTCGTTGCGGACGAGACGGACGGCGCGTTGCCCATCCTCCCACCCGCTCTGGTAGATCGGCAACCCTTGCGGACGCGGCGTACGGTAGGTGAGGCTCGCGCAAACGAACCCGAGTTCGGTGAGCTTCTTCGCGACCCGGTCAATCCACACCCCGTCGCAGCAACTGTAATAACCGCCGCCTGAAATGAGCAACATGCATCCGCCGTTTTCCTCCGCCGGCGCCTCGTACCAGTCGAGATACGGCATCGCATGGTCCGCCGCCTTGAATCCTGGAGCCGTCACCTCCTGGGTGGTCGCCGCGATCTGACCGGTCTGGAAATCCGGGATCTTCCCTTCCGGCCACAGCGCGACCCGCTCCCCAGCGAACGCCTGAACGACGACCAGTAACCAACAACAAAGCATCGCGAATCGGAATTTTGATTTTATAGCCATGTCACGATCATATCACCTGTGGGGACAACAATTCAAGGGAGAAATCAGCCCAGGGGCTGACGTAGAACGGCATGGGTTGAGTTATGTGCGTAATCCGAACGTTCGTGACGCATACGATGTTCTCAATGGCCTTTTCCAGGGGCCGCATGGCTAACAGGGCGTGTCATCTCCGAACGGCCGTGTTGCGATTCGCATGTTAATGCGCCCCCCCCGGTATCCCCCGAGAAGTAGAGCCACGCTTGGACGATGGGGTTGGGAGTTCGTCCCTAAGGTTTTGAACGATCAGGACTCATCTTGAGCAGCCAGGACTCGTCGATCGCTACGATCTCTTTCCGGCCGTTGCGTTCCAGGAAGATCTGACCCGTGATGTTCTTCAAGCCATTTCCTTTGGGGTCGCTGATCTTGAAGAACGGACGATCGACGTCGTCTTTGACGATCACATTTGCGAAATGGATGTTCCCGCCGGGGCGGCTGTCTGAATTCACGCCCTGCACGAAGATGGGCGGAAAGAACGAATCGTTGCGGGCGCAGTCGCGAAGGATCGAGTCGGTCATTTCGATGCGCACCGCATCGTAGGGGTTGAACTGCGAGGACAGACCCGCCATGCCGTCGTTTTCCGAAATGAAACGAGTGACACGCAACAGCCCGCCGGGCGCGTCCTTCTGGGCGGTGCACAGGTGAATGCCGTGTTGTCTGTTGTTGCGGGAGACGCAATCTTCGATGGCGATGGTCATCGGCTTGGAGTTGCTGTTCAGGCATTGTGGACAGATCTGAAAGCCCGTGCCCCTGTTCTGTTCCGCGATGCAATGGCGCAGGACGCAGTTAACCAGCAGATCGTCGGAACTGTTCGGCTCGAAGTCGATGCCCGCCTGTGGTTCGGTCCCTCCCGTATTGCGCAGCAGGCATCCTTCGATCAGCAGATTCTCCACGCTGATGACGCTGATTCCCTGGCGGTGGTTGCCGTTGCAGTCGACGCGCCGGATGATCACGTTGCGATTGGGGCCCCTGTTGTAGGATGCGCCCAGGTAGATGCCGTCGCCTCCTGTGTGTTCGATGGCGAGGTCCTGGATCAGCACGTCCTGGCACCCGGAAAAGACCACGCCGTGCCGCCATTCCGACTTCTCATACTTGTCGGATTGGTAATCCTCTTTGTGCATGCGCAGGCGAGCGGGCTTGCCGTCGGCCTTTTGAACGCCGCGAATGGCGACATGGTTGCAGTCATGAAATGAGAGCAGGCAGTCTCCTTTGTCGCGAAAACCGCCTTTCAACGCCACGAGTTCCGTCGCTTCTTCGAAGACGATTTCCTGGTCGCTCACGCCGGTCAACGGCCGCGTGACCCAGGCGGACTCCTGCCGGTCGATCACGAGTCGTTTGACTCTCGAATTGATCGCGGCTTGGAGGAACTCGGTGGAGTCCGTCGGATTGAATCCCCACCACGAAACGCGCGCCTCATCCCGTTTGCCGTCCATGACCTCCTGAACGCGTTGGGGCCGTGCGACGTTTTGCGCCCGCGCGGAAAGAGGAGTGGCCAGGAGGCCATACAGACAGATGCAGCTTATCCACAGCAGATGCTTCATTCACAGACTCCTTGCCATCCAATTCAGCACGGCTATCATGAACTCGAAGCTGGGTAGTGTAAAGACTCTTTCGCACATTCTCTGATTGATGTCACTCTGGTCGATGGAGGAGGGTCGGACTCCTGTCTCCGGGGGGCGCATTAACATACGAAGTGCAACCCAGCCGTCCGCATCCTTCACGGCCTTCTTCGCCGTAGAGAACGCCGGGCACACGACGGCCCTCGCCCTCGTGCGGCTTCTCCCATCCTCAATCTCAATTCCTACCGCCATATTGCCCGATCCCGGCGGAATTGTCAAGAGGAAACAGCCGACTGGCGGATGGGGTTCGTCATGCAACAGCGAAGGCGAAGTATGCGGGCGACAAACGAGATGTTTTGCCATTCGTGGCTGTTCCGAGTATCCGGCAGGCGGCCGATGGAAGCTCGGGAACCCGCCAAGCTGCTCATGGGTCCATCACGGCGTCTGCTCTGCCCCAAGGCCTTGGACGTACACGCCGCCGGCCTCGATGATCTGGCAGTTGCCTGAGATGCCGCCCTGCAGGATGAGCTCTCCCCCGGTGAGGCGAATGGTCCCATCGCCCTCCACTGCGCCGGTGATCAGTATGTCGCCCGCCGTGATCGCAAGGGTTGCTCCGGCCTGGATCTCGACGCTGCCGACGATGTTCGTCGGGCCGGTCAGGGTCACGGAAGCATTCGCCTCGATCACGAGCTTCGCGTCGATCGCGCCGAAGCCGGAGAATGTCGCACTGGCAGCTTGCACTAGTCGCGGCGCGGATAGGGTCCCTCCGTTGAGGCGGATCTTCCCGCCATCCTTGTTGATGAGCGCATGCTGGGCGCTTCTGTCGATGAAGGTCACGCCGCCATTCAATTTCGCGATGATGGTGCCTGTATTGACGCAATCCTGGTCTTCCGTGTACAGGTTCAGCGTGGACCCAGGCAAGTTGAGCAGGGTGCCGCGGTTCGTGATGCTCCCGTAGCTGTCGATCAGCAGGTTGCCCAGGTAGGCGTAGATGATCCCCGCGTTCTCGACCGAGAGCTGCGCCTGGACGAACCCCGTTCCCACAATGATGGCCCCCTTCTCACTGTAGATGCGGTCAAATCGGACACAGGATCCGCCGCGCAATCGCAGAATCCCGTTGTTGGTGACACCGGTGACGCCGCCGCCAGGCACGGCGTCGACTCGGCTCAAGTCGCCGAAGACGATCTCGCCGTTGTTCATGATGGTCCCCCCATGGAAATCCACGACGCCCACAGCGCGGATCACGCCATCGGCGGCATTGGAGAGTCCACCCGTAATGTCGAGGCCACGGGTCGCCAGCGTGAGCGTGGCGTTGCTGGTGTTGCTGATCTGCCCGATGATTGCAAGCTGCTCCAGGCTGAGATCTCCATGATTGGCAAGTCCGGCGGAGCCGGCAAATCGCAGGATCGGCCGGCGGTCGTCTCCGCGAAGGTTCACGGCGCCACGGCAGTCGGCCGTGTTTACGGTCCGCTCGCTCTCAAGGGCAATAGAAACGCCGGAATCCGCACCGTCGATATGGACGGCAAAGGAATCCGTCTTATCGTTGTCGGGTACGAGCGAGGGACTCCAACCATTGGGATCGTTCCACCGTCCGGACATGCCTCCCGTCCACGTCGAGGACGTCATGCCGGAGAAAGCACGCAGGCACCCCAACATCACAAATAGAATCGCGCCTGCCTTGATTTGCATTTGCATGTGATGGCCCCTTTCCAGCATCCGAACCGTCGCTATGTCGCAAGCCGCTCTCCTGAGGTCGCATCCTGCACCCGATATGCCGCAGACATCCGTACTGTCTACCGCCATCTTCCCAGAATCAGGCGAAATTGTCAAGAGAAAGCAGCCGACACGTCGTGTCCATTCGAGGGGCAGGAAAGAACGGAAAGGGGCCGCAGGACGATCTGGGCGGGTCCGACGAATCCCATTTCGCTCTTGCGCTTGACGCAGCCAGTGACGTGCGGTAGCGTTCTTGCGTGGCGCGATTGGAGAATAGAGAGTCTGTGCCACCCTTCGACGACGAGGCTTGAAGTGCGGGCTGCCGGCGGACAAGGTGCTTCTCCAACTGGCAAAGGACCAGATCTGCGTGTATGACCCGGTGAAGAACCAGATCGCTCTATTGGCACGGGGGCGCGGGCCGATTGCTGTAATGGAATCACCACAGGATCCTGACCACCGCCCGTGAGACGCCTGCGGGGGACTCGAAGAACACTGTGCGGCTCGGTTCGTGCCACTCGTGCTCGGTGAGTTCCTGGCCGGCAATCGCGATGCTGGTGGGACGCTTCGGGATGCGGATACGCGAGACGACTCGGACGCCTGTCGGAGCGGAGAGCGTGAATTCGACGCGGTTGTCCTTCTGCGCCCAGGTTTCGAAGCGGCCGGCGGAGGCTATCGGCTCGGCTTCGTCGGAGGTCAGACGGTTCAGATCGAGCAGCCAGGCTTGCTGACCAGGCTGTAATGTCACGGCGTTCAGCACAGGCAGGTTGGCGTCGTAGACGTCTACGAACAGGCCCTTGAGTTCGAGCGACTCGCTACTGGCGGACTCTTGTAGACATGCGGCGATCACGTAAGGGCCGCGACGGAGCTTCAAGAAGTTGTGTTCCTGGTAAGACAGGCCTGCGGCTTCGGCCGCTTGGCGGACCACCGCGCGATAGGCATCCGCCGCCTCCTTCGAGCGCGAGTAATAGGCCGGGTGCTTCCGCTCGACGAGGACATGGCCTTTGCCGAAGGGGTGGTGTCCCTCGGGGGCCTTGCGATCCAGGCCGAGGATGGCGAACAGGTGCTGGGCGGGCGTCTCGTATCGGTTCCTGCCGGTGTTCCACCAGTCGGTGATCGTGTTGAAGGGGTCGGTGTCGGCGCCGACGTAGAGCAGGACGCCGCCTTGGGCGACCCATTCCGCGAGGGCCTGATTGACCGCGGGCGTCTCGGGCTTGATGAATTCGTAGCTCAGCACGAGCAGCTTGTAGTCGCCCAGATAGTTGGGGAAGCGGGCGACGTTGTCGAGCTGGACCGGCTGGACGGGCACGCCGTGTTTGAGCAAGGGAAGCGTCAGGCCGTAGAATGCGGAGAAATGCTGGATGTCCTTCCGCTCGGCCGTGGTTGGATCGCCGCCGTCTTTGGCCGCCAGTCGGTAGGCAGGCTCGGCCCGCTGGAACATCCCGGAATCGGCCATGAAGACGCCGATGCCGTGGGTCGCGTCCTGCCATTCGATGTCCGGCTGGTTCATGTCACGTAACTGATTGAACACCGTGCACAGGGTCGTCGCGTAGGCCGCCGGGATCGGCTTGGCGTCGGGCGAGCCGCCAGGGTACTTGCCGAGGAAGATCCGCGAGGGCCAGGGACAGATCTCGTAGTGCCAGACGTGCGGCTGCAACAGCGAAGCAATCAGCGTCGCCTTGTAGTTCACGCGGTAATCGTCCCAGTCGTAGCGCGGGTTGTCCTCGATCGGATCGGCCAGGAACCACATGCGACGGTTCGTCCCGCGGACGAGTTCCTGCATCACGCCGTACTCGAGGAAGGCGGTCTCGAAGGTGCGTTCCGCAGTTTTGCCCTGGTAGACGTTTGCGGTTCGAGCGGTGCCGGTCCAGACCTGCGCGATGCAGCCGTCCACGACGGCCGAATCGATCAACGACGATTGCGGCGACACGATCGCCCACTGTGTGTAGTTGATCAGGCTGTGGGTGGGGACGTACATCCGCAGCTCGCGGCCGTGCTTCTGCAGAGCGTACTCCTTGCAGGCCTCCGCGACGCGTCGCAGGGCCCGGCCGTAGAGGTAGTATTTCAGTCGGCTGGCTTTGTACTGGGCGTCGGGCGAGCTGTCTGCGCGGACGTACGGCTCGTGATAGTACAGTTCCCACTCCCGCGCGAAGGCCGGGGAGAATCCCGTGTCCGCCCAGAACTCCGGCTCCTCCAGATGGATGGCGAGCACACCGGCGTCGATGAGCGGCTTGAGCCTGGCCGTCAGGTAATCGGCAAACTCGACCGAGGGCACCACGTACGGAACGCGCGGGCCGTGGAGCCTTTCCTTGCCCTCGGCGTTCATCTGCGACAGGGACATGATGTCCCGGCCGTTGAGGTCCTTGAAATCGTGATAGTCGCCCCAGGCGATCCCGGTCATCAGGTGGGGCACGTAGCCCTGCTCGACCCAGGATTGGATCGCGGGAATGCGACTCTCGTGTGCCCCGTACACCATCACGAAATCGTTGCGCAGATCATACGCCGGGGTATAGGGTCTGGGGTCCTGGAAGCCGGTCAGCTCCAGACCTCGGTCCGTGACCAGTCGAGTCTTTTCCTGGGCTTGGAGGCCGAGGGCGGTCCACGTCATCACCCATCCGATCAGTATCGTTCTCTTGTTCATTGCACACACTCTCTTCTGCACAAAGGAAACACCGTCACAGTCGATTTCAGTGATAGGGGGCCGGCCCTCAGAATACAACTGGAATCTTGAATCCATCGCCTGCAATCGAGTAGTGAATAAAAGCGCCGCTCAGGCGTCTGTAGACTAGAGGGGTGGGGCTTGCCCCGCCGCCACAGGGTACGAACAAAGGAACACTGGTTAGGAGAAATCCCGTGATCTACACGACCACACCGAACATCGAAGGCAAGCGAATCACCCAGTACCATGGCGTCGTCAACGGCGAGGCCATCCTCGGCGCCAATATCTTCAAGGACATCTGTGCGAGTATCCGCGACATCGTGGGCGGGCGGTCGGGGGCGTACGAGAAGGCCTTCCGCCAGGCCCGCGAAATCGCCTTCGAGGAGATCTCGCAGGAGGCCACCCAATTCGGCGCCAACGCGATCGTCGGCATCGATATCGACATCGAGACCGTCGGCCCGCAGGGCGCGATGCTCATGGTCAGCGTCAGCGGAACCGCGGTGACGGTCAGTTGAAAAAGGCAGATCGGGCCTGCTTTGGGAGGGAAGAATCCGCAGTTCGACTTTTCCCTCCCAAATCACGGTTGCGCGTCGAGAGACTCGCCCGGTCCATTCTTCCAGGAAATCGAACGCAGGGATTTCCTGGAAGAATATAGGCCCGATCTGCCTTTTTCAATTCCCCGTCACGGGCTCAGACCCAGCACGACGAACCCGAGCACGACCAGGCCGATGGCCACGTAGGCCTGGGCGGAAAGGATCTCGCCCAGCAGCAGGATGCCCAGGACGTTGACCGCGACAATCGAGGTGGCGCTGAAGAAAGCCATCGTCTTGCCGATCTGCAGGACCGAGAAGACGTAGAGCTGTCCGAACATCGCGATCTGACGGATCGCGAAGTACAGGACGAACCACCAGCTCAGGAACGTCGAGAGCGAGAACGGGCTGTGGCGCATGTTCGCGCGGGCGATCAGGTCGCCTGCGGTGAACAGCAGTTGCGTCGCCACGATCACCAGCACCGGAGATTCCAACCACGTCATAGGGACTCCAGGAATAAACGAAGCCGGGGAGTCTACCCGTGGGGCGCCGCCGCGTCAATGTGCTCGCGCCCACCCACAGCCAGCGGACGTGCCAACGTTGTCTGGCAGGTCCACAGGGAGTTGGTTGGACGGCATCCAGAGACTGTGCCCGTCTCCGCCGGATTGTCATTCCCGCGAACGCGGGAATGACAATCTGGGGTCTCCCTGGACCTCCATTGCACGTGTGCAGCTACGGCTATGCACCCGCAAGGGCCACGCAGACAAGCTGCAAGTGGGGATTGCGTTGCGGCCGATTCTGTGCCATCATCTTAGCGTCACTCCGGTGGCCCCCCAGGAACGGGCCCGGACCGGCGGATCTTGAATTCAGGAGGAAAACGGCATGGTCGTGCGGCACGGGACATCTCGAAGAGTGGCACTTGGCACGTGGGTTCTCGCTCTGGTCGCAGTCGCGGCGACGGCACAGCCGCCGACCCCCAGTCCGCTGACGGTCAATAGCGCCGAGCGAACCGCGCTCTACGCACTCGGCAAAGAGGTCGTCTTCACGGTCAAGTCCTCCGAGGGCGCTACGCCGGTCGATCTGGACAAGGTCGCCATCACCGTCACCCGCGACGGCTGGAGCCAGCTCGCCGGCGTGCAGACCCAGAGAGCGGCCGAGACCATCGAGATCCGTTTCACACCCAAGGCCCCCGGCTGGTTCGTCTGCGAGGCGGCGCCGGACGGCAACCGCGGAGCCGCCGCCCGCGCGGGCGTCGTGGTCGGTCCTGCGCAGATCGCGGCGTCGATGCCCGAGCCGGACGACTTCGACGAGTTCTGGAATGCCCGCCGGGCCGCACTGGCCGCGATGCCGATGAAGGCCGAGGTCGCGCCCGCGGAGGGTCCCGACCCGCAGATCGAGTGCTTCAGCATCGAGATCCCCTGCCCACAGACCCAACCCGTCCGCGGCTACTATGGCTCTCCCAAGGGGGCCGGGGCGCGGAGCGTCCCTGCGATCCTCTACGTCCGGGCCGCCGGCGTCTCGGGAGACTGGTGCAAAGCCTCGACCAAGAACGTGACTTGGCTGGCAAAACAGTACGGCGCGATCGTCGTCGATATCAACGCACACGGCATGCTCAACGCCCAGCCGCCGGAATACTACCAGAACCTCGAACAGAACGAGCTTCGCGACTATCGCAACCAGGGCGTGACCGACCGCGACAGATTCTATTTCGTCGGGATGTACGTCCGCCTGCTGCGGGCCGTCGAGTTCATTGCCAGCCTGCCGGCGTGGGACGGGATACACATCGTGACCATCGGCGAGAGTCAGGGCGGCGGGCAGGCGCTGGCCGCCGCGGGACTGGACAAGCGGGTCTCGGGCGTCGTAGCCCTCGTGCCTGCGATGTGCGACTTCGCGGGACCGGTCGCCGGCCGCGTAGGCGGATGGCCCATGCCCCTCGGGCGTGACATCGACAGCGAGAACGCCAGGAAGATCCTCGCCGCAGTCCGCTACTGCGACAACGTCAACCTGGCGAAGCGGTCGCGGGCCCAGACGCTCATCTTCGTCGGACTCATCGACACCGCCTGCTCGCCCGCGGGGATCTTCGCGACCTACAACAACCTGCCTGGCGACAAGAGGATCGTCGCCTACCCGCACAAGCCGCACAACGACCTGCCCGAGGAGGACCGCTGGATCGGCGAGATCGACGCCCTCCGCGACCAGTTCATCCGCCGCCACTTCGGCCGATAGGCCCGCCGAACGCCACAGAGCCAACAACGTCGGCCAATTGGAGGTTACAATCAGCGGCGCGATCCCTGCTCCCGCTGCGATCCTCCTGGGGACCAGGAGGCGTGAG
>JAGOLX010000049.1 GCA_017993835.1 Phycisphaerae bacterium
TCCCGGCCAGGCTTCGCGACGAGCTCGAAGCATCAATGCGGACCGACCTGCATCCACCGCCGCCCAAAACCCCCTCCAGTATACCCCGACGCAAGCCCCTTTTCATCCCCTTCGGGTGGGCCAAAGGACCATGAACGGCTTCGCGGGAATGACATTCCGGGGTTTCCATGAATGCCTATTGCACGCGCGCAGATACGGTCATGCGCCCCCTTCTATCCCACCATCTGAATGTACTTGACATTCATCGAATTTGATGGTATACGCCGGGTGGATATGGAGAATTCGGGGTGAATCCGGGGGGACGTGCCTCGGGGCTCGCGATGGCGACCGGGACACGAGGAAGGGCGAGACGTGCTCGGCAGAGAGCCGTTTCTGTCGAGGTGAGTTGTTCGGCGTACTCAGGACAGGGGATCCCATCATGGTGGGAGAGCCGAATCGCGAAACAGCCAAAGGCGGGCACAAGCCGCGGCGTGCCTGCGGGCGACTGCACACCGGCAAGTCCCCATCGCAGGTTCCGTTGCACCAGGCCGAATTGCCCGGGCCCGGCGTGCTTCGCGGGAAGCGGGCGCGAACGGAAGAGCTGCGGGCGACAGTCCGGCGTCTTCAGGACGAGGCGGCCCGACGCCGGCTCCTGGAAAGCCGGCTTCGCAGGCGATCCCAGATGCTCGAAGCTTTCTTCCTGCACACCATCACGCCGCTGGCGTTTCTGGATCAATCCTTCGACTTTGTCCGAGTGAACGGCGCGTACGCCCATGCCGATGGCAAGACGCCCAAGTTCTTCGTCGGCAAGAACTACTTCGCGCTCTATCCGGACGCCGAGATGCGCGGGATCTTCGACCGGGCAGTGAAGACGAAACGTCCGTATCTTGCCTACGCCCGGCCGCTCGCCGGTTTCGGGGGGGCGCGACGCGTGCGGTACTGGAACTGGCAGCTCACGCCGCTGTTGAATGACTCCGGCGGGGTCCGGTTCCTGGTCTTCAATCTCGAAGACGTCACGAATCAGCGGGAGACCCTGCACGAGCTGGTGCAACGCACCCGCCAGCTTCAGAAGCTGACGATCGAGCTGTCCCAGGTGGAGGATCGCGAACGAAGGCGGCTGGCTGAGATCCTGCACGACGACCTCCAGCAGGTGCTGGCCGCCGCCCGATTCCATCAAGGGGTCTTGACCGCCCGGGTCCGCGGCGATGCGACCCTGGAGGATCTGGCCGGCCAGGTTGGCGATCTGCTCAAGGAGGCGATCGGCAAATCGCGCAGTCTGTCGCACGAGCTCAGTCCGCCGGTGCTGTATCAGAACAAGCTGGGCGAGACGTTCGAATGGCTGGCTCAGCAATTCCAGGCCACCCACGGCCTGCTCGTCCGCGTCGAGATCCGCGGGCGGATCGACCCGCAATCGGAGACGCTCCGCGCCTTTCTCTACAAGGCGGGACGGGAGATGCTGTTCAACGTGGTGAAACATGCGGGCGTCCCGGAGGCTCGACTGCGTCTGCGATATGTCCGGGGCTGCGTCGGGCTGACGATCTCGGACCGCGGACGCGGGTTCGATCCGCGCGTCCTGGGCAGGGCCGGCGGATTCGGACTGTTGAGCATTCGGGAGCGGGTCCAGTTGCTCGGGGGACGCATGAGGATTCGAACGGTCCCGGGCGGGGGCAGCACGTTCCTCCTCTCGGTCCCCGACTACGAGGGGGAACCGACCTCGCGGGCGGGAGCGTCGTCGGAGGATTCGGTCGGGACGATCGTGGATTGCGACGAGCCCGTGTGAACCCCGCCGGGGGCGACTCAGGGAGTCTCGAGCCAGTGCTGACTGAGGATCGCCAGGTCCAGCAGGTCCACCGTTCCGTCGCAGTTCAGATCGCTCTCGGAGCACGGCCGGCCGGACCAGCCGCCAAGTCTCGCGAAGAGCCACCAGGCGGCGTAGGCCTTCCGATTCGCGTTGAGCGGCTCGCTGTGCGCCGACTCGCACGAGTACCAGTCCACGTTGATCGTGTGACTGTCCTGCCAGGCGGTGGCCCAGTTGCCGAGCTTGGCACCGGTTTGCGACACGTAGTAGCTGCAATCGTCGTGGGGGAAGGGGTAATAGACGCCGTCGGGATCGTGGCTCTCGACGTCGGCGAAGTCGTAGAGGACCTTGCCGTTGGCTTCGCAGTAGTCCCGGATGACCTGGTTGGCGGCCTTGTTGTCGTCGTCGTCGCCGTGATCGACGTGCCCGGTCATGTAGACGAACGTGACATTCGGGTAGTCGCGCTCCAGTTGGCTCATCGGCTCGATGTACTGGGGGAACAGGGTGTCGTCGTTGTACTTGCCGCTGACCTGCCCGCACCAGGACCAGAGGATGACGTTCACCTTGGCGTTCTGCGGGTTGTTCAGATAGGCCCGGGTGTTGTTGACCCAGTCGGGGTAGTATCCGACGTCCCCGCTCATGGCGCCGTCGTGCAGGTCGAGCGCGCCGTTCGCGCCGCCGCGTTTCCAGGCGAAAATGTCCTTGGGCAGTGCCAGGCCCTTGCCGCCGGCATTGGCGAAAGCGACGAGTCCGGTCATGCCGGTGGTGAGCTGCGAGCCGTGGGAGGTGTGACCGTAGCCGATGTGGAGCGTCGCCTTGGCCTGCAGGATCGCGGATTCAGGGATCCGCGTGATGTCCGTACAGGTGTGATCGATGATGATCGCCTGGGAGCGTGCCGCCGGACTGCGAACGATCAGAACGAAGACAGCAGCCGCCATAGCCCATCGCATGTGGTCTTTCATCGTTATCTCCCTTCTCACGCATCGGCCGGCCGAAGAGCCGGCGCCTCTTGAAAGGACGTTCACCGTAACATCGCCAACCATCCATTATGCCGTCCGGGGGACAGGAAAGCAAGACTCGAACACGACAATTCGGCTTTACGACCGGGGTCGAACGCGGTACTCTGGCGACGACTGTAAGCCGAGGGGATATGACAGGGGGTAATTGCATGCACAGGATGCCGTGGTTGGGGATGGTCCTGCTGGTCGGCCTGGCAGGAGGGTGCCGGACGATCAATCGGAGGATTACGGAGAGCGTCTTGGAACGGGACGCATCCGATCAGTGGCAAGTCCACTACGGCAGCCAGGTTCAGTACACCCTCGCGAACGACACGTTGACCGACATTGAGTTCGAAGGGTCCATGATTGCCGACGATGTGGTCGTGCGGTATCAGCGAGAACTCGGCCCGCAGGCGCAGTGCGTTGCCCGGAGGATGGCGGACCTGCTGGAACGGGTCCGCGAGCGGACGGGAGTCGCCATCTGCACCCGGGCGACGGTCTACCTGCTTCGCTTCGATCAACGTCCCCAGAACTACGACATCACGTTGTCGGTCGAGCCCAACGAGTTCCCGGTGCCTCTGTTCGTTCGCGTCGGCGACGAGTCCTGCGACGCGATCATCGCCCAGAATGCCATCTATCCCTATCTAATGGTACACGAGCTGACGGAGACCTCGCTCGTCGGTCCCGGCGGCGGGCGGGTCCTGCCCGATCTCTCGTGGGGGGCCCTGGGCGTCGACTTCCACGTGAACAACTACACCCGCTGGTTCCGCGACGGGCTGGCGAATTACGCCGGCTACATCGCCTACGATATCGTCTCCCACGAGATCCCGAGCGAGCAGCGACTTCACTACCGCCAGACGCTCCTGCACACGAGCCCGTTCACGTCGCTGGCGAAGGTGGGAGAAGACCTGTTCTCGTGGCCCCAATCGCCTGCGACCCGGCAGGAACGAACGTACTACAACGCAGCTTTGGGCCTGTTCCTGCTGATCGCGGACGCCTACGGCGAGCAGGCGATTCGGTACATCGTTGCGGAGGTCGGGCAGTGCGAGACGGTGGACAGCAGGGACCTCATTGAGATCGTCAACCGGGTGCTCGGGACCGACGTGAGACGCCTGGCCGAGGATTACGAGTTTCCCTCGCTCGGCTTGGACCTGGAGCGGATGACTCCGGCCTTGGCTCAGAACCAGGGTGTGGACCTCCACGAGGGCGTGTTCGTACAGGCCGTGCGGAAGGATCAGGCGGCCGACAAAGCGGGCCTGAGGGAAAAGGACGTGATCCTCGCCGTGGGCTCGATGCCCGTCACGAATCTCCTCGACTTCGAGCTGGGCGTGTTCAGGTCGCGAAAGCAGCCGTTCGCCTGTGTGGCCATTCACAGGCAGGGGGTTGGCGCCCTGACCGTCGATCTGCCCCTGGAGACGCCGGAATCTGCTCAGGATGCACCGTCTGCCAAACGACGCAATCCCCTGGAGGAAGGTCGGGTCGAGTTCAGCCACCTGAGCCGGCTCTTCGCCCGCTGACTCCAAGCCCCGCAAAAAAAACACAGAATCTGGTGAAACTCGCTTGACTTGATGTAATGTAGACAATACATTAAGTGATGTATGGGTTACATTGTTGTTGCGTACAAGTAGGAGAACGGAGCCATGAATCGAGAGCAGAAGAGGGCGCTAGCCATCGTGATCTCGATGTCGTTGGCGGCGATTCTGTGCGTCGCAGCCTTGACGTCACGCCATCTTGGGCTTGGCACGCTGGGCACGGCGCTGTTCATCGCGGCGGCCGTCGTCCAGGGTACCGGCGTTCTGCTGTGCCTTCGCGTCAAGGCGGACACCGGCGCCGTCGCGTCCGATGAGCGAGACAAGCAGATCGAGAAGAATGCCCACATGGCCGGCTTCGGCGCCGTGTACCTGTTTGTCATTGTCGCGTCCTTCGCGCCGATCGCCATCTTCGGCGAGAAGGGATCGCTGCCTGTGACGTGGTGTCCGGCATTGCTGATCGGCGCCGGATTCTGCCAGGCCTACGCTATGTCGGTCGCGACGCTGATTCAGTACGGCCGAGCCGGGAAAGGAGACCTGCCATGAATAGAACACAGAAGGGCGCTGTGATGACCCTCTCGGCGTTCCTGGTGAACGCCGCGTTCCTCGGCTATCTGTTCATCAGGATCTTCGTTCTCAAGGGCCTGCCGCGGGTGTCCGACATGGTGCCTTTGTTGCTCGCGGTCGCAGGGATGGCTGCATGGTGGGTGGCCCTGTCTCGCAGAAAGCAAAGCCCGGCCGAGCCCGAAGCGGATGAGCGGGACAAGGTCGTCATGAAGAACGCGGTCCTCGCAGGTTTCATCTCGATTCTGCTGTTTCTGGCGGCGACGGTTCTGATCCTGGCGCTTATGCTCGGCGAGGCGGGTTCCGTTCCCGTCTACGTCCTGACGTTTATCCTTTTCGGCGTATGCCTCGCGGCTGGGTTGGTCTACGCCGTCGCGATCCTGCTTCAGCACAGGTTGGGAGGCAGGGATGAATAACGACCGCATCAGCAATCGAATCCGCCGCCTGCGGTTCGATCACAATGAGATGACCCAGCAGGAGCTTGCCGACAATGCTGGCGTCACGCGCCAGACGATCATCGCCATCGAGTCGGGCAAGTACTCTCCGTCGCTGCCCCTGGCCTTCCGCATCGCCCGCGCCTTTCGTGCGACGGTCGAAGAGGTCTTCGTATACGAGGACGACAAAACGCCCTCCGACCTCGGCAAGGCGGCAACGTGACGGGAGTCGTGAACATGCTCGCAACGGTCGGCCCCACGGATGTTCCCCACATGTGCCGCCCGGTGCCGACTGTCACTCCTGCGAAGAGCCTGCCCCCCGCGCCTGTCATTCCCGCGCCAAGCGGGAATCCACTCTCTCGGTCGCGCCCAATCCCACGGTTCCTGGATTCCTGCGTGCGCAGGAATGACAGAGTCACGGCGCGTGCACAGTCATACTCCTGGGACCGGGATCGACCCTGTCTGTCATTCCCGCGCGAGCGGGAATCCACTCCCTCGGTCGCGCCCAATCCCACGGTTCCAGGATTCCTGCTTGGCGCAGGAATGACAGGGTCGTGGCATGTGCACAGTCATACTCCTGGGACCGGGATCGACCCTGTCTGTCATTCCCGCGCAAGCGGGAATCCACTCCCTCGGTCGCGCCCAATCCCACGGTTCCAGGATTCCTGCTTGGCGCAGGAATGACAGAGTCGTGGCGTGTGTCGGGTTGTCGTCCCCGGATCGCGTTCGTCTCCCGATCAGATCGCGGCGTGTGCACAGTCGCCGTCCTCGGATGGCGCCTGGCCCTCACACTTGTCATTCCCGCGAAGCCGTTCATGGGCCTTTGGCCCACCCGAAGGGGATGGAAATGGTGCCGCTTCGCCACGTCGCACACAAGTCTTGTCCAGTACACGACTTGGCGCGCTTTGTTCTATCGTCCGTCCGTCTATTTCCAGAGGAGCGGGAATCCACGCCGCGGAATGGGTCAGGACCCGCGATTCGTGGATTCCTGCTTGGCGCAGGTTTGAGGGTGTCCGGATCAGCGCCCGGCGGGGAAATCGCTGTGGGTCACGTAGATCGCGATGACCCTGTCGTCGCCGAACCAGACGCGGACCTTCTGGTCGGCGCGATGATAGTAGTCGTGTCCCTTCTCGCCGTCGATGTCCTTGTAGAGGACCTTGTCCTTGAAGGCGTTCTTCTGACCGGTGACTGTCTCGTCGGGCTGGCCCAGTACGTCCAGCGCCTCCTGCAGGGTCGAACCGATCCGCAGCTTGCCGCGATAGGCGTAGGGGGAGCCTCGTTCGTGTCGGATCTCCATGATCCGCCCGTCCCGTATCCAGACCGAGAAGGCAGGCGGGTAGTCCATGATGTAGTTGTTCGGCAGCGAGTCCGCCTGGAAGGTCTTGTCCCCCCAGACGTATGTCGCCGGCTGGCCGAAGATCTTCCTGACCTGCTCCGGGCTGGCGGAATCGATGTCCAGCCTGGCCACCCGCTCGGGCAGCAGACGTGCGAACTCCGGATCGGCGGGCGTCGAGCGGTCCTGGCCGTAATCGCTCCGCGTCATATAGATGGCGGCCACCTTGTCGTCGCCAAACCAGACGCGGACCTTCTTGTCGGGCCGATGATAGTAGTCGTGCCCTTTGCGACTGTCGATATCCCTGAAGAGGACGTTCGCCGAGTTCTGCCAGTCGATCCCCTCGCCCTGGACCGTCTTGGCGGGCGTTCCGAGCACCGCGATGGCCTCTTCCAGGGTCGAGCCGACGCGCAGCTTGCCCGCAAACACGTACTTCGAGCCGTACTCGTGGCGGACCTCCACGACCCGATCGTTCAGCATGAAGACGTTGAAGCTGCCTGGATACACCGCGATGAATCGATTCGGCAACTGGTCCGCCGGCAGGGTCTTGGGACCCCAGATGTACTTCACCGGCTCACCGAAGGTCGCGACCACCTTCCTGAGGTCGGCCTTGTCGATGTCGAACTGGGCCAGCTTCGGAGGCAGCGAAGCCGCGAATTCACCTGCGCGAGCGTACGCCTGCAAGCGGGCGGGACTGCCGTAGTCGGGATCGATGTTGATCTCCATGACTGATCGCTTCTGCCTGTGGATCTCGAAGCTCAGGCCGACGGACTCGTAGTTCAGGAAGTCCTTGAATTGCGTCTCCTTTACTCCCGACGGCGGGCCGAACGCCTGCTTGACCTTCTCTTCCGAGTCGCCCACGCGGATGCTGTTGCCGAAGACATAGCTCGGACTCAGCAGGGTGATCCCAACGACGGCGCCGTCGGCGATGCAGAAGGAGACCGCGTCATACGACATGAAGTATTCGTCGGGGAGGTTGTCCAGCGTGTAGGTTTGGTCGCCGTAGAAGAGGTGGTTGGGTTTGCCGAACTTCTTCAGGACGGCGTCCTTGTCGAGTTGGAACAGCTCTGCGATTCCGGCGGGCAGCGCCGGGGCACTCTGCACCGCCTGCGGCTGTGCCTGCGCCGCCGGACTGGCCTGCCCCATGGGCACCAGGATGGCGCCGAGGGCGAGGATGACTACAAGTCCAGACCACCCCGGGGTGCCCCGATTGAATGTGTGTGGATTCAACATGTGCGTGATCCTCCTTTCCAAAGCTCTCTTGGATTCCGCAATTCCGATCAAACGCAAACTGAAAGCCGGCTTTCGAAATGCCATTTCCGCGATGTCGATCAGCGTATCCGTGTAGCACAGCGCCTGCGACCGCAGCGTCGCGACGACCGTCTCATCGACGGCCAGCTCGCGCAGATGTCGCAGCCTGGCGTTTGCTGCCCAGACGAGCGGATGCCAGAAGTAGATCACCTGCAGGACCGCCTGCGCCAGGTTCACCCAGGGATCGCACCGTTTGATGTGGGTCAGTTCGTGCGCAAAGATGGTCCGCAGAGCCTCTTGTCCCAGTCCGGGAGGCATCGCCTTGGGCAACAGAATCACCGGATGCAAGAACCCGCACACGGCGGGGGGGTGCGCATCGTCGGTGAGTCGGAGCGTCACCGGTACGGTGATTCCGAGATCGGCCCGGCACTCCTCCAGCAGGGCGGTCCTCTCCGAGTCGCCGGGATGGCTGCGAGCCAGCGACCGCCTCGCGGATAAGATCCGCCGGACAACCAGCGCCAGCAACAACAGCGCCCCGACACTCCAGATGAACAGTGCGAGCCCCGCCCATTCCAAGGACGGTCGGGGATTCTCCGCGGCTTTCGTTGAAATGGCAGACATCGTGTGGCTTCCCACTGGGAGTTCGACCCACCCCAATGGTGTTGCCAAAACGTCGCGGGCGGCGGGTTCCCCCATCGCGGACACCGTCGGCAAATACCTGCCCAGCCAGTAGTTGACGCCTGTCGGCAGCGCCAGCGACGGCGGCAGCACGAGTTTCACCAGGACCAGCAACCACATCGCGTAGCGAAAGCGAGCGGATACCCTCGCCCGCAGGCACAGGT
The DNA here is from genome assembly GCA_017993835.1 of Phycisphaerae bacterium. Classification (GTDB taxonomy): domain Bacteria; phylum Planctomycetota; class Phycisphaerae; order Sedimentisphaerales; family Anaerobacaceae; genus PLanc-01. The sequence goes on from JAGOLX010000049.1 coordinate 8,729, forward strand.
CCGCGATCAGGAGCAGTCCCACCAGAATGCTGGACTGGAGGAACATGCTCCCGACGAAGTCGCAGGACGCCCGACCCCAGGAATTGAGCAGAACGATTGCACTATCGATCGCGTCCATCGGGCGTCTCTCTTTCTCGCGGGTCGTTTGCAGAACCCGATTTCGCCGCCTGGATCATCCGTCGACTCATTTCACGGAGCTGAAGGGCTTCCTCCGCCGAAAGCCCCTCGTGCTCCACCAGGAACTGCATCATCGGCGCCAGAGCCCCGTCGAAGGCTCGCTGGAGCATTCGACGGAACTCGCCGCGTTTGGCCTCCACTTCGCCGACCGTCGTGCTGTACAGGTTCAGATTGCGAATCGCCTGGATCTGGAGCAACCCCTTGCGGACCATGCGATCCATCGTGGTCTTGACGGTGCTGTAGGCCCAGCCTTTACTGGCGGCCAGGGCCTCCTGGACGGTGCCCGCCGCACACGGCTGATGCCGCCAGACCGCTCGCATGATCGCCCATTCGGCCTCCGTCAGCTCCACGCTCGGCTTGTCCGGTCGTTTCTTTCTCGTCATAGCCGTTTCTCCTTCGTTCGACATATATAACAGACGTGCTACATGTGTCGTACGTTACACCAAAAAAGCAGAAAGACGAAAAAATTACTTCGGCTCATCCGGTTTCAGCGTACTTCGGGAACTCTTGGGGGCGCCGTCCCCAAACCCCTGAGATCTTCCGCTTGGGGCCAATAGCATGGTGAGAAAGCGGCACGACGTCACCGTTCGCAGGTCTCGGCCTTGGGGGATCGAGGCATCGCCGTGCCCGTGGGGAGTCGCTTCGTGGTGGCTTGCAGACCCGAGAAGTCGAGGGTATTCTTGACCTGGCCGCGGCGGAGGATAGGGCTCTGTTGAGAAGCAACCTGAGCGCCGCTGCGGTCCAGTGGCATGGCGACGCCGCTCACGTGGGGCGTCGCTCTTCCGCCCCAACCATGCTACTGGCACAAAGCGGAAAATCTCCCCCGCACGACCGCTTCGGGCGTGCTTGGACCAGGAAGTACGCAAAAACCGGATGAGCCAAATATTCTCGCTCGCTGGGTCAAACTGCGTCCGTTGGCGAAATCACAAGGACTGCGCGGCAACTCGCGAATACTGCCGCCAAGCCCCCGACGAGCGGTTCCTGGCGCCGATTGTCATTCCCGCGAAAGCGGGAATCCACTCCATGTGATGCGTTGCATCTGGCGGTTCAGTGCAGGGTTATGCGAATTCCTGCAGCAGGCTCAGCAGCTTGCGGTCGAGCTTGTGGCCGTGGAAGTCCTCATATTGGACGTCCGTGCGGTCCGAGTCGAGGATGCCGAAGGAGCCTCGGAAGTTCCAGAGCGCCAGGCCGATGTTGTGGCTCGTGAGGATCTCCAGCACGTCCCGGAGCCAGCGGAGCACGATGTCATGCGGGGTCTTGTTGAAGGCGCCGCCCTCGCCACAATGAACACCGACGCCCTTGCGGGCGACGTCCGCCCACTTGGCGTAGTGGTCTTCGAGCCGCTTGCGGTCCCAGCCGTGACCCGGCCAGGCGGGCTCGGGATAGTCCTTGTAGTTGACCCAGGACGCCCCGGCGTGGCTGACGAACATCGGCTGATACGCCCGTGTGCTCTGGGCGATCTCCAGGTCTGCCAGCTCCGGCATGGGTTCGTTGCCCCAGCTCAGGCCGTCGGCGACGACGAGCCGGTCCGGGTTGATCTCGCGAATCGCGCCCACCGTCGCGCGGACGACCCGCTCGTGATCCTCGCGAGTCATCTGGCTGCCCACCGAAGGCGGCTCGTTGATCAGGTCGAAGCTGAGCTTGTCCTTGGAGATGCCTTTGTATCGCTTGGCCATCAATTGCCAGTGGAAGCAGAAGGCGTCGAGTGCGGACTTGTCCTTCCACAGGCTGTGCGGCTCGGTGAACTCGCGGTTCACCGAGTATCCCGGCCCGCGATGGAAGTTCAGGCTCACGTGCAGGCCGTACTGGCCCGCCAGGTCGATCCCGCGATCCAGACGCTCCAGCATGGACTCCTTGATCTTGTAGTCGTCGTTCTCCTCGATCCAGAGGCGGTACACCGTCGGGAATCGCACGAAGTCGAACCCGAAGTCCCGAATCCACTTGAAGTCGTCCTCGGGGAACTCCGCCCGGCTGTGCATCGTGAACATGTCCAGCAGGTTGAACCCGCGCCAGCGGGGGATCGCGGTCTGGGCCCTGGTCGCAGCGGGTTGGCTCTGTCTCTGCTGACCGAACGCAGGCAGCGAGATGGCGGCCGAGCCGACGACGGCCTGTTTGAGAAAATCACGACGGCTGCTCTTCATGCGACACCTCCCTGGAGGAGCGGTTCTGTTGTCGACGACACGTCCTTTGCATTCTTCCGCAAGCACATCGGTCTGTCAAGCGATTGCCGCCACTTGGCAGGGCAATCGCATGTTCCTTTTGTGCGGGTTCGGCGCTGGACGGAGCGGACATTGTGCAACGGTTCGTAGTGACGCCGTAAGGCGTTATCTTCAAGGCTCCGGAAGATATGCCCTCACGGGCACACTACAAGCCGCTCAAACACGCCCACGTGCAATTGCCCTGGTCACCTGGCGGATTCCTGCAGGGCGTCTTCCTTGGCGGTGTCACGGACCTGGACCGTGATCCAGCGGCCGCCGTAGAGGTGGTCGAACTGCGCTCGCACCTGCTCGGCGCAGGTATCGACGTAGTCGGGGTCGCTCCGGCGCGACGCGGGGTGGATGTGGATCGCCTTTCGCACGCCGGTCAGGTGCGGCTTGCCCGCCGGCGGAATCAAGCACTCCATGAATACGTTCGTCGTCGGATCGCTGGATCGCGACTCGCGACCTTTCTCGCCTCGCGACAGGCTCCTCGCGTGCTCCAGGAACCGGCCCAGCACCGGGCGACGGAAGTTGGTTGCCTGCTCGGAGAAACACGCCTGAATCGCGGCGCGGGCCCGCCCGTAGTCCAGGGGTGCCAGCCTGGACATCCAGGCGCGAAGCTCCGCGTCCGTCGGCTCCCACTGCGGGTACAGGCCCTTCACTTCCTCTTCGATGAATCGCTGCCTCTCGACCTGAGTCATAACGTGATCTCCGGTACTGTGGATTCGATTTCGTTCTCGCAGTCTCAGTGTCCTGGCTGCGCACGCGGGGTGGACCGCGACCCCAGGAGCAGGGCTGCACGCGCGTCGCGACTCTGTCATTCCTGCGCACGCAGGAATCCAGGAACCGTGGGATTGGGCGCGACCTCATGACTGGATTCCCGCTTTCGCGGGAATGACAGCCGCGAGGACAAATGGGGCGCGAATGACGACTGCAAGGGCCGGCGTGACGGGAATGACAACCGCAAGGGCCGTCGGGAGCGGAGCGCCCTCACGGCATCTCCTGGCGCTCCAGGCGGGTCATGCGGTCGCGGAGGCTCTCCTTCGGGACCTGACCGCCCATCTGGAGTTCCAGGCGGTCGAAGTGCTTTCGCAGCGACGCGGCGCTCAGGATATTCTTCGACCAGAACGGGTCCTTGACGCACCAGCGAATCACCGCTTCGATCCGCTCTCGCGTCCGGCCGTCCACGCGGGTCATCCGACCGATGTCCCCCGCCCACCGCGCCAGGTCGGGCTTGCGAAAGTCCCCTTTGCCCTCCACGATCAAACTCAGGAGCAACTCAGAGAGTTTCCACTCGTCAGAGTGGGGAGAATACTTCTTCTCATTCTTCTGCTTCTTCTCTTTCTTGTTAGTGGTCGCGCGTTGGTCGTCCGTTGGCCTCCTGGTGGTCGGCTGTTGGTCGTTTGTCGCTTCGTTGATATCGTAAACTCTTGTGCTGCATAGCGTTGCCACCGTGCCATGGGTGGTCGGTTTGAACGTCGCGAAACCCCACTGCCTGAGGCGTTTCATGGCGGTGCGGTATTGTCCACGGGTCAGCCCGCACTTCGCATGGTCCCCGAGGAGGGCCTCGCCGGACTGGAGGTTGTGCAGGTTGAACTCATCGGTGCGCCGGGCCCGCAGGGCGATCACCGTCAGCAGAATGAAGGCATTCGGGTCGTTGAGCAGTTCCAGCGTTTCGGGACTGCGATGCAGCTTGATGAAACCATGGTTCATAAGGAATCTCCAGAAGAGAGGATCTCACCACAGAGGCACGGAGGCCACAGAGGCTGGAAACCAGGAATCCACCATTTCTTCTCTGTGTGCTCTGTGTCTCTGTGGTGAATCGGTCAGTACCGTCGGGAGGCGGTCTTCGTGCTTCGCTTGACGTGGATGAAGAAGTACCGCAGCGCGTCGATGGGATGGTCGTAGACGCCATCCTTGAATGGCAGCTCCCCAGCCGCGGCGCGGGCCGTGTCCGGGTAGTGGTAGCACTGCATCGCTTCGATCAGACGCGGACAGCGAGGCGAGACGAGCAGCGAGGTCGAGCCATCGCCCGCGCGGACCGCCCGTCGGATCAGCTCGATCCCTTCGAGGATTGGACTGGCGCGGTGCTTCGTGACGATCCCGAGCGTTCGCAGTTCGCGGACGGCGCTGGTGCCGGTGATGTCGCTTTGTCCCGCGCCGGCAGGGTCGCAGTAGGTGGCAGTCACCTGCTCCTCCGGGCACGGTGTGCGGGTCTTCAGCTCCTTCGCGTGCACGTCGATCGTCGCCCGACTGCGGACGTATTCGTCGATCACGCGGACGACGCCCTCGGCATCCACCTGGACCCACAGGCACACGAACGGATTGACGAACCCGAAGTCGAGCGTGCGATAGAGCGGCAGGTTCGGGTCGTAATCGACCGCTCGGACGTGGAGGGCGGGGTCGAACTCGCAGAAGACGACGTGCTCCATCGAGGGTCGCAGGCAGAGCATTTCGGACTCCCACGCACTCCGGCTGCTGCGGCGCATCTGCGTGATGCAGTCGTCGATTCGGAGGTAGCCCGCCGCGTTCTTCGCCCGACCGCGACAGTCGCACCACAGAGGACATTGCGAACACTCGCGACCGACGCACCGCTCGATAGTCTCCCACAGGCACCACTTGAAGACGCGGATGCCTGCGTTCATCGCGGCGGCGACCTCTCGTTGCATGATGCCATAGGGTTTGTGCATCGTGCTGATCAGCTCCATCGACCCGATGCACTGGTCCGTGCTGAGCGTCGTGAACTTGGCGGCTGCGAACACGTCCTCGTCGAACAGCTCGACCTCGTCGCAGCGGAGCTTCTGGACGTGCATGCCGCGAACGCTGGTGGCCGACTGCGTGAGGACCTCGACGGTCGAGCCGTTCTGGAAGCGGCATCGGCCTTTGAGCATCGGTCCCGCGAGCGAGTCTTCGAACCCGTGCCGCAGGAAGGCAGCCAGGTACTGGTACATCCGCGAGGACTGCTCGCCGGAACCGCCCAGGATGCGGATCTGGCAGTTGGGCTTGAAGATCGCGTCGAGCAGGGTCGCGACCGCGGCCAGCTCGGTCTTGCCCCCGGCCCGGTTGGCCCAGACGATGGAATCGCCGCATGGATGATGGATGATTGTTGATGGATGATTGAGCGAGGAGGGCGGACTGTTCAACGGCGTCTCGGTGCCGGCCTGTCGAAGCGAATCATCCTTCATCCATAATCCATCATCCATGGAAAGGCTGTGCCAGAGGTAATCGAGCGGACTGCTGTGGTCGGGACAGATCCGCACATCGGGGACCTCGACGCCCAGGAAGGTCTTGACGTAGGTCTTGAGCTGCTCGCGGGTCGAAGGTCGGGTCCGGCGGAGAGCCTCGAAGGCCGGCGTCGGCTTGCTGATCTCGGGATTCGCAGCGTTCTTGGTTCGCAGATCGATTGCATGGGTCATCGTATTTCTCCTTTCAAGTGACTTGTGATTCGGGCGTGTTGCTCGCGGTGTGGGCGCGAGAGCGTGGAGGCAAACTGGACGCGACCTGATGAATGGATTCCCGCTTTCGCGGGAATGACACACAGGAGAACGGGAGGCACGCGCGGGCAACGACTGTGCACGCGTCGCGACTCTGTCATTCCTGCGCACGCAGGAATCCAGGAACCGTGGGACTGGGCGCGACCTGATGAATGGACTCCCGCTCGCACTGCAGTGTCGCAACATCTTGTTTTCTTGGCAAGCATTTTGGCCTGATCCGGTCCTCGCCTCGTCGCCTGCCTGGTGTCGGGACCGCACCGTAAGACCGGGGGCGCTGCCCCCGGCCCCCCGGCATTTCTCGCTTTCCGCCAGCAGCATGATGGGCAGACGTGTCGAGGGGCGAGTCCGGCGCTCCCTTTTCCCATGCTATTGGCCCAAGGCGTCAAATGCCGGGGGTTTGGGGGCGGGCCCCCAAGAGACACGAACGGACTCAAGACCCGATGAACCTGTGCTTCGGTTGCGGCCGAAGGCCGCACCAAGCAGGAATGGCAATCCCCGGTCCCCACGGGCCTTCATGGCACGCAACGGTGGTCACGTACCCGTGCGGATTTCCCCACTTGACGGCGGGCACACAGGGGCTTTATCGTTTAGTGAATCTCCAGGGGCCGCGAAAGCGACCTGGACCGGCCTCCTGCGAGCGGATCGGCAGAAGTCATCAGTTTGGGAAGGGAGTAGAAGTATGCGACACACTGTGGCAGCGGTTCTGTTGGCGTGCGTGACGACGTTGTCTCTGTGCAACCCGGCGGGCGCGGTGCTCGACGAGTGGGGCATCGGACTCAAGGCCGGCACCCTCGGCGTCGGGGGCGAGCTGGCGACGAACCTCCTGTCGAACGTGAACCTTCGTGGCAGCCTCCAGTGGTTCGATCTCGACCTCGACATGGAGTTCGACGAAATCGACTACGATCTTGAGGTGGAGATGCTCAACCCCATGGTGCTCATCGACTGGTATCCGTTCTCGAACAGCTTCCGCGTCAGCGGGGGGGTCCTGTTCAACGGCACCGACATCAGCCTGGACGCGACGACCGACGAGGAGATCGAGATCGGCGACGAGACCTATACTGCGGACGAAATCGGTCGCCTGCGAGGCGAGTCGGACTTCGACGAGGTCGCGCCGTACGTCGGCATCGGCTTCGGCAATCCGCTGACGCGAGACGAGCATTGGGGGTTCTCGTTCGATATCGGAGTCGCGTTCATCGGGTCGCCGGGCGTCACGCTGACCGCAACAGGTCCAGTCGCCGACACCGCGGAGTTCCAGCAGAACCTGGCGGACGAGGAGGCCGACATCGAGGATGAGCTGGACAAGATCAAGGTCTGCCCGGTCCTGTCGCTGTGTCTGTACTACGTATTCTGACCGCGGTTCCTCTGGTAATGCATCGCTATGAAACGCAGGCCGCGGAAGCACATCTACTGGTGGGGGACGGCGTCGTCGGTCCGGACGGCCTGTGAGGCCGCACTCGACCCGGAGCATATGCGGGTCAGCCATTTCGCGGAGCCCTCGGTCTGTCTGGAGACGCTGCTGGAGAAGCCTTGTGACGTCCTGATCGTGGACCTGGACGGGTGCGAGGCCGCGGGTCTGCACCTGCTCGCCCAGGCTCAACAGAGGGCCCCGTGGATCTTGACCCTGGCGATTGTCCCCCCGGGCGCGGTGGGCATCGCGGTAAGGGCTCTCAAGGCCGGCGTCTGCGAATGCCTGGAACAGCCGGTGCAGGCAGATCGCCTGTCTGCGGAGGTGCAGGGACTGCTGGCCCGGACGGTGTCGTTGCCCCGCTCGCACCGGACGCTCACGGAGATAGAAGTTCACATCGTGCAGGCGATCCTCGCGGGCAAGACCAGCCAGGATATCGCGACGGAGCTGCGACGCTCGAAGCGGACGATCGACGTCCACCGCAAGAACATCATGCGCAAACTCCGCGCGGACAATCTCGCGGACCTCGTCCGACGGGCGCTGGCCATGGGCCTGGGCAAGGAGCCGAGGTATGAGGATGCCGTCCGGGACGATGGCGTGCGTCCCGATGCCTCCTGAGGACCCAGGCGGACGCTCGCGGCAATGGGAAGCCCGCTCGTAGCGTGCCCGTGAGGGCATATCCGCATCGCGGCTCGTGAGCCGTGGTTCGTGAGTCGGGCCACGGGTCTCAGGGCGAGGACCACGGAAAAGGAACGGCTCACGGCGTCACTACGAACGGCGCACACGCGGTGCTTCTTCCGTGCCGCCGGAGCGGGAAGAAAAGCTCGTTATGCACATGTCAAGGAGCGAGGGCGACCGCTCAGTGCGAACGCTCGGTCGCCAGACGAGTCTCAGGGATGTCGTTGCGAGGAGCAGCGCGACGAAGCAATCTCAACTCCCGACACAGGGGATTGCTTCGCTTCGCTCGCGGTGACATTCGCGGCAGGACTCCGAAGCGGTTTCGTGTTCGCGCTGGCGACCACGCTCTGCGGCTGTTCGGGAGATTCCGCGTCGCCGGCGTTTGCGGGCGCGAGGAACCCCGCGGCCAGACGGGTGAGCGCCGCCGCACGTTTCGCGGCGCGGGTCGGGCCCATGCAGGACGACGCAGCCGTCGAGATGGCCTCTTCGATTCGCCTGTGCTGCTCCTCATCGACGAAAAAGACGATCGGTGTCGCGAAGACGCAGGCCTGGCGGTTCGTCGCCTGAGAGACCCGCCCGGAGGCAGTCAGACGCTCGATCTGGCCGAGCGTCTGGGGCAGCAGCCGGGCGAGCTTGCGGATTGGGATGCGGGCGCAGAGCCGTCGCAGCAGCGTCAGCTTTCGATCCAGGGCATCGCGTCCGCCGAGACGATTGAGCGTGGCCAGCAGGATGTCCGTCTGCTCGTCATCGACGTTCCAGACGACCGCCTGGGCCGTCGCGCGACCGAGCTTGCGGAGCGCCTCGCAGCGTCGATGTCCGTTGATGATCTGAAAGAACCCCGGCTGGTCCGGGCAGGGTCGGACCACGAGCGGCTCGTACCGCCCGGTCCGCTCGATGTTGCGGACCAGCTTGTCGAAGTTGGCCCGGCCCATCCGGCTCGGATGGTCCGGGTGCGGCACGAGCCGATCCAGCGAAAGGTCTCTGATCGCAGTAGTCATGACAGATTGGCCTCCGATGGAAGATGTGTGATTGTTGATGTTTGATTGTTGATTGGACAAGACCCGCCCTGCGGATCTGAAATCATCAATCCACAATCATCCATCATCAATAACTGGTTGAACCAGATGTAATAGGCGGGACGGTGCGTCAGGCGGGCGAGAAGGTAGCGGGTCCGCTCGATGCCCGGCGCCAGGCTCCGGCGGGTCCCGTGGCTCTTGAGGAACTCGGCTACGTACCGCTCGATGAAGTCGGTCTGCACGCGGTCGAGCGCGTCGAGTCCGGCCTGCACGGATTCCGGCGAGACAAGGTCCGACTCCCCGACGCCGACCGCGCCGAGCGCCTCGATGAGCTTGACGTGCTCGACGGGCACTCGCGGCTTGAACGCCTTCATCCCCGCCCGTTCGAGGAACGGATTCACCAGCGGCATGACGCCCAGCGCCTCGACGATCGGGACATTCATCCAAGGCATCGTCTCGCGGACCAGGCGGGTGGCCAGCCCGATGCCGCGCAGTCGCGGCTCGACGATCACTCTCGCAATGCAGCGGACGCTGCGATTGAGCAGCTCCAGCTCGGTATGCCGATCCAGACCTGCGAATCGTCCGCCTGTCGCGAGGGTCCGCAGTTCCACGCGGGGATTGGGCATCGTGTAGACGATGACGCCTGCGGGTCGGCGTCCGAACAGGCCGCGGGCCTCGCGGGATCGCAACGCGTACACTGCCTTGACCGCGACCGGCCGCTCGCCGCGATAGTGATACGCCGCCAGTTGCTCGTAGTCGCCCAAGTCGCCGGGGACAATCTCCAGCTCTCGCTCGATGGAACATGCGTGCATACTCACCTCCGTCATTGCCGCTCAAGCACGAATATCGAAATCCGAGATCCGAAACAAACTCAAAGGACCAAAATTCAAATGACAGAAACGCTGGCGCCCCTCGGACGATCCGTTTGGGATTCTGGATTTCGAGCCTTCGTGCTTGTTTCGAGTTTCGGATTTCGAGATTCGGATTTCGGATTTGGATTCACGTCAGTGCCTCCGCTGCTTGTAGACGACCCGCGCTTCGCCCCAGAAGTCCTTGTCGATCACCACGTCCGGGGCCAGGTCGATCAGGATGTCGTCCCGACTGGACGCCAGGATGAGGGTGGTCTGCGTCCCGGCCGGGGCGCGCGAGACGCGCTGCTTGACGAACCGGTGGACGTTGAACGCGACGGTGGCCGCGGTGATGCGGTCCAGCTCGCTGCAGAACTCGTCGGCAAATACGAACGGCCTGCCCGAGACGAGGGCTTGCGCCAGACGAAACCGGTACTTCTGCCCGTCGCTCAGTCTGGCAGGTCGGTTTAGAATGCTGAACACGTCGCCCAGGCCGACCATGCTGAGCGTCCGCAGACTCGCGAGGATGTCGTCCTCGAAGCAGTCGATGACGGTCCGGTCGTCCGCGAGCGTCACGCCGGCCAGACTGATCGCGTCCGACGCGGGCACGCACTGCTGGAGTTCCCGCAGCAGGACGCTCTTGCCGGCCCCGGAGGGACCCATGATGTACACGATGTCCCCCGGTGCGATGTCCACGGCGCAGCGGTGGTGCGGGGCCCGCTCGCTGAGCCGGTCGATGGTCAGCCCGAACATCCGACACACCTGAACCGCTCGCTCGCTCAACGGTCCCTGCCAGGCAAATTGCTTCGAAACGGTGTACGTCGTCATACCAGGTTCCTCCTGTTCAGCGGCGGGCACAACCCACCCTCCATGCTCGTTCTTCGTGCTCTGTGTCTTTGTGGTGCGTTTCATCTTGTTTCCTGGGATCGCGCGACCTGCCGGGCCTTCTCGACGATCACGCGGGCGCGGTAACGGCAGATCCGGTGGTCCTGGCAAATCCGCTTGAACGACAGGCCGCGGACGAAGTGGTCGCGGATGACCGCTCGCTCCAGGTCGCTGAACCCCCAGCGACCGTCCAGGCACAGGCTGTACGTCGGGTCGGAAAGCCTGCGGATCATCCTGCGAATCCGCCGGCCCACGGAGGAGCGGTTCAAGCCGGTCAGGCGGGCAAGCTGATGGAAGCTGCACCCGGCCTGGATGTACGTCATTAGCAGCGTCCGGTCATCGCCGACGAGCAGGTCCGCCAGGGGTCTGAGGCGGTCCGCTTCGTCCCGCAGGATCCTCGCTTCGTACAGGTCCAACTCCGCCAGTTGCGTCCTGAGGCGCCGCATTCTCTCACCTCCCAAAACGTCGAGCCCACAGACAACCAGGTGTTCCATCTCGCCCGGGCCTCGCTGGCCCCGGTCACGGTTGCATACGCAACCAACTATGCCGATATGTTACCCTGTGTTGTGTATGTGTCAACAGTTTTGTTGTCTAAATATTGAATATTATGATGTATCCACCATAACTGCCGCACTCACACGGACTTAGGGGACAAAAAAACGCACTCAGCCGAGAAAAAAGTGGCTCATCCGGTTTCCGGGAGAGTGCGGTGGAGACCCTCCGCACATGCCATCGCTGGTATTCTCTTGCCATTTCACGCCCGCGTGGTATGCTAAAAGAGGAACGATCTGTCGGCCCGTTTGGGCTGCGCATGACGAGTTGTGTTTTCCCTGGTCTCGCCAGGCGGCGAGGACTGGGGACCTGGCGAGAGGGCAGGGGAGACCGTAGGCACGATGCCTGTGCGATGCATCCGTGAGGGATCGATACTCTTGGGGTCACAACATGCGGTTTTCTCGAACAGGAGGATGTCCAATGAAGCAAACCCATTTCCGTTCCGTTGCGGCACTATTGCTCTTATCGAGCGTCGCCGGCGCCAGCCTGATCGTACACGAGTACGTGCCTGGCCAGAAGGTTACCCTGGACACGGCCACGGGAAAGCACTGGTATTGGGATATCGCGGCCTTCGCCGGCAGCACCTACGACCAGCAGATTCTCGCTATCGAAGGACTGGGCACGTACGGCAACATCGCCGGCGGCTGGCGCATGGCCACCTACGCGGACATCGAGGAGTTGTGGGCATACGACGGCTGGGACCTGCTGGCGTCATTCAACCAGACATGGGAAACGCCCGTAACTGCCTGCGGATTCCTGGGGCGATACGACAAGGCCGCCTCGACCGACTCCCATTACTTGCTCAGCGTCTCCATCAGTATTCTGATGCCGGAGCCTTTCAAGTCGGTCCTGCCGGGAAGCGAGTTTCTGGACTCCTATCTCCTGCATCCAGGACCCGATCAGGGATTTCCCGTGGGGGCTTTTGTGGTCAGCGACGCCGCGGTGGTTCCTGCGCCTGGGGCACTGGTGCTGGGCGCGATCGGCGTACTGTCGTCCTCGCGGGGTATCAGGAGACTGCGTCGCCGCAGTTGACGACCCGCGACCGCAGGATGGATGGCGCCGTGCGCCACAGGCTCCGCCGCAAGGCAAACGCGGCACTACCTACGGATGGTGGGTAGTGTGATTTCACGTTTGTGACGCGCCGCTGGGCGGACTTCCTATCCATTCAAGGCCCTCAGATCGGCGCATGAGAAAGGGGCTGCGGGTTCGGGTCCCACAGCCCCTCGATATTCTGTTGCTGTTGACGACGGGATTAGAGCGACCGGCGTCTTCGGAGCCAGCCCACCAGGCCCGTGCCCAATGTGCCCAGCAGGATCCCGGCGGGAGCCGGAACCGCAGGCGCGAGTTCAGTGAAGGACAGATCGTCGAACATGGAGCCCCCTTCGTAGACCGGCACTGCCAGCACCACCCGCTGAATTCCCGCCGCGCTAGACACGCCCAGCAAGGCCCAATCGTGCGTTGTGACCGTGTCGCTGTCGACGAGAGCATTCATCGCATCGTATGCCTCGATCGTGAACGTGTCGGCGTTCCCGCTGCCGGACACGTAGATGGAGACCTCGCCCATCAGGCTGTCAAAGAGGATCGTCTCGGGCCCTTGAGGCGTGCCGCCGCCCAGCAGGGCATCGGCGGCATTCGGATTGACGGCCAGGATATTCAGCCCGCTGTGGGCGGAAACACCCCAGGTCGAGTCATTCACAATAGCGGCGCCATCCTTGTCGGCTGGCCCTACGAAATGCACTCCCAAACCCGCGTATTCTTCTCTCAGAGCCCCCGTTTCTGCGAATAAGTCCGGAGCGACAACGTCGTCAAAATCGATCACCGTGGCCTGGGCTGCGCCGCCAAAAGCCGTCAGCAGAACGACTGCCAACACCACAACACTCAGTCTTGTCTTCATCATCAGTCTCCTCATCCGGTTTCACAGGAATCCCCAGAACCACACTGTGTGGGGCGGGCCTCACAACATGGCTGTTCAGCATACCCGTTCGACTGTGTTATGTCAAGTCTATTGGGAAACGTGATTGCCTGTGCCTGTTATGAAAGGAGTGCCAAAACACCGCCTGCCTTGGAGCATGCAATGACCGTGGCCTCCAGTGATGGTCGGCATACGCGACGGGTGTACCCGGCGCATGAGAAAGGGGCTGGGAGATCGAGTCTCACAGCCCCTGGAATCACTGTGGTTGTTCCGGCGACGGGATTAGAGCGAGCGACGCCGACGGAGCCAGCCGACCAGGCCGGTGCCGAGCGTGCCCAGCAGGACCGCGCCGGGGACCGGCACGGCCGGGCACTCCATGGCCTTGAAGGCCACGGTGCCGTCCGGATACACTTCGCCTGAGTCCTGCAACGGGATGTGAATATCCCGGATTCTGATCGAGTGCGAGCCCGCCGCGAAGGTGATCACGCCGGACGAGAAGTACCCGCTGGCCAGGGCCGCATCCGGGTCGGTTTCGTACGGCGGCGCCGTCTTGGAGCCGGCAACGCCCAAGTCCGACCAGTCCAGCATATCCGGCGTGGTCAGAACCAGGCTGCCGGAGTCGTACACCTCGAACTGGTCACTGACGACATACAGATCGGTGATCGTGAATTTCACCGCAGAGCTGGACGTCCAGTCCCACTGTCCAGTGAAGTAATCCCCCTCGCTCATGACCTGGTCCAGAATCACCCACGTGCCGTCCAACGGCATGGGACTGGCCGAAACCGTGCCAGCCGCAGCCAGCGCCAACGTCAAGCATACGATTGCTCTCTTCATTACCAATCTCCTCTGACAAAACCCGTTTGTTCATCTCCGGCGGACACGTGTCCGTCCGGATGTACAGTCAGCGCACCATGTCCAGAGACCCACAACGGAACCCCACTGCGGGAACACCGCCCTCTACCCCTCGCGTCCTCGCGAAACTCGTGTATAGGACATTACTGTACCAGAAATACCAACAAGTGTCAAGAGCGAGCTCGTGGAACCCATCTGCAGACAGCCAAAGACCGATAAAGGGGGCACTGCACATCCCCCACGTCGCCAGCACGTTGGTTTCATTTGATTTTTTTGTGGAGATGCGCATCATGACAGATGAGGGCAGCGCATGGCGCCTCTGCTTTCGCAGGGCGGCCCGACAGCGCACAGGCAGGGGGCTGTACGAAGGCTAACGATGTGAGAAAGGAGTGCGGATGGACCGGATCGATCCGAGACACGAGCAGACGCGCAGGACCCTGCGGCGGGTCGGGGTCTCGCTGATGGTTGTCGGCGGAGGCCTGTTTGCGATTGGGACCGCCAGCTTCTTCCTGTCTATTGGCGGGATGGAGCCGCCCCGTTATTTCTGGTGTGCATTCGTCGGGATGCCCGTCGGATTCGCAGGAGTGGTCCTGGCCCACTACGGGTTCATGGGCTCGATCATGAGGTACGCAGCCGGAGAGATGGCCCCCGTCGGGAAGGACACGTTCAACTACATGGCTCATGGCACGAAGGACGGGGTCAAGACCGTCGCCTCCGCGATCGGCGAGGGCCTGCGGGCCGGCACGCCGGCGCCCGGCGGCGAAGTGCAGATTCGTTGTCACAAGTGCAATCACGCCAACACAGCGGAGTCGAAGTTCTGCGGCGCGTGCGGCGCTTCGCTCGGGAAGACGAAGCCGTGTCCGGCGTGCCATGAGTTGAACGACCCCGACGCACAATTCTGCGACAACTGCGGCCGACCGATGAGCACGCCGGGAGCATAGAGTCCCTCGCCACACAGACACCGGTGGGCGTGGACAAGACCTGCCGAACCATGGCGTTGGGCTGCCCGAGTCGGTATGATGGGATCGAGGCGGGGCACGCGCCGGGTGCGGCCCCCCATCGTGCAGCCTGTTACTGGAGGATTCCTGCAATGGCAAAGCGTGTAGACAGCAAGAGCGTGCTGCTCGGCGTCGTGTTGGGCGGCGCCCTGTGCGTACTGATCGGTGCAGCGGCAAGCCCCTCGAACGGGCCCGTCGGGCGTTTTGAGATCGCATGCACGCAGAATGGAGCTTACCTGGTCGACACGACCACCGGCCAGGTCTGGCACAACAGCGAACGGGGGTTTCGTTCGCCCAAACCTCCGACCGGGAGTGCATCGGAGAAGCCGGTTGCGGGACACCTGTCGGAACCGGCGGCGCCCGTCGTCCAAGACCGCAGGACCGAGCCTCGCATCCGGACAGGCTCGGCCGGATTCGTCGGAGCGTGGGTCCTGACCCATCCGACCGAGGGCCAGCTCGGCATTCGGATCGAGCCGGAGGGACGGGCCGTCCTCACCGAGGGCAACAAGAGCTGGGAAGGGAAGTGGCGGATCGAGGGCAGCCAGATCACCATCACCACCGAGCAGGAAACCGTCACCGCTCAGCTCGACGACCAGGACCGGCTCCTGGTGAAGGAAGGCGACGGCGAACCGATTGCGTTCAAACGGGCCCAATGACCGATTGTGAATTGCATTTGTAGGGTGCGTATCACGCGCCATTCGACCCTCACATTCGAGGCGAAATGGCGTGTGATGCGTGATCCTGCGAGATCGAGATGGGAGGTCCGAAACAATGGCTGAGAGCGACGATGCCAGGATGGAGGAGGATGGGAACCAGGAGCCGCCGACCCCGTTGTGTTTACGCTGTCTGCGGCCCGTGGCCTCTGTCCACCACTATTGCCCACACTGCGGTGAAGCGACGGGACGATTCACAACCTATCTGCCCTTCGAGCGGATTCCCTGGGAGACGCGGATCTGGGGTCAGATGTGGCGGCAACTCTGGTCGCGCGAGGTGTCGATCCCGGGCCGCCTGTTGCGGCTGTTCATGATCGTCTGGGCTGCCCCCATATTGCTGATTGGCCTGCTATTCCGTCGCCAGCGTGAGCCGGACCGAAAGGAGCCCGACAAAACGGCACAGGAATGACAGGGTCGATTCCCAAGGTAGGGAGAATCTACCTACAAACACGAATCGCATCTGCAGCCCCATCCCCTCTGTATTGACAATCGGGGTGGATAATGGTATCTTTAGAAAATGGAGGAGCAGGCTGACTGTATAGAGACGGTCGCCTTCGGCGGCAAGGGAGGCAGGTTCGCAAATATACGCCGAGTTGGAAGGTGGCTCCATGGCGTGGATCTTCAATCGGTAGCTGGTCTGATTCGTGGAGGGTCGAGAAGATGGCTGTGTCTGTTCGATCACGTATTCAGCAGGGATTCGTGTTGGGTTGTGTTGTTCTTGGGCTCGTCTCCACCGCCTGGGGCAGTCCCGTGTGGGTCCAGGTCACCGGAGAAGTAACGCAGTCGGACTTCGCGACCATCGCTGTTGGGAGCCCAGTTACGGGCTTCTACACCTACGATGACCATGCCGGGACGCTGCCGGGGTCCGGCGACAATCCCGTCTGGTACGAAGCGGTCTCGGTAGGTCTGACCTTTGTTGGCGGCTCTTCGATACAGACAGACTTGGTCGCGATCATGGTCAACGACAACAGCGGTGGTTCAGGAACGGTTGACGAATATGCCGTGGATTTCAGCGCCGTACCCGGCGGAGGCACATGGACCGGAGCGTTCGTCGGACCGGACTGGACCACCCTCCGCGGATCGATCGTCCGACACGATTTGGATGGAGACGCTTGGGACGGTGTGGCCCTGCCGGACCCCGAAACGGTCCTGGGTCTGCTGAGCAAGGACAGCAGTTGGGTGGAGTTCTACAACTACAACGCGCCCGACTACACCAATCGCTACCAGTACATCCGTCTCCTGGTGACGGATCTGTCGGTCGTTTCCGCACCGGTGCCCGTGCCCGGCGCCCTGGCGCTCGGGGCCATCGGCGCAGGCTGCTGCCGTTGGCTGCTCAGACGCAAGACGATGCAACAGACACCTGGCAACTCACCGGCTCCCACCTGTACCGTGTAGTGTTATGGTTGGGGAACCACGATCGATCCCGTGTCGGTTGCGTCTCCATAAGTGGCATCGGCCTTGAATTCGACCGACCGGATTTTCTTGCCGATGTTGCCGGAGTTGAACACGCAAGTACCGCTGGCATCGGTTTGTTTGCTGGCGAAAATGCCGAGTTCCACCCAGTTCCCTTCGACAGTGGCGCCCTCCACCGCCTTGCCGTCTCCGTCTGTGACCTTTGCCGTGACCGTCGCTGTCCACTTCTGCGAATTGACCCGGGACGCAGTGTAGGCCAGGGTCAGGGCGATTGTGCCGGCGCTGGCGGGATCACTGACGCTTATGCTCTTGCTGAGGGTGCCAGTGGCGCCCTCATTGTCCGTGACCGTGAGCGTTACAGTGTATGTGCCTGCGGCCGCATACGTGTGGGTGATGGTGAGTCCATTGCCACTCACACCGTCGCCAAGAACCCAGGCATAGATGACGATGGACCCGTCGGAATCCCACGAGTCGGAGGCATCGAAGGTGACCTTCAGGCCATCCACAGCGAACGTGAACGTAGCGGTCGGGGGCATGTTGCCGCTGGAACCAGCCGGGTAGATCGAATACCCAAGGTCCTCCAGACAAGTGTCGGGATCATTCCATACGGACAAGCCGTTCTCACTGTGCTGTGCGACGCCAATGAGGGAACCGGATTTCGCAATGTCCAACGCAAGCAAACCTGCCGCGTGCGGCGCCGCCATGCTGGTCCCGCTCATCGTGGCCATGCCGCCGCCCATATAGGTCGAGAGGATGTCCACACCGGGCAGGAGATACGCAATCGCGCCTTGGGCGCTATAGTTGCTGAAGGTGGCGAAGGAGTCGTCCGGCCCGTAGCTGGTCGGGCCACCGGCGCCGCCTGGTTTTCCATCGGAATCTGCCATGGCTGAGATGGTCAGGACGTTCCCGAGAACGCCGCCGTAGGCAGCAGGGATGTAGTCGTCACCGCCGCCGTACTCGCCGTCGGGACCGTAAACATCGGCATGGCTGTTGCCCGCGGAAACCGAGAAGGTCACAGGACACTTGCTCATAGCTTCATAGAGCAATGTGCTCGTCCCCTGCCCGCCAAGGCTCATGTTGGCCACTCGGATGGGAGGATTGAACTCGAGCGCATGAAGCGTCACCCACTCGATGCCCTCGGCGATGGCCGACAGGCTGCCCGAGCCCTGGGAATTGAGCACTTTCACGGCGTAGAGCCGAGCGCCCGGGGCCACTCCGACCACACCTATGTCGTTGTTCATGGCCGCGGCGATGCCGGCGCAGTGCGTACCATGGCCGTTGTCATCATCGAAGGTGCTGTCCGACCTCAGTCTGAATCCCTGCGTGTAGTAGTGGATGCCATTGACCGGGTCCACGTTCAGGTCAGGATGGTCCAGGTCGATGCCGGTGTCGATGATGGCGATCCCGACGCCGCTGCACGTAATGCCCGCGGCGCTGACTCCCTCGGCATCGATTCGATTCACGCCGGTCGGGACTTCCTGGGCACAGGTGTGGAACACGAGATCATACTCGACGTCAACGACGCCGCGCTGCGTCCGCAGGTTGGCGACCGCAATCCCGGGCGGCACCTGGATGCAAAACGCATTCACCGTATTGTAGACGTAGGTGAGCGTGCCCCCGGTGGCTTGGACAGCGGCCTGGCCTACGGCAAAAGCATCCTCGGAATCATCGACGTGGCAGATGAAGCTGCCCGGTATGAATGTGCCGGCGGGTGGTTCGGCCCAGGCAGTCGGGAGAACCGACAACAGGACAGCCAGCACAACTCCTGAAAACATTCTCTGAGACATGGTGCACCTCCAAAGAAGAGCTTCTGTTCAGTCTCATGACTACAGCAGTAGAACCGCGATGCGAGAGAACATCCTGGCCCTCCATTCAATACTATATCGGCCACTCGACGCCCTGTCCATGCACTTTTTGCACCAGTGCAGACAATTCCTGCATATGGGTGAGGCAAGGTCCTCGCTTCTGAGCTTGCACCGAGCGGCGTTCTCGCGATGATGGTGCCTGCCGACTCACTGTGGGCATGTATGGGTTGCGTTCAGCGATGGTCCTCCTGGAAAGGCGATGCCATGAGCAACGTTGGCGACGAGTTTCAGCAACAGACGAAGTACCGGCCCGACACGATGAACAGCGAGGGATTGCAGTGGAAGCTGCGGCCGGACGCGTACAAGATCTATCCGGACAGCGTCAAGGTCGTGCTGCCGACGTTCGATCCGAGCCAACCGATGGCGCTGGACGAGGTGCTGCGCAGGCGAAAGAGCGTCCGCGACTACCTGCCGACGCCCTTGTCGCTCGGGCAACTGAGCTACCTGCTCTGGGCGTCGACAGGGGTCCAGCGTGCGGAACAGGGTTTCGAGTTCCGCACGGCGCCCTCGGCCGGGGCGCTGTACCCGATCGAGACATACGTCGTCGCCAACGAAGTCCGCGATCTGGAGCCGGGCGTGTATCACTACGGCATCCGAAACCACGAGCTGGAGCGAATCAGGACAGGCGACGTTCGCCGACAGGTCGCGGCGACAGCTCTCGGCCAGGCGATGTGCGCCACCGCCGCGGCGGTCTTCGCCTGGACGGCCGTTTTCGCTCGCTGCAAATGGAAGTACGGTCAGCGGGCCTACCGGTACGTCTACCTGGACGCGGGGCACATCGCGGAGAACTTCGCCCTCGCGGCGGTGAGTCTGAACCTGGGCACGTGCCAGGTCGGCGCCCTGTTCGACGACGAGGTGAATGCGCTGATCGACGTGGACGGCATGGGGGAAAGCGTCGTCTACATGTCGGTCGTCGGCATCCCGGCGTAGACCACCATGCGCGATCTGGATGAGTTGTTCGAGGCACTGAAGCGGTCCGAGTTCCGCAGTCGGTTCCGACTGGGCGGCCGGGAGGCGGCGTACCTCCAACAGAAGGGACTGGAGACCGTGCTCACCCATGCGAAGGACTTCATCGAGCAGCGTCTGGCGCCCGCGGAACCCGCCAACGACGGCCAGCAGACCCCCATGCGAAACCACCCAGTCTTCGTTGCTCAGCACGCGACGGGGACCTGCTGTCGCGGCTGCCTGGAGAAATGGCACGCGATTCCTAAAGGTCACGCATTATCCGACCGAGAAGTGCAGTACGTGGTGGCCGTCATCAGACGATGGCTCTGCGACCAGCAACGCGGATGACTTCCGTGGGAGAAGAGTCGCGGCTGCGTCCGGAAAAAACCGTTGCCGGCATAGAGCCACGGCACTATATTGACGGTCGCCGATTGGTCACGGATTATCACGAATCGATGGCATGAGGATTGGACATGGCGGAACGGAAGCCGAAGATCGTCGTCGTCGGCAGCACGTACATCGACCTGGCGGTCAGGTGCTGCGACATCCCTTCGCCGGGGCGGATCGTCAGCGGCTCGTCGCTTGCGTGCGCCCTGGCCGGTCCTGGCCCGATCCAGGCGATCCAGGCGGCTTTGTGCCGATGCGAGGTGTCCCTCATCAGCAAGGTCGGCGGCGATGCCTTCGCCCAGATGGCGCTCAAGGGTCTCGCGGAGTACAAAGTCGATACGGAGTACGTGTGCTTTGCGGAGTCCAAGGCCAGCGGCGTCGTCGTCACGCTGGTCAACAATGAGGGGGAGAACGCCATCTGCCACTACACCGGCGCCAACAGCGCCCTGCAGCCGGCGGATATCCTGCTGGCGGAGGAGCGGATCGCCCAGGCGGACATCTGCCTGATCCACGGGTGCCTGCCCCAAGAGGCCATCGCAGCGGCCATCCACTGCGCGGGCCTCCACAGGACCCGCGTGATCCTGAACCCCGCTCGACCCATCGAGCAGACGGACCGGCTCGGTATGGAGCTGCCTTTGGAGTACTTCGCGGCGGATGTCCTGGTGGCCAATCTGGAGGAGGCTGCGGAGATCACCGACCAACAAGGCGCCGATATCCGCACCGCCAAGCTCATCGGCTCCGACCTGGTGGCCCGCGGCACGCACTGCGCGGTGATCACAATGGGCCGACGAGGCTGCGTCGTCGTGGACCGCAACAGCGCCGACCACATCCCCGGCTTCGCCGTGGATTGGGTGGATCGCACCGGTTGCGGAGACGCCTTCGCCGGAGCGCTGGCCGCCTACTGTGCAGCCAAATACGACCTGCGCGAGGCGGTCAAATTCGCCGGTGCCGCCGGGGCGCTGGTCTGCACCAAGTTCGGCGTCATCGAGGCCCTGCCCACCAAGGCCGAGATCATCCAACTGCTCCAGGACGAGGATATCAACCTGCTCAACCACGGGCAGTGACCTTCGACCCGGACCTCACCCCAGAGACAGACCTCGTCGGGCGCGCATCACGCACCCTCTTTGGCTCATTCGGTAGCGGTTCCGGCGCGTGATACGCACCTCGAGAGATTCCCCCCTGCGCGTCGCCTTGATACCCCTGAACAGCACTGGGAATAGCACAATTCGTGCAACATCTGAAAACCGAAAACGCCCCCGACGCACAATTTTTTTTATTCCCTGTCCCTGCTGAACTTACCGCGTTTTTAACCCTCAGCAAAACACAGAATTTTCGACCAATTCGTGCAACATCGGGCAAGGGTAGAGGGACGCGTCAATGCGAGCGACCCGGAAATGAAGTGAAAGACGACGACGAAAAGCGACAGTCGGAAAGGACAACGGGACATGGCATTCGAGCTGGAGAGTTTCGACGGGCGGATCGATGCGAGCTACCTGGACTGGCTGGTGGACGTGCACTCCGCGAGCATTCGACAGCACTTCTCGCGGCTGTGGGATTACTACGCCAACCCGATGGTCGAGATCTGCGGCGGGACCTCGGCGGATCGCAAGGTCAGCGAGTCCGGTCGCTGTTACGTCCAGGCCCAGGAGTACGGCCTGCCCTCGCGGATCACCGGCCTGGTCCATTCTCCGTACAGCGGCACGCTTGGCACCCAGGCTGTCCGCGACATCCAGCGGAAGGAGGTCGTCATCGAGAACGATATCGCCTGGCGGGTGAACGCCGCGGCGGATTTCCTCTTCGGCAAGTCCATCAGTCTGATCTCCAGGGCGTCCGACGACCGCAAGCGCAAAGACATCGAGGCAATTCTAAAGGCGCTGTTCGCGGCCAATGGCGGCCCTGTGTTCTTCCAGGATATGGCGGTGCTCGGAAGCGTCTACGGGTTCGTCGATTGCTGCATCCGAACGCCTCCGACGCCCGACCTCGCGTCGGGGCGCGCGGGACCTCGCAATGCACTCGCCGAGGTCTCTGCCTCCATCCCTGCACCCCTCCGCTCCCTGCCTCCTCTGGCCACCGTGCTGCAATGGGCACAGGCAATCGATCTGGAACTGATCGAGGCGCCGAGGGCACTGCCTGTCCTGGATGAAGACGACTATCGGGTCCTCCGGCTCTACGTGCAGCACTTCCACCAGCGGAAGAACACGCTGACCAGCCGGGGCTCGTTTCTCTCGCGAATCCTCGGCGCCGTCGGACAGCGAAGCGACACCCGCCAGGTCGTCGCGGTGACCGAGATCACTGCGTCCGACCACTGGCAGCGATACGAGGACAAGGAACTCGTCGCCGAGGGCCCGATGCCCTGGGGGTTCCTCCCGGTCGTGCACATTCAGAACGTCGCGCAGCCGTACTACTACGAGGGCGTCAGCGACGTGGAGCCGCTGATCCCGCTGCAGGACGAGTTGAACACGCGTCTGAGCGACCGGGCGAACCGGATTACCTTCCAGTCGTTCAAGATGTACCTGGGCAAAGGGATCGAAGGCTTCGAGAACAAGCCTGTCGCGCCGGGCCGGATGTGGTGTACCGACAATCCGGACGCCTCCATCCAGGAGTTCGGAGGCGACGTCGCGGCGCCGAGCGAGGACCTCCACATCGCCGAGATTCGCGAGGCGATGGACAAGGCTAGCGGCGTGACGCCCGTCGTCGCGGGCATCCTCCAGGACCGGCTCGGCAATCTGACCAGCGCCGTGGCCCTGCGTCTGACCTTCATGGGCATGCTCAGCCGGAACGAACGTAAGCGACACACCTACGGCGAGGGAGTCCGCAAGATCTGCCGCATGGTGCTGAGCATGCTCGACGCCGCAGGACTCTATGCGACGAGCGAATCCGAGCGGGACGTCGAGGTCGTATTCCCCAATCCGCTGCCCGAGAACACGACGGAGAAACTCCAGGAAGCACAGATCAAACGCGAGTTGGGCGTCCCCCAGGACCAGGTGCTCAAGGAACTTGGATACGACCTGAGGTAATCGCCCATCCATCCACAACCATTCATCACACAGGGGAGATGACATGAGCATCAGTCAGACACAGAACCCGGAACACCCTCCAGAGAACCTGGCGGAGCAGTTGGCGCAGGCGAATGCGAGGATCGCTCAAATGTCGGAGGAACTCGACGGCCTTCAGATCGAGCAGAAGCTGGCGCACAAGCTCGCGGCGGCCGGCGCGATCGATCTGGAGGCGGCCGTCCTCGTCGCCCGCGCGAAGATCGACGGCAGAACCGAGACGGATATCGACAGTTGCGTGACGCAATTGCGGAAGGAGAAAAGCTACTTGTTCGGGGGCTCGACCCCCGTCGCGGTCCCTCGCAAGACGGCCTCGGCCAAAGACCGCCTGATGAACCACCAGACGACGCTCGAACAGGCGGCCAAGAGAGCCGCCCAGACGGGAAAACGCGCCGATCTGCTGCGGTACCTGAATCTGCGACGAAGCGTGATGTGAGCGATGACATCACCAACCGAATATCCCTATTTCATTGGAAGGAGAAACGAAGATGGCATTCACCGGAAAAGCGACGTACACCGCCGGAACCGCCCTGCCGGAACTGGCGGAAGATGTAGCGGATGTGGTGGGACTCATCTCGCCGCAGGAGACGCCTCTGCTCGATGCACTGGGCGATCCGCTGCGTGAGGCGACCAGCATCCACCACGAGTGGCTTGAGGACGAGCTTCTGCCCAACAAAGACGCGATCAACGACTCCACGTGGTCGAACCCGGCTGCTGACACGACGTTCAATGTGGACAACGGCAGCCGGTTCCGCATCGGCGACCAGGTCCAGGTCGAGGGCAGCGAGGAACTCATGTTCGTCGCGGCAGTGTCGGGCGACACGCTCACCGTGGTTCGAGGCTACGCAGGCACGACCGCGGAGAGCCTCGCGGACAATGCGGTGCTCAACATTCTGGGCAATGCGGCCCTGGAGGGCGACGACCGACCGAATGCACGGTTCACGACCCGCGTCCGCTGTGGCAACTACACGCAGATCTTCACCTCCGCGGTCGAGGTCAGCGGCAGCGACATGGCCGCCAGCCAGATCGGCCTGGCCGACGAGATGGATTATCAGAAGCAGGAGCGTCTGCGCGAGATGGTCCGCGACCTGGAGAACACGGTCGTCAATGGGGGCCAGCCTGTCGCGGACCCGCAGGGTAGCGGCACGGTCCGTCGGACGATGAGGGGCATCATCCAGCACCTGAGCACGAACATCTTCCACGCCGGCGACAGCGGCTTCCCCTCCGGCGCCGATCTCGACGAGGCCAAGATCAACTACGTCCTGCGGAAGATCTGGGAGAACAGCAGCGGCAACGTGGACCTCATCGTCGTCGGCGGGTTTCAGAAGCGAAAGATCAACGCCTTCTGCTCCGACAGTCGCAGCTACGGCGCCAACGACACGAAGTTCACCGACATGGTCGGCATCTACGAGAGCGACTTCGGCGTCTGTCGGATCGTGACGACGCGGTACGTCCCGCAGGATGCGGTGCTGTTCCTCGATTCGTCGCGGATCAGCGTGCTGCCGCTGTCGGGCCGGAGTTTCCACTTCAAGCCGCTGGCCAGTTCCGGCGACTACGAGTGCGGCGAGCTGATCGGCGAGTACACCCTCGAACTGAAGAACGAAGCGGCCCACGGGCTGATTCGCGCCCTGACGACGAGCTGAAATGGGTCATCGGCTGTAGGGTGGGCTGTGCCCACCGACTCCGTCACAGGAAGATGGTGTGCATAGCACACCCTACGCAGCCGGATGAGGACAACTACGATGGCCAGATTCTCAAGCGATGTGGACATTCTGAAGTACGAGCCGGCGTTGTTCGGAGAGCTACACCTGCCCTCGCAGGTCCGTGCGAGCGGAGCCGGGGCCACCCTGAGCGGAACAACCCTTACCACGGCGGGGGCAGACTTTATCGCGGCAGGCGTCGAAGCCGGCGGCGTCGTGTATCTGCATTCCGCCGATGGCGCCCTCGACGGCGCCTACGAGATCGTGTCGGTCGATTCCGCGACGCAGCTAACGGTGTCCGTGCTCCGAGCGGATGCGGCCGATCCTGCGATTGCTCCGCCGGCGGGAAGCAACGTCTCCTATCGGATCAGCACGTTCGATCCGCAGGCAACCGACGCGGCCCTCCAACTGAGCGAGCACTTCGGCATTCAACCGGGCAATTCCGCGAGCGACATCTCCATCGAGGATATCACCGGCACGGAGGGTCTGCGCCGGACCTCGGCCCTTGCGGTGATCGCCCAGGTCTGTGCGACGTGGGCGAAAGGGACGCGTGACGAATGCCTTCGACACAAGAGCGAACACTACCAGGGCCTCTTCGAGAAGGCCCGTCAGCGATGTCACCTCAGCGTGGACCTGGGCGCCGACGGGGTGGCGGACATCTGTCGCGTGGGCGGCGTTGTCCGGCTCGTTCGGGATTGAGCGGACGAGCGTGGCGCAGAACGCTGCAGAGGAAAGGACCAATGATGAGTGTCACACTCGACGGACAGGCAATCTTCGACGAACAGGGATTGACGATCACGGTCGGCAGTCCGGGCCGGGCTTGCGTGGAGCGGGCGGTCGCCGGATTGGACGGGACGTTGAGCATCGACCTGGGGGCCCGCTCGCGGCAGGTCCGACAGACCGGGACGCTCCACGCGCCGAGCAGGGCAGCGATGCACGCTCGCGTCCAGGCCATCGCGGCGTTCATCGACGGCCAAACTCACACGCTCACAACCGCCGACGGGCAGGTGCTCGACCACCTTCGCATGGACAGCTTCGAGAAGGTCGCTGAGTATCCCGGCGGGCCGGGCGTCGTCGCCGATTATGAAATCGTCTACACGCAGTTGGGAGGCTGAGATGATGTCGGTCCACCTTGAAGGCATCGAGAGCGTCCGTGCGTTCGTTCTGCCGGATGGCATTGCGACGGACGGCAGTTGTGCCGGGATCTGGGGCGCTGCGCTGGTCACATGGTGGTCCTCCCACGTCGGGAGGCTGCACCAGGCATATGTGAACGGGCATCTCGCGGGCGTGACCCTCGACAGCGAGCAACGACAGCTCGTGGTGCAACTCCCTGCGTCGTTTGAGTCGGCGGTGCGTGTGGAGATCGTCGCGGTCGATCCGGCGGACGCCCATGTGGACTTCGCGGACGAGCTGGAATCCCCGCCAACCTGCGTTCGCGTTCGTCTGAGCATCCTGCGAAGCCAGACGCTGCCTCTCGGGGCAAAGGCGAATGTGTACTTCGACAACGCCACCGGCTCCATCGACTACGCCCGGCCGCTGAACGCATCGCCCATCCCGATCTGGCCGTATCCGCAGGACAAAGCGGGTCTCGGCACAGCTCGGTTCGGCGACGGCGACTTCGGATACGATTCAGCGGCCAGTGTCGGCTTCGGCAAAGGCAGCTTCGCCCGCGGGCAGTTCGGCCTGGACGCCGACGCGATCGAATGGACCAGTCCGTTGCTGCCACTCGGCCGGTACCGATTCGGCGTGAAGGTCCTGGATGCCCTTGGCAACGAGAGCGCCCCGAGCGAGACCGACGAGATCGCGATCGTGCCGCCGGCGAGACCCGCCGCCGCGCTGAACATCGGGGCGTTCGACCCGCAGACGAACCAACTCACACTTTCGGTTATCGACCAATAGCGAGGACAAGCAATGGCTGAGACATATCCCTCCGACAGCGAACTGTTGAACCTGCAATCGGACAGCGAGACCGGCGTCGAGTACATTCCGACCGGCACGGCTCCATACTACCTCCACTTCCGCAAGCTGCTGTATCGCCTGCTGCTGAGCGCCCGGCGGGCAAACGACCTGCGAGTGTACGACGAGGGCGGTCTCGACGTGGGCGTGCGAGCGGGCAAATTCTGGCTGGGCACGGAACTCATCGCCTACGCCGGCTCCAGCGGCAATACGCTGGCCGACGACAGGACCGCCATTTATGTCTACCTGGACGCGGCGGGGACCCTCGTCACGGACGAATACACCTCGTTCCCGAGCATGGCAACGACGCCTCACGTTCGCCTGGCGGTCGTGTCCACCTCCGGCGGGGACATCGCGTCGGTCACCGACTGCCGCGCGGGACATAACGTCGTCCTTCCCCATGCGGCGGGCGGCATCCGCAAGTCGATGGAGGCACACACCGCCGACGACACGCTGGTCGCGTCCGAGTCGGGCAGCGTGCACACGAATCTGGGCGCGACCGGCGTGGTGACGCTCACGCTCCCCTCCGGCGCCGCCGCGGGCACGGAGTTCACCTTCGCGGTGCAGGCAGCCCAGGGACTGCGGATCGAGCCGGGCACGGCGGCCATCCGGGCCGCCAGCGGCCAAACGGCGGGCAAGTACAAGTCGGCCTCTGCCATCGGCGCGTGTTTGACCCTCGTGGCCGACGCCAACGGCGACTGGGCGGCCATCGCAGAGGCCGGAACATGGACCGAAGAATCATAGGGTGTGCCGCGCACTCCACTTCCCGACAATCGATCAAGAAAGGCACAGAACAATGGCAAACGAGATTCAGGCGGATTACGCCTCCGGCAGCGTGCTGTACGCGATCATTCGCAAGCCCGCCGGGCAGGTGTGGCATCCTGCAGGAGAGGCATTCGAGGATTGGGGGACGGGCGGGCACACGATTGGCGATTACGCCATCGTACTGACGGACAAGAGCGGCAACCGCTACGTCGGCGACTTTGACGCGGACATCCCGGCCGGCTGCTACGGCATCCAGGTGTTCCGCCAGACGGGATCGGGCCCGGCCGATACGGACACTCTCATGTGCAGCCGGGAGATTCGCTGGACCGGGGTCGGCGAGCTGACATCCGCCAAGATCCTGACCAACAAGGCCGTCCAGGACATCGTCACCAAGGCGGTCGACTACTACGACGACGACGGCGTGACCATCCTCCTCACGCACAGTCTCCACGACGACGCGCAGACGAGCACGAGAACGCCGGAATAGACCTACCGATTCAACTGTTGCAGGAGTCCATGCGATGGGCAGCTTTTCGAACTACTGGGAGAACGAGATTCTGGATCACCTGTTTGGCAAAGGCGCGTACGCCCCGCCCACCATCCACGTGGCGCTGTCCGCCGCGGACCCGGGCGAAAGCGGGTCGGCGATCGGCGAGCCGAGCGGCAATGGATACGCACGGGTCGCGACCTCATCGAGCGACTGGAACGCCGCAAGCGGCGGCCTGCTCGACAATGCGACCGACATCGAATTCGACACCGCAACGGGCGACTGGGGCACAATGACGCACTTCGCGCTCTTCGACGCCGAGACCGCGGGCAACATGCTCGCCTACGGCACGCTGGGTCAGGCGAAGACCGTCAACAACGCGGACACCGTCCAATTCGCCGCCGGCGATCTGGAAGTCACATTGGATTGATGATCGATGCTCTTCCAATCATCGATCATCCATTATCAATGATCAATTTTCAGAAACGGGAGACCCATCATGGCCGACATCAAAGCCAAGTACGGTGGCAGCAACCAGAGCATCACGATCACGATCAACGGCCTGGCGAACGACGCCAAACGCGAATCGGCCGCAATCGACAACTCGACGAACTGCTTCCTGGACGCGTTGGTCCAGGTGAAGATCGCGACCAACGCGTCGGCGGACTCCACAGGCGACAAGTCCGTCTACGTCTACGCTTATGGCACCGCGGACGACGGGAGCAGTTGCTCGGGAAACGCGACAGGCAGCGACGCAGCGTTTGGCACGGACCCCCAGCAGATCAACAACTGCCGACTCCTCGGCATCGTCTACGCGCCGACGCAGAACCTGATCTACGAGTCGGACCCGATGAGCGTCGCCTGCGTCTTCGGCGGGGTGCTGCCCCAGCGATGGGGCATCATCGTGCACAACAAGACCGGTCAGACGCTCAAGACCAGCGACTGCTCGGCCCTCTACCAGG
Source organism: Phycisphaerae bacterium (assembly GCA_017993835.1). GTDB lineage: Bacteria > Planctomycetota > Phycisphaerae > Sedimentisphaerales > Anaerobacaceae > PLanc-01. The sequence goes on from JAGOLX010000049.1 coordinate 37,990, forward strand.
GTCTGTATGCACAATCGAGCTAACCCATGCTGACCACGAAGCAATCGAAGTTCAAGCCGCCGATCGGAGTCCCGATCCATCCAGCCCATCCGCTGGCTCGCGGCCTCGCCGGCTGCTGGCTCCTCAACGAAGGCGGTGGCGCGACGGCGCACGATGCAAGCGGGCGCCGCTACGACGGCGTCTTCTCGGGCAACCCGACTTGGTCCCACGGACCGCTTGGCCGGACGATCCAATTCGATGGAACCGACGACTGGATCACCATGGGGGACTGTCTCGATCTGGGCACTGACGACATCACCATGCTGGCCCTCGTGAACTACAGTGCCGCCCATCAGCCAGACAGCGGTCACTACGGCGCCATCGCGGGCAAGGGATACCTGCACGGTTCGAGCAGAGGATATGGATTGTATGTGGACCCGAGCAACAAGCTGACCTGGCAGGTCCGCAATCTGTCGTCCGCCTTCACGATCGCATCGAATAGCACCTTGAACGATGGGACATGGCATCTGGCAGTCGGCGTCTGCGATCGCGACGACACAAGCGGCATGAGGTTCTTCGTCGATGCCGTGCAGCAGGGCACCGCGGTCAATGCGACGGCCCTCAGCGGGATCGACCTCAGTGGGTCGCAGGCCTTCGCAGTCGGATCGCGTCAGGATGCGGCGGGCATGTGGAACTGGGATTTTCTGGGCAGCGTGGCCATGGTCTGCGTGTGGAAACGCGTCCTGACCGACGTGGAGATCCGCGGCCTGTCGCGGAATCCACTTGAGATGCTCGCTCTGCGGCGTTGTGTCCCCACGCTGGCATCCGGCGTCGACACGTTCGTCCCGTGCACAGGCTCTTCCACGGCAGCGACCTCGCTCTCCGGCACGATCCGAGTCGCCAGGAACGTCACAGGCACGACAGCTGCCGTTGCCACGATCGAGGGCACAACCGGGGAGACGAACCTCATCTCGTTGGCCGGGATCGTCGCCGGACTCTCCGCCACGCGAGCCGATCTCCACGTAACGACTCCTCCGGCGCCCCCGAGCATCGCGACAGCGACCGACAGAGCCTGGCTGAGTGGGGCCCTTCTCAACGGCGCCAGTCACACCGCGATCATGCTCGGGACCACGCTCACGCAAGGCTGGTTCTGGGTGCGCCGCAGCGGATGCACGGCGGTCTATCGCGGCTCGAGCCTGACACAGGCGGACCTTGGCAGAATTCTGTACGCAGGCGAGCCGGGCGTCCGCCAGATCTCGCTGCCGACCCATTTGTCCCATCCAGCGGGATCGACTCACTGCTATCTCGTCCGGCGATTCAACAGCAGTGGACGTCAGGAGGCGACGTGGGCCGCTGCTGCGGTGCTTCGCATCACATCGAACGGTCAACGGGGGCCGGATCGGCCGAACGCAGTCCACGGCCTTCACAGCAGACCTGCCGGCTCCACGAGCCTGCGATTGATCTGGTTCTATTGTCCCCTCGATCAGGAGCGTGTGCCGGGACAATTCAACGTATACCGCAGCGACGCGACGGGCCAAGTGGACTTCTCCGATCCGATAGCCGTGGTCCGCTACGATGGCCAGAGATTCTACCACCAGGATTGCGTCGGCCTGGCGGACGGCGAAAACACCTTCGTCGTCCGGGCCGCAGATAGCGACGGCGCCGAAGGCATTCCTTCGTCGATTGTCGCGCATCGGATCGAGGCATCGTCTTCTGAACCACCGGTAATCCTGGCCGTCGCGTCGTTCTGACCGATTTGGAGTATAGTCCATGAACAACACGACCGAGCTGTTTGAACCTGAATACGAGCGACTGGCGGTGCCAAGTGCCACAGTGATCGCGTGCCTCGACGGCCAGCCGTGTGACGACCTGGCGCCGGTCGAGATCGTACGCGGTGCCTGGCCGGACTTCGGGTGGGCGAAACTGATCTGCAATCTCTCCGCGGCAGTTGCTGAGCCTGTGGAGGAGCGGTTCGCGATGGGCCGCCGGATCAGTCTGCACCAGCTCTACAATCGCCGCCCGCCCGATGCCAAGGTGGCGGACTTGCCGTTGTTCGTCGGACAAATCGACGGCATCGAAACCACCATCCGCTCGGGAGAGCAGAAGACCGAGTTGATTGCCAGGGATTTCAGCGCGGCGCTTCGACGCATCACTGTCTATGGCCGGCGAGTCTTCCAGAGCGACGGCTCGACGATCCTGCTTGCTGGCCTGGACACCGTCTTCAATCCGCTCGGACAAGGCAATGCCGCCACCGAGCCGGTGTGCATCGAGGGCCTCTCGCGCACCGTCTTCTCGGCGAGCACCAGCGAGGCAGGCGACTGGACGTGCGCAGGGGCGATTCACTACCTGCTGGGCGAGTACGTGCCGTCCGGTTCGCTGCGTTGGCCGGAGATCGAAGAGTTGCTCGCCCTGACGCAACGCCGGACTCTGCGGGACCTCGACGTCACCGGCCTGAGCCTGCTCGATGCTCTGCATCGATGCTCCGAAGCGGCGGGCGTCCAGTTCCGGTTCATGCCCCGGCTGGCCGAGACCGGTCCGGCGGAAGCCATCGTCTTCTATCGAAACGGCCGGGGTCGTACCATCGAGCTGAACTGCCAACCGGCGGGCGAATCGCTGAGCCTGTCTCAGACGAGCGTCGCCGCAATGCACAGCGAACGGAGCTTCCATCCCGTTACCCATCGCTACATCGGCCAAGGTGACTTCAAGGTCTATGAAGCCACGTTCGAGCTGGTGAAGGCCTGGGACCCGGCGCTGGAGGGCATCGACTACCGCGTCTTTTGCCCGTCCACCAATCCCGAGTTCCACCGGGTCAAGGACGTCTATCGCAAGTGGTGTCTCAACGAAGCGGGCGACTACACTGCCGGTCCCTGCGACCAGGGCGAACCCTACGACTTCTCCACGCTCTTCGAGCATGGGGCCTACGTCCATCGCCGACGGCGTTTCTGGCCCGCGCTGAGCACGGATGCCCAGGGCGGCTCGCTGGGCTATGTCCTGGAGGTTTCCTATGACGACGGCGCGAACTGGTGGGGATACTCGCACGCCTTCAGCAACCTGCTCGGCGAATGCGGAATCTGGCTCAGCAGCGACCAGCTCGATGTGGATACCTGGATCGCGGTCCTCAAAGGCGTGCTGCACGTGCGGATCACCGCGTCGGTGGTCAGCGACGAACGGCTCACCTGCACGGTGGCCGACGGCCCGGTAGGCTCGACCATTCCGGTCGTCGATCACGTGCTGACCCTGCCGCGTCAGTTCGCCTATCGCAAGGTGTCGTCTCAAAGCACCTTTGCCGGCACGTCAACCGGCGGGCTCGGCATCCCTGATGAAGCGGACGACTCCGCCGCACTTCATCAGTTCGTGCGACAACACGCGGCCGCAACCCCTGCGGTCATGGAGACCGCCGAGGTCCAGACCCCGACACTCCGCCTGCACCTGCACCCCGGCGACAACGTGACATCAAGTCCCGAGAGCCGCGATCTCTTTGGCTGTCGGCGTGACAATCGCAGCGTCGTGTGGGTCGAGCGGGTCCACATCGACTTCCAGAATCAATGCATGAGCCTCCGCCTGGTCCGCCAGCGGATGTGCGAAGGATGGTCATCCGGTTCTTCAATTGGGGACTCGTGATGCACGATGGCAACGACATGCGTGGTTCAGTACTGCGGAGATGGACAATCGTGTCAAGACTGCACAGCAACCAGATTATCTGTGGGCCATGTGAAGAGGTCACGCGGTACTGGGCGGATGTGAATGTAGACCTTGTGCTGACCGATCCTCCGTACGGGATAGACTATCAATCTACCATGCGGACTGACAACAGCCAATGGACACCGAAGATCGCCAACGACACCACCCCGTGTACCGACTGGCTTCGCATGACAAGGGGGAGCAGGTTGGCATGTTTCTGCCGCTGGGATGTGGAAACCGAGTTCATGGCTGCAATTCGTGGAGCTGGCTACACGATCAAGTCCCAGGTTATCTGGGACAAGATGGCTCACGGAATGGGAGACCTAAAGGGTGCGTTTGCCCCGCAGCACGAGAACATTCTGTATGCCACGAAGGAACGATGGACGTGGCCTGGGAACCGTCCTAAGAGCGTCTTGCGATTCGCGCGAGTGCCACCTAGACGCCTTGTACATCCTAACGAGAAGCCTGTCGAGTTGCTCTGCGCATTGGTGTCATGCTTGTCGAAGCCCGGCGACCTGATTCTCGACCCGTTCTGCGGCAGCGGCGCAACCTGCGTGGCCGCTAGGATGCTCGGCAGACGGTTCATTGGTATCGACATTAGCCCGGCGTACTGTGAGATCGCCCGCGCGAGACTCAGAGCACTGGACTCGGACGCGCTCGTAACGCCAGGCAGGACCACACTGGATGGCACCACTCGAAGACCGCGCGCGAGAAATGCGACGGGCAACAACGACCATCAATGAGAGAGGTTCTTTCATGGACAATCGATACGTCACCGATCAACAGCAGGTCCTGGCCGACATGGCCCGCACGGGCGCCCAGAACCGCCAGGAGACCTCCGCCATCGTCTGTGCGGGAGCGAGCTCGCGAAGCTGGGCGGTCAAGATCAAGAGCCACGTGGACTACAACGTATACCTCGTCTGTGCTGTCGTGATCGCAGACACCGGCGCGCCTCCCGTGGAATTTGGCGAACAAGTGGAGGCCGTGAACCTTGCCGAGTCCTTCCTGAGCCAGGGGACGCTCTCGGCGGGAACGTACGCCGTCCTGCACCGCCTGGGCGAGAAGAACGTCTTCTACGCCGTGCCGTGACCCATCTGAGGAATCCTCCTATGGCCAAAGAGAACTCCGTCCACTGGCGGCTCGACCGCCGGATCAACCTGTCGGTCTTGCTGCAACTGATGGTCCTCGCGTCGCTGATCCTCGGAAGCTGGGTGAACCTCCAGCGGCAGCTCGACCTGCTCCAGCACGACGTCGCCATGCTGCTCCAGAGCCAGAAGGACTTCCAGCAGAGACTCGAAATGCTCTCGGAGAAGAACGTCTCTCACGAGTACAGGCTCCAGGCCGCCGAGAAACAGCTCACAGGCCCGACGCGGACAATCCCGTAGGGTGTGCTTTGCACATCCTCTACACAATATCGGAATCAGGGAGACAATCATGCATAGAACCAGTTCGGGAAGAAGGAGCATTTCCATCGTCGGCGCTCTCGCATGCAGCGTGGTAATGGCGCTTTCGATTAGCGGCTGCGGTGGGTTGCGTCTGGCGCCCAGCGAGAAGCAGAAGCAGAACGCCTGGCTTCACAGTCGGACCGCCGCTGCGGCTGCTGCGACCGCCAGGAGTGAGGAGACCTCGCAACAGCTCCAATCGCTCACGCAGTTGTCCGAGACGCAGAGCCAAGCGCTGGCGGCCTATTGCGGCCTGCCCAAGGAACAACCTCAGGCAAAGACGACCGAGCAAATCCTCGCCCAGTCGAACTGGCAACTGGCCAGCGACGCGTTGACCGAATCCGCCCAGCGGCCGGATGTCTGGGAGGTCGCGGATTCCGCGATGGACATGGGCATCGGCATCGCGGCCCTCTTCGGTGGAGTCTTCGGCACCCAGGCGGTCCGCTTCCTCCAGGAGGCCCGTGCCAAGTCGAAGGCCCTCAAGGAGATCATCCAGGGCAACGAGCTGTTCAAGCAGCAGAACACCGACCAGACGGCAGCCTTCAAAGCTGCCCAGCAGAACCAATCTCCTGAGACCCGCCAACTCGTAACCGCGATGAAGGGATGACCACTCTGACTAGCGGAGGCTCTCTGAATTGGTTGTGACTTTGATCGCGGAGGGCAAAGGGGACTTCTGGACGCCGGACCTTCAGCGGTGGGCGGGGGACATCGGCCGGATGATCCGCGTGGACGGTCGAACGCCCGAGCGGATCGAAGCGGTGATTCGCTGGTGCGCGAAGGACCCGTTCTGGTCGAAGAACATCCTGAGCGCCGCGTCGCTGCGAAAGCACTTCGACCGCCTGGAGCTGGTCAGGTCCCGAAGGAGAGCCTCCGCGACCGCATGGCCCGCCTGGAGCGTCGGGCGACGCCGTGAGGGCTCTCCGCCCGTAACGCCCCCCGCGTGGTGCCCGTTCTCCCATGTGTCGTTCGCGTCCCATCTGCCCTCGCGGCTGTCATTCCCGCGCAAGCGGGAATCCATTCATCAGGTCGCGTCCAATCCCGCGGCTTCTGGATTCCTGCGTTCGCAGGAATGACAGAGTCGCGACGCATGTCCACCAGTCATCCCCAGATCACGCCCGATCCCCCGTCTTGTCATTCCCGCGAACGCGGGAATCCACTCCTCAGGGTGCGCCTAGTCCCACGGTTCCTGGATTCCTGCGTGCGCAGGAATGACAGAGTCGCGGCGCGTGTGCAGTCATACTCCTGGGGTCGTGGTCCACCCCCGCGTGTGCAGCCAGGATCCTGAGACTGCGAGAACGAAATCGAATCCACAGTACCGGAGATCACGTTATGACTCAGGTCGAGAGGCAGCGATTTATCGAGGAGGAAGTGAAGGGCCTGTACCCGCAGTGGGAGCCGACGGACGCGGAGCTTCGCGTCTGGATGTCCCGCCTGGAATCCCTCGACTACGGCCGGGCCCGCGCCGCAATGCAGGCGTGCTTCTCCGAGCAGGGGGTGAACCACCGTCGTCCGGTGCTGGGCAGGTTCCTGGAGCATGCGCGGAGCCTGTCGCGACGCGGGAAGGGCTCCGAGTCGCCGTTCGACGACTCGACGACGAACGTGTTCGTGGAGTGCTTCACCCCACCGTCGGATCGGGGGCACCTGGCGGGTGCGCGGAAGGGGGTCTATGTCTCGCCCGGATTGAAGCAGAGCGACGTCGAATTCATGAGACCGCGGGGCGACGCGGGTTGGTGAACTGGTCCCTCAGCCGGGCAGGATTCCGCTAATGGCAAGCAGGACAGTCACCGTCTCGGTTGTCTTGACGCCTCTGACGGGAAGCCTTTCGTTCGGCGGGATCATCTCGGGAGACATCACTGGCACGTTCGACGCGGTCTACCACGCGCATCCTTACGTTCTGCCTCACAGTGACATCGTAGGGTTGGGCACCGATTCCCTGAGCATTCGCCCGCAAGTGGATGGGGAGGTCCTCACGACACTGGACTTCGTGGGCCGCAGCGTTTCCGCGGCGGTGGGCGAGACCTTCGTCCTGGGCACGCTGAACTTCCACAACGGCGACTGGTGGTACAGCCTGGATGACCCGGCTCTCAACCTGACCACGGTGACCTTCACAGCCCAGAGCAGCTCGGACGGTAGTCCGTCGTTCGCGGCGGCCATCGGCCTCTATACGACCCCTGACAATCTCACCAGCGCCGAGCTGGAGGCGGACTTCCTGTACTTCATCGATCATCCGGAGCTGGGCAGCTTCCGCGTCTACGAGGACACGTCGGCGACGATCCAGATCCTCGGGGCCTTCGGCTCGCTCGACCTGGTCGGTTTCGGCGAGATCCTCGAGGGCGCCGGAAACGCCTACTGGGACCCGAGTATCACGGCGAGGCCGTCGTCCGTTCCGGTCCCCGGCGCGATGCTGCTGGTTTCGCGAGACTGTAGCAACGTTGCAGAGCATTTCTATCCTGTCTCACGGCGTTGTTGATGGAGAGTGGCGGTGGTTTGATAGCGGGCGGGAGCTTGCAGGTCACGCTGCATGTCCAAAGCGATACGGCAACG
>JAGOLX010000050.1 GCA_017993835.1 Phycisphaerae bacterium
GTCATTCTGATCGGCCATTCCATGGGCGGCTCGGTGATTGTCGAGGCCGCGAGACTCATGCCGGACCGTGTGATCGGCCTGGTCCCTGTGGACACGCTGGAGAACGTCGAGTACCCGATGACCCGGGAAGAGGCCGCCAAGATGATCGCTCCGCTGGAGAAGGACTTCCGAGCCGGGGCCCGGCAATTCGTCGAGCAGATGATCTCGCCCATCACGGAGCCCGAGCTTCGCGATTGGATCCTCGCGGATATGTCCGCTGCGCCGCCGGCGGTTGCGTTGAGCGCGATGAACGAGTTGATGTCGCAGTACGTCACAGGCGAGGCGGCCAAGATCTTCGAGCAGGTCCGGCTTCCCGTCTTCGCCGTCAACGCGGATATGTGGCCGATCGACTACGAGGCCAACCGACGGCACATGCTCTCGTTCGACGCCATCGTTCTCAAGGGCACCGACCATTTCCTGATGATGGATCGCCCGGAGGAATTCAACCTCGCCCTGGAGAAGGCGATTCAGGCGCTGGCGGTCAAGCCGGCCAAGAACTGAGAATCGGGACCCATGTCATGCGTCTGGTAACGATAGCAAAACGAGCTGCTGCGGCTGTGACGCTGATGGTCCTTCTCCTGGCGATCCTCGTGTGGTTCACGACGTTTCATCCGCGTGACGGACAATCTGAGACCATCTTCTGTGACGCTAATACTCCCACGTTGAAGTCGGGACAGACCGTCAAGGTCCTGTCGTACAACGTTCAGTTCATGGCCGGCAAGGGGTATCTCTTCTTCTTCGAGTTGCCAAACGATGCCGGTCCGGACGAGCGTCCTCTGCCTGTGGATGTTGCACGCACCACGAACGAAGTGGCCAGGATCATCAGGGAGGAAGACCCGGACATCGTTCTTCTCCAGGAGGTCGATGACGGCGCCAAACGAACGGAGTACATGGATCAGTTGCACGCGCTGCTGTCCAAGCTTCCCGCCGCGTACTCCTGCCATACTTCGACATTCTATTGGAAGGCGAGATTCGTGCCTCACCGACGCATCAGGGGATCCGTGGGCATGAAGCTGAGCACGATCTCCAAGTACCGGATTACCGTCTCCACTCGTCATACGTTGGCCCCTGTGCCACGCAATGCACTGGTTCGGCAGTTCCATCCCAAGCGGGCCCTCCTCGAAACAAGACTGCCGGTTGAAGGGGGCGAAGACCTCGCGGTCCTCAATCTTCACCTGGAGGCATTTCCAGGAGGCAGCGATGTGATGCGCAGGCAGGTCCAGCAGTTGGATGGCGTGCTGACACGTCTGTGCAAGGAGAACTGCCCGTTCGTGGGCGGAGGAGACTTCAACCTGTTGCCCCCCGGTCAACGCAGCCGCCTGTCGCCTGCGCAGGCCAGCGCGTACCGCGAGGACACGGAAATGGCCCTGTTGTATACGAAGTACCAGGTGATCCCGAGTCTGGCAGACGTGGAGGGTCCTATGCGTGCCAACTGGTTCACGCATTTTCCGAACGGGGCTGGCGTCGCGGGACCGGACCGGACGATAGACTACTTCGTGCTCTCTTCACAATCACAAGTGCTGGACGCCCATGTCAGACAGGGCGACACGCTGGAGATTTCGGATCATCTGCCGCTCATTGTTGTGTTGCGGCTGGACTGATCACGATCCATGAGACCGGGTGTGTCGGCAGCGGCACGTGACAGGAAAACGGTATGCACAACGCACCCTGCACTGCAATGGCGCAATATCTTGTTTTCTTAGCAAGCATTTTGGCCTGATCCGGTCCTCGCCTCGTCGCCTGCCTGGTGTCGGGACCGCACCGTAAGACCGGGGGCGCTGCCCCCGGCCCGCCGGCATTTTTCGCTTTCCGCCAGCAGCATGATGGGCAGGCGTGTCGAGGGGCAAGTCCGCCGCTGTGATTTCCCATGCTATTGGCCCAAGGCGTCAAATGCCGGGGGTATGGGGGCGGCGCCCCCAAGAGACACGAACGGACCCAAGACCCGATGAACCTACGCTTCGGTTGCGGCCGAAGGCCGCGCCAAGTCTGCTGTTCTTTCCGCTTGGATCTCAACAGTCCATGCACCCACTTGCCATAGCCCGAAGACGGCCGTCCCAGATGCCGCCCGTCTGAGACTTGAGTCATTCGTGCTTGGTTTGAATATGACGGCAGATCACAGGACTCGGTCCACGAGATACCTTGCGCCGAGGAAGATGTCCACTCCCAGCGCGGTGCAGAGGATCGCCCAGCGGAGCCAGTGGACGCGGAGTTTCATGTGGGTCAGGAGGAAGATGATGCCGGTCGCGAGGGCGCCGAGCAGGTAGATCATCGCGGCTTGGACGAACAGGCGCGCGTAGCCGTCGCCGAGGCCCAGGAGGACCTGGAAACACTGGATCGCCAGCAGCAGAGCGACGATCGCCAGCACGCCAAGCGTGATGACGGCAGCGAGGATCCACTTGCGGTCGGCGAAGCCCGCTTCGATCAGGCCGTGAAGGCCGATCCCGCTCAGGACCGCGCACCAGAGCATCGGAATGCTCACCCACAGGATGGGACTGACCCCCAGCCTGGCGATCTGGGTCGCGTTGAGAAACCCGTGGGAGAACGTCATCACAAAGCCCGCCAGCAGGACGACGAAGATGCTGTATCGGCGGGCCTTCCACATCATCACTACGCCCAGGACCAGCGCCGCCATGGGGACGTGGTAGAGTCCCAGCAATGCGGTGCTCCGCCCGAGCATGGCCAACGGCGCGACGAAGCCGACGAGATCCGCGAGGCGAACCACCGCGTGGAGCGGGGCCGCAAACAACCGCTGGCCGGCGGACAGGTGCGAGAACAGGACGATCGCGACGAAGGGCGCCAGCAGCAGGGGAAGGCCCAGCGCCTTGCCGAACCTCCGTCCCAGGATCGTCGCGGGGACGAACAGCCAGGGGACGCCTCCGGCCAGCAGACCCGCGCTGGGATGCACCCGCGTCAGGCCCAGGAAGAAGGGTCCGAAGCCATAGACCAATCCCGCCAGTACCGCGCCGGTGAATCCGCCCACCCAGCGGCGGCTCAACGCGTAGACGCCCAGGGCGCCGACGCAGGAGTTCACCGGGATGAGCCATTGCCAATCTGTGAACGTTGCGAATCGCGGCTGGTACAGGTATACCGCGAAGGCGACGTACAGAGCTGTCGCGACGAGGTGCCGGACTATGGTGCGCGGGTCTGGGTTCATTCCTGGGAGCAGCTCCAACTGCGAGTGGGAAAGCACGAAGCACGAATATCGAAATCTGAGACAAATTCAAAGCACCGAAATCCCAATGACCGAAACGCTGTCGCTCTTCGGATGACCCGTTTGGGATTTCGGTCATTCGTGCTTGTTTCGTGTTTCGGAATTCGGGTTTCGGATTTCCCGCGGCGGTGCACTCAGCCTTTCAGGACCACTTGTCCAGTCCCGCGGGTGATGTGGCCGATGTTGTAGACCTTCTCGCCTGCGTTGATGAGCAGTCGGGCGGCGGCGTCCGCGAAGTCCTCCGCGACGATCACGACGTAGCCGATGCCCATATTGAACACGTCGAACATCTCTTTCTCCTCGACGGGCCCGGTCTTCTGGAGGAAGTCGATGATCTTCGGTCGCGGCCAGCTCGACTTCTTGATCACCGCGTTGCAGTCCGTCGGCAGGATGCGAGGGATGTTGCCGGGCAGTCCCGCGCCGGTGATGTGCGCCATCGCATGGACGACCCGCTTGACCTTGTACTTGTTCAGCAGCTTGAGGATCGGGCGGACGTAGATCCTGGTCGGCGCCAGCAAGGCCTCGCCCAGCGTGAGTCCACTGAGCTCATCGATGGTGTCCGTCACTTTGAGCTTGGCCCGTTTGAAGCAGATATTCCGGGCGAGAGCATACCCGTTGCTGTGCAGGCCGGAAGAGCCCAGACCCAGGACGATGTCGCCCGGTCGGACGTGCTTGCCTGTGATGATCTTGTTCTTCTCGACGACGCCGACCGCGAAGCCCGCCATGTCGAAGTCCCCCTTGCGGTAGGTGTCGGGCATTTCCGCGGTCTCGCCGCCCAGCAGGGCGCAATCAGCCTGGCGGCATCCGGCGGCGACGCCTTTGACCATCTGGGCCACCAGAGCGGATTCCAACTTGTGCAGCGCCACGTAGTCGAGAAAGAACAGCGGCTCGGCGCCCATGACGAGCATGTCGTTGACGCTCATGGCGACCAGGTCGATGCCGACGGTGTCGAACTTCCTGGCCTTGGCGGCCACCTGGACCTTGCTGCCGACGCCATCGGTGCAGGCGACGAGGATGGGATTGCGGTAGTTCTTCTTGAAGAGCTTCTCGTCATAGTCCAGGCGGAACAGACCTGCGAAGCCCCAGGGGACGTTGATGACCCGCGGCCCGTACGTGCTGGCCAGGTGCGACTGGATGCTGTCGACCATCACGTCGTTGGCGTCGATGTCGACGCCGGACTGTGCGTAACTGACGTATTTACTCATTGGCCCTCGGCGGTTCCTCGAACATGTGGAGTTGGTATCGTTCCATGGAGAACTTGTTCATCTTGACATCGACCGGAATCGGGTACTTGCCGCTCCAACAGGCGGTGCAGTAGTGATTTGCGGGCAACGCCGCACAGGAGAGCATGCCTTCGAGAGACAGATAGCCCACGCTGTCCACCTCGAGGAAGTCCCTGATGTCTTCGAGAGTTCGCCCGTTGGCGAGCAGTTCCTCCTTCGTCGGAAAGTCCACGCCGTAGTAGCAGGGATAGCGGATGGGCGGGCAACTGGCCATCATGTGGATCTCTTGGGCGCCCGCGTCGCGAAGGGCGCGGATCTTGCCGCGAGTGGTTGTGCCGCGGACGATGGAGTCGTCCACGACGACGATTCGCTTCTCTCGGACCACGTCGGGAATGATGGCCAGCTTCAGGCGGACCTCCAGTTCGCGGAGTTTCTGGTTGGGCGAGATGAACGTCCGTCCTACATAGTGGCTTCGGACCATGCCCATGTCGAAGGGGATGCCGCTCTGCTCGGCGTATCCGATCGCGGCGGAGACGCCGCTGTCCGGGACAGGGATGACCACGTCGGCTGCGACCGGATGCTCTCTGGCCAACTGGCGGCCGAGCTTCTTCCGCAGTCCGTGGACGCTCTCACCGAAGATGTGTGAATTCTGCTTGGAGAAGTAGACGTGCTCGAAGATGCAGTGGGCAGGTGCGATGTCGCCGCGCTTGACGAAGAACCGGCTGTGCAGCCCGTTCTTGTCGAGACGAACGATCTCGCCCGGCTCGACCTCGCGGATGAACTTGGCGCCGATGACGTCGATGGCGCAGCTCTCGCTGGCGACGATGTAGGCTCCGGCGTCGGTCCGGCCGATGCACAAGGGCCGGATTCCGAACGGGTCCCGTGCGGCTTCGATGTGGTCGGAGAACAGGAAGATCAGCGAGTACGAGCCCTGCAGGTGGTTCAGAACGTGGCCCAGCGGGTCGGGCTTGTTCTGATGCGTGGGCTTGGCCATGAGGTGGACGATGATCTCTGTGTCGCTGGTGGACTTAAAGATGCTGCCGTAGGCTTCGTACTCGTCGCGGAGCAGTCCGGCGTTGATCAGGTTGCCGTTGTGGGCCAGCGCGACCTGCCCCCGCGAATACTCGGCCAGCAACGGCTGGCTGTTCTCCGCGCAGGACGATCCGCTCGTGGAATATCGGACGTGCCCGATGGCGATGGGGTTTCTCAGGGTCTCCAGGGTGTCCGACCCGCTGCGGAAGACCCGCATGACGGTCCCCATGCCCTTGTAGCATTGGATGTAGTCCCCGTTGCTGGAGGCGATCCCTGCAGATTCCTGCCCCCGATGCTGCAGCGCGTGCAGACCGAAGTAGGTCTTCTGCACGGCATCCGGATCCCCGAAGATGCCGAACAACCCGCATTCTTCTTTCTTTTCTGCAAAGACCTCGTACCCGTCACACTCCGAAACTGGCTCAGGCATGGTTCTCACACTGACCGCTAACCAAGAGTAACCTTTACGAATCGCCCAACCCCCCTCGTCGAACCGACAGTGTACCGACCGGGCGATCGCAAGTCAACTGCCGACCGTGCGATCCCATCCGATGGGGGATCATTTTCCGTTGCAGGACACCTCCCAATGTGATATCCTACAGGATCATCGAGGTTTGCGTTCTGTTCCAGGTGAGTTGGAGGAAGGATGTGCGGAGGAACGGGCGACATGTCGGATTCGAACCTCCTCCGATCCGGGTCGGGTGGTTTCCCCTGTGTGTGTCGACACAGGAAGCGTTTCGGAACGGTCACGATCTTTTTGGGAAGGAGGCATCTCATGCGCAGGACAGGAGTCTGTTTGGCAGGTCTATTCCTGGTTCTGGCGTCGGCAGGTGACGTCTCGGCGGGGCTCGTTGCACACTGGAAACTGGACGAGACGACCGGGACGGTGGTTTCCGACTCCAGCGGCAACGGCTATGACGGCACGCTGGTGGGCGGCGTCACGTGGGTTGCCGGCATGATCAACGGCGCCCTGGAGTTGGACGGGACCGGGTACGCCGATTTTGGGAACCCTGCGGGTTGGCCTTCCGGCAAGGCGGCGAGGACCTTATGCGGCTGGGGCAAGACCAACAGTGTCGACGCGGTCTGGAAATGGATTGCCGCCTATGGCTCTGCGGGCACCGACCTGGCGATGTTCATCGGCCTCAATGGCACCGCCCTCTACGGCGGGGGCTACGGCGACGACGTGTACGTTTCGAACTTCTGGGAAGTCGGCGTCTGGCATCATATCTGCCTGACCTACGACGGCACGACGGCTCGTCTGTACGCCGACGCGGTCGAGGTGACCTCCGCCAAGAAGAACTGGAACCTGGTCCTGAGCCGGGCCCACATCGGCCAGCAGGTCAACGATCTTTCGGAGTTCTGGGACGGCATGATCGACGATGTTCGCCTCTACAACCGGCGTCTGACGGACGACCATGTCGCCGTCGTCTGTGCGGGCGGCACGCCCGATTTCACCAAGGCCGAAAGTCCCAATCCCGTCAACGGCGCGATCGGCGTCTCGACGGCCTTGCTCCAGTGGACGAAAGGCGAGGGCGCGGCGAAGCACAACGTCTATCTGGGCACGAGCCGGGATCTGACCGAGGACAATCGCGTGGCGTCCAAAATCGGTAACGTCTTCTACTTCCATGCGGGGGGGCTGGTTGGTGGCACAACCTACTACTGGCGTGTCGACGAGATCGAGACGGACGGCGTTACGATTCATACGGGCGATGTCTGGAGCTTCGTCGCCCAGGCGGACGTCGCCTACTATCCCATCCCGAAAGACGGCGAGAACAACGTCCAGCCCGACGCGATGCTGACCTGGGCGCCGGGCAAAAGCGCCCTGGGACACCACCTGTACTTCGGCGGCGACCTCGATGCGGTCACCCAGGGGACGTCCGAAGCGGACCAGGGCACGCTGGATGCGGCCACGACCAGCTTCAGTACGGGGACTCTGGATCCCCTGACAAGTTACTACTGGCGGGTGGACGAGAGTAAGACGGGCAACGTCGTCCTGGCCGGACCAGTCTGGACCTTCACTACCGTCCTGCCCATCGACGACTTCGAGAGCTACAACGACGACGACAACCGGATCTTCGACTCCTGGGTCGACGGATACGTCAATGGCACCGGCGCGACCGTCGGGAACTGGGAATCGCCCTTCGCGGAGCTGACCATCGTCCACGACGCGAATCAGGCGATGCCGCTCGACTACAACAACGTGGATTCGCCGTACTACAGCGAGGCTGAGTATGAGTTCGGCTCCGCCCAGGATTGGACCGTGGACGATGTCAACACGCTGATCCTCTACGTCCGGGGCAAGATGGGCAATGCCCAAGTCCCGCTGTACGTCCGGATCATCGATTCCTCGAACAAAACCGCGTTGGTGGTACATCCCGACGCAGCCATCGCGACGAGTACGAAGTGGGTCGAGTGGCAGATCCCGCTGGCGGACTTCACGAACGTCAGTCTGTCTCGCGTCAAGAAGCTGTACATCGGCCTGGGCGACAGCATGAATCCGACCGCAGGCGGCACTGGACGGATGTATGTCGATAGCATCGGCCTGGCAAAATAGAGATCGTACACCGTCCAAGACGGCGATCCACCAAGCGAACCACAGGGGGGCCCGGCGCGAGATTCCGGGGCCCCCCATTCGCTCCAGGGGTGGCTCTAAGACCGGTGAAAGCAGGGTAGACAGAAAGGAGGGTTGCCACTATCCAGATGAGTCAAGGTACGAAACGACTGAAGTTCAGAGTTTGTTCTTGTGGAATGTCTATCCTTGGAGAGGTGGAGCAATGCGCACGAAAACCGTATTGG
Organism: Phycisphaerae bacterium; assembly: GCA_017993835.1. Lineage (GTDB taxonomy): Bacteria > Planctomycetota > Phycisphaerae > Sedimentisphaerales > Anaerobacaceae > PLanc-01. The sequence continues at coordinate 8,299 of JAGOLX010000050.1, forward strand.
CGTGTATCTGTATGATGTCATGTGTCCCGACGGGGATCGCAAGGGCCCAGGCTCTCGTCGGCTACTGGAACTTCGACGGGAACATGAATGACTCAACCGGCAAGAACAACGGCGTCTTCACCGGCGGCGAGCCCACCTATGTCGCAGGCAACGTGGGTCAGGCCATTTCTTTCGATGGCGTCGACGATTACTTGAGGATTTCCTCGACGGCAAATCCCTCAGCCTACTCGATTGCGGTGTGGGTGAGACCCTCTTTGACGGATGCGGCCGGCATCGTGACGCGGACGGACGCGGCGGGGCCGACTACCGACTGGTCCCACCAATTGCGAATCCAGAACGGCGTATTCCACCATTACCTGTGGGTCGGCTCCGAGCGGAATGTGCCGGGCACGACTGTCGTGTCGCCGGACAAATGGTATCACGTCGTCATCGTGGCTATGAACAACGGACCGATGCAGCTCTATGTCAATGGGGAGGAAGACGCCGAATCGATCAGCACGGCCGGCACCCTGTGGGCCGGTGGCGACCGGATTCACGTCGGCTCCAATTCCGGGCATGGCATGGGCTGGTTCAAAGGGCTGGTGGACGACCTGTACATCTACAACCGGGAGTTGACCGCCGTCCAGGTCAGCGATCTGTTCAACGGAACGACCCCCACCTTCGCGAAGGCCGAGAACCCGAATCCCGCCGGCGGAGCGATCGGTGTGACGACGGGCCTTCTGCAGTGGACCAAGGGCGAAGGAGCCGCGAAACATGACGTCTATCTTGGGATCAGCCCCGATCTGACCGAGGCCGATCGTGTGGTGTCCGGCACCAAGAACGTCTTCTACTATCATGTCGCCGGGCTGGTCGCCGGCGCGACGTATTACTGGCGTGTGGACGAGATCGAGATGGACGGCGTGACGATCCATACAGGTGATGTCTGGAGCTTCGTCGCTCAGGCGGAGGCTGCGTACTATCCGACGCCCGCGGACGGGGCCAACAACGCCCAGCTCACCTCGTCGCTCACCTGGTATGCGGGCAAGGGAGCCCTCAAGCACCATGTGTACTTCGGCGGCGACGCCGACGCGGTGGCCGCAGGGACCGCGGATGTGGACCAGGGCCCATTCGATGCGGCGGCGACCACCTTCGACCCGGGGACCCTCGACGCCCTGACGACCTACTACTGGCGGGTGGACGAGAACAAGGCGGGGAATGCTGTCCTGGCGGGACCGGTCTGGAGCTTTTCTACTGTCCTGCCCATCGACGACTTCGAGAGCTACAACGACGACGACAACCGGATCTTCGACTCCTGGGTCGACGGATACGCCAATGGCACCGGTGCGACCGTCGGGAACTGGGAGTCGCCTTTCGCGGAGTTGACCATCGTCCACGACGTCAATCAGGCGATGCCGCTCGACTACAACAACGTGGATTCGCCGTATTACAGCGAGGCCGAGTTCAAGTTCGACACGGCTCAGGACTGGACCGCGGACGGCGCCGGCACGCTGATCCTCTACGTCCGAGGCAAGATGGGCAACGCGGCGGTCCCGCTGTACGTCGGGATCACGGATTCCTCGAACAAGACCGCGTTGGTGGCGCATCCCGACGGAGCGATTGCGACGAGGACGAAGTGGGTCGAGTGGCAGATCCCGCTGGCGGACTTCGCGAACGTGAGCAAGACTCGCGTGAAGAAGCTGTTCATCGGTCTGGGGGACAGCGAGAATCCGAGTGTGGGCGGCAAGGGCCGGATGTACATCGACACGATCTGTCTGGCGAAATAGAGGTCGCACGCCGTCCATGACGGCTCGCACCAGGACGCAAGACCAGGTCCCATGGGCGAGCGTCCGGAAATCAAGACCTCCACAGTAGAGGACAGAGCGACCGAGGGTGGCTCTGTCCTCTTCTCTTGAACTGCACAGGCGGTTCACCTTCGTTTGTGCGGGTGTGCTCGGGTCCTCCGGCGTTCATGGCGGGATTGTCTTACGGAACGGACAGGGCGTATCGCAATTCACGAATCTCCGATATGAACCTCGCTTTTCGCCTGGAATCAAAGGTCAGAACAGCCGAAATACCAGTTGTGACACGGGTCTCGTTTTCTGTTGCGGAACGGTCTGGGATATGATACCTTGGCGCCATGGACGTTCTTGGCTCGCTTGCAGGGAGAGGCGGGTTCTCTTTGGCCGCCGCAACGCAGGTGAATCTGACGCAGCACGAGGTGCTCAGCGGGCCTCGCGAAAAGTGAACAGGTGGAAAGACGTTCGGCAGAAGGGCGACATTTCTCGTTCGAGGTTCCTGAAATCCGGGTGGAGCGGCTTGCCTGTGTGCCTCGACACAGGATGTGTGTCGGAACAGTCACGATCTGTTTTGGGAAGGAGGTATGTCATGCGGAATCGAGTGATCCTTTTGGCGGGCCTACTGGTCATCTTGGGGATGGCCGGGACTGTTTCGGCGTCCCTGGTCGCGCACTGGAAACTGGATGAGACGACGGGTTCGACTGCCTCGGACTCCAGCGGCAACGGCTACGACGGCACGTTGCTCGGCGGCGCCACCTGGGTCGCCGGTATGATCGACGGCGGTCTGGATCTGAACGGCAGCACCGGGTACGTGGACTTCGGGACTCCCTCCGGCTGGCCGTCCGGCACGGCGCCGAGGACCCTGTGCGGCTGGGCCAAGACCGACATGGTCTCATCAGGCTACCGGTGGATCGCGGCCTATGGCAGCGAGGGCACCGGCACGGCGATGTTCATCGGCGCCTACGGCAGCGCCCTGTACGGCGGCGGCTATGGCGACGATGTCTCCATCAACAGCTTCTGGCAAGTTGGCGTCTGGCACCATATCTGCCTGACCTACGATGGATTGACCGCCCGGCTGTATGCCGACGGCGCACAGGTCACCTTCTCTCCGAAGACGTGGAACCTTACTCCGAACCGTGCCCACATCGGCCAGCAGGTCAATGATTATGCCGAGTTCTGGAACGGTGCGGTCGATGACGTGCGGCTCTACGACACCGCCCTGACCGCCGCGGAGGTCAAGGCCCTGATCCCGGTCAAGCTCAAGGCGTATAACCCCGACCCGGCCGACGGCGCCACCGGAGTCAACTCGCAACTGCTCAGGTGGAAGGCCGGCGACACCGCCAAGTGGCACGATGTCTACCTGGGCACCAGCCCGGACCTGACGGCGGCCGACCGCAAGGCGTCTCACCTGGCCAAGGCCACTGCAATGTACTACCATATGGCCGGTTTCGAGTCCGGCGTCACCTACTACTGGCGAGTCGATGAAATCGAGAGCGACGACGCCACCATCCACACGGGCGATGTCTGGAGCTTCACGACGGTCCCGGTCAAGGCGTTCAATCCGGTTCCCGCCGACGGCGCGAGATTCCAGGATGTGGGCGTGACCCTGGCCTGGACGGGCGGCAAGGGGGGTCTGCGTCACGATGTGTACTTCGGCACCGACGAAGCGGCGGTAGCCGCCGGGGCCCCCGAGACCTTCCAGATCAACCAGGTGGCTATCACGTACCAGCCTGCGATTCTGACTCCCGGCACGCTCTACTTCTGGCGCGTCGACGAGGTCAAGGCCGGCGACGTAAAGGTGCAGGGCGACGTCTGGAGTTTCCGTACGCTGCCCGACATCGCCATCTCGAACCCCGACCTGGTCGGCTGGTGGACGTTCGACGAACAGGAGGGGACGCGGGCGATCGACTGGTCCGGCCACGGCGTTCACGGCACCTTCCAGCAGGACACCGCATGGGTCGAAGGGCAGGTCGGCGGCGCTGTACACTTCGACGGGGACGGCGACTTCGTCAACCTGACGGCCCCCGCAGAGTGGCCCGACGGCGCCGAGCCGCGAAGCATGTGCGGCTGGGCCAGAACCGACGACGTCGGCGCCATGTGGCGGTGGATCGCAGCCTATGGCTCCGCGGGGACCGGTCAGGCGATGTTCATCGGGCTCAACGGCACGACCCTCTACGGCGGAGGCTACGCCGACGACGTTTATGTAACCGGGTTCTGGGAAGCCGGCGTCTGGCACCACATCGCCTTGACCTACGATGGTTCGATGGCTCGCCTCTATGCCGACGGCGTCGAACTGACCTCGGGCGCCAAGTCCTGGAACCTCGTTCACAGCATGGCTCGCATCGGCCAGCAGGTCAATGCCGCGTCCGAATACTGGTATGGGGCGGTCGACGACGTCCGCGTGTACAAGGTCGCCTTGACGCCCGAACAGATCGTCGAGGCCATGCGGGGCGATCCCACCCTGGCCTGGAACCCGCTGCCCGCGGCGGGCGCCAACGTGAACATCAGCGACGCCGAGGAACTGACCTGGTCGGCGGGCGACACCGCGGCGGAACACGACGTCTACTTCGGCACGGACAAAGAGGCCGTCAAAGCGGCCGACACCGCCTCGCCCTTGTACCAGGGCCGTCAGGCCGGCACGACCTTCTCCGCGGAAGGCATGGTCGAGTTCGGCGGCGGCTCCTACTTCTGGCGAATCGACGAGGTCGAAGCCGACGGCGTCACCGTCCACAAGGGCGCCGTCTGGACGTTCACCGTCCCGGACTACCTGCTCGTCGACGAGTTCGAGACTTATACCGACCTGGCCGGCAATACGATCTACGAATCGTGGCTCGACGACTTCGGCGCGGGGGCCAGCGCCGGTTCCACGGTCGGCCACCTCGAACCGCCCTTCGCCGAGCAGACCATCGTTCACGGCGGCAAGCAGTCCATGCCGTTGGCCTACAACAACACTGCGTCGCCCTACTACAGCGAGGCCCAGTACGAGTTCGACTCCGCCCAGGACTGGACCGATTACGACGTCGACACGCTGAGCCTGTGGTTCCGCGGCAATCCGGTGGCCTACGTGGAGACTGGTGCCAACGCCTTCAGGATCAGTGCCGCAGGGACCGACATCGGCGGCACCGCGGACCAGTGTCGCTTCGCCTACAAAACGCTCAGCGGCAACGGCTCCATCACCGCCAAGGTCGAGAGCCTCGCGATGACGAACGGCGCCGCCAAGGCGGGCGTCATGATCCGCCAGGCGCTCGACGCCGACTCGAAGAACGCGTCGGCGACGGTCACGCCGAGCAGCGGCATCGTGTTCTCATACCGAGTGTACGCAGGCGATGTCACCACCCAGGCCAGTGCGAGCCGCCTGAAGGCGCCGTACTGGGTCCGCCTGACCCGCACGGGCGACCTGTTCAAGGCGGAGATCTCGCCCAACGGGACCACCTGGACTGTTCTGGGCGCCGAGCAGAGTGTCTCGATGATGACCACAGTCAGTGTCGGCCTGTGCGTGACGAGCCACAACGCCACGACGCCGACCGTCGCGGAGTTCTCGAACGTGACGACCACCGGGACGGTCACCGGCTCCTGGCAGGTGGCGGAGATCGGCGCCGATCACCCGGGCAACGACGCGGACGACCTGTACGTCGCCATCGAGGACAGCACCGGCAAGAAGGCCATCGTGGTCCACGAGGACCCCGAGGCCGTGCTCACGACACAGTGGACGCAGTGGTCCATCCCGCTGAGCCGATTCACCGGCGTGAGCCTGTCGAAGGTCAAGAAGATGTACCTCGGCGTCGGCGACTCGAAGAACCCGGCGCAGGACGGCGCCGGCCTGATCTACATCGACGACATCCAGGTCACGAGACCCTGACGAGGATTTGGGATTTGTGATTTGTGATTTGCGATTGGGCTGACGCCTTGCCCATCGCAATCCGCCCAACCGGCGGTTCGAAGCCGGACTGTTGCATGAATCCGAGGCCCGCGTTGTGGGGACGCGGGTCTCGGTGTTTTCTTCTTGCCGGGAACCGCGCGGTATGGACTCACAGACGATTCGCGTGCTGCGTTTGTTATCCTGAGCGATAGCGAAGGACCTGGCCCAGGACCGCATGCGACCTTCCGTCCGGCGACCTATCTGCGCGCCAAGAGAGCGACGTAGCCGCCGTCATGGTCGAAGGGCCCGGTCGTCGGCAGCAGGAGCGATTCGCCCGCCAGGTTGAACTCGCCATGACCGGCCAGGAACGCGCGGATCATGTCCTGGTTCTCCCGGCGCTCGATGCTGCACGTGCTGTAGCAGATCCGCCCGGAAGGCTTGATGAGAGTCGCCGCCCGTTCGAGCAGACCCTGCTGGATCATCGCGATCTCCCGCACGGCCTCGGCCGTGACGCGAAATCGAGCTTCGACCCGACGGGCCAGCACGCCCGTGTTCGAGCAGGGGACATCGAGCAGGATCGCATCGAAGGGCCCTGTCGCCCGTTGTTCCAGTTGCGCATGCGGGACGATCGTTACGCTCCTAAGGCCAACCCGGGCGAGATTCTCGCGCACCCGCTCCAGCCGTTCGGGGTCGATGTCCGTGGCGGTGACGCTCGCGGCGTCCCGGGACATCTCCGCGATCTGCACTGTCTTGGCGCCCGGCGCAGCGCAGAGGTCCAGAATCGACCAGCCAGGCTGCGGGCCCAGGATTCGCACCGCCTGCGAGGCGGAGAGGTCCTGGACGGTGAACAGGCCCTCGGCAAAACCGGGAAGCTGCGTCACGGCGTGAGGCCCGGTGATTCGGATCATGCCCGATCCCAGGATGGCGTCCTCTCGTTCGCAGTGACGCCGTGAGGCGTTATCAGGATATGCCCTTACGGGCACACTACGAACGGGTTCGGCCTGCACGCCGGCGGCCTGGAATCTCGACAGGAGGTCATCGCCCGTCGTTCGCAGGGGATTGACGCGGAGGTACAGGCCGGGCCTGCGATTGCACGCCAGGCAGATGTCACGGGTTCGCTCGGGTCCGAACTCGTGGAGCCACTCGTCCACGAGCCACGCGGGCAGCGAGAAGCACAGGCTCAGCCAGGCGGCCGTCGAAGTCGTTGGATCGGGCAGGAAGTCCGTGTCGAACTCGCAGCCCGACTGAGGGGTTTGGGGGAGCGTCCGTCTGGCGTGGGCTCCCGCGAGGTCGACCTGGCGGTTGGCGATGTGCCGCACGATCTGGCGGAGGACCGCGTTGACGAATCCGCTCTGCTTTCTGCCGCCGGACGTGCCGACGCTGTTCACCGCTTCATCGACGATGGAATAGACGGGCGTCGCGGGATTGCAGACCAGCTCATAGGTTGCGATTCGCAGGATGCCCAGCAACCCGGCGTCGATGCGGACGACCGGCCGGCCCGAAAACGTGGCGATCACCGCGTCGAGGGCGTTGCGGTTGCGGATCACGCCGTAAACAAGGTCGGTTGCCCGCTGTTTCTGGTCGGTCTGGTCGAGCAGGGGATCGAGCAATCGTCCGGCATAATCGCGTGTCGGGTCGAACCGGTGCAGGACCTGGGCTGCGATCACGCGCGCCGATTTGAGACTACCCGCGGTCATGCGTTGTTCCCTTCAAGACGACGCAGACGGATATGGCCCCTCACCGGCATTCGCAGCCGCCTTCGTCCGTGCCTTTGGCGGGCACCTCGATCTTCGTCAGACGGTCGCCGGGCCGGACATGCCAGCCATTGTGGAAGGCACGGAAATCCATCAGGCCGGAGCCGGCGGGCTTGATCTTGCGGATCGACAGTTTGCCCTCGCCGCACACGACGTTGAGATCCTCGTCGAATGTCCCTGGGGAATCGCCCGCCGGGTCGTTGTCCCACATCACCTCCGCCAGCGCCAGGGCCACTCGCACGGTCTTGTGCGTTTCCGTGGAGACGAAGTTCGCACACGCTCCCGGCCAGGGCCACAGCCCGCGGATCTTGGCGGCCAGGAGGTACGCAGGCTCATGGAAGTCCAGGCAGCCGTCGGACTTCTTGAGCTTCGGCGCCCGTGACGCCTCGAACTCATTCTGAGGGGTGTAGGTCACGGTATCCGCTTCGATCTGGTCGACGGTCTCCAGCAGCACCGGCGCGGCCAGTTGCGCCAGTCGGTCGTGCAGCTCGCCCGCGGTTTCGAAGACCCCGATCTGGGTCCGCGACTGCGCCAGGATGTCGCCGGCGTCCATGCGGTCCGCCAGGGTGATGATGCTGACGCCTGTCTCGCTCTCGCCGCGAAGGATCGCCCAGTTGATCGGGGCCGCGCCGCGGAACTTGGGCAGCAGGGAGGAGTGGACGTTGATTGCCAGCTTCGTCGGCATCTGGACCAGCTCGCGTCCGACCTTTTGGCCGCACGCGATGACGACGATCACGTCGGGCTCGCATTCAGCGATCCGTCGGATCATCTCAGGGGAGTTGATGTTGTCGCTCTCGATGGAAGGCACCGCCTGCCTCTGGGCCCAGTCGGCCACCGGGGTGGGACAGAGCTTGCGTCCGCGACCGGCGGGACACGCTGGCTGCGTCACCACGAGCGCCAGGCTGTGCCGCGACGCCTTGAGGACGTCCAGGCAAGGCAACCCGAACTCACCACTGCCGAGATAGACGATGTTCATAGGATTCTTGATTTCGGATTTCTGATTGTTGATTGAAAAGCCCAGGGCCGTCCGACAATCAACAATCAAACATCAACAATCACACTTCCTGCTCTTCCGCGAGCTTCTTGAGCTGCCGGCGGTTGGCGATCCGGGCGGTTTGGCTCATCCGATTGACGATGACGGTGCCCTCGATATGGTCGTATTCGTGCTGGAGGCAGCGGGCGTAGAGGTCCTGTGCCTCCTCGGTGAACGGATTGCCGTCCAGGTCGGTTGCAGTGACGGTGGCCTGCTTGTACCGACGGATTTTCGCCCAGATCCCCGGCACCGACAGGCAGCCTTCCTCTTTGGCTTCCATCTCGCCGTGCGGGGTCACCGTCGGGTTGACGTAGGCGCGAACGCCCTCGCGGGTGCCCGTCAGGGTGATGATGAACAGTCTCAACGACACCCCCGCCTGTGGGGCGGCCAGGCCCATCCCCTTGTTCTCGAACATGATGTCGGTCATCTTCTCGACGAGCCGCCGGATGTTGTCATCGATCTTCTCCACCGGCGCAGCCTTGGCCCGCAGCACCGGAGCCGGGTAATGCGTGATCCTGCATTTCTCGACGTCAACCATGTCGCATGTCCTGTCTCTGTGTTCCGTACTGCGTTGTTCTCATCGCTTATCGGGCTCCTGGACGCGGCTTGTCGCATCCGAGGTCTCGGGCTCGTCGAACTCGTGTCCGGCGAAGGTGTTTCCGAGGTAGCTCTTTCGGACCAGCTCGTTGCGGATGATCTCGGCTGGCGGGCCCGCGGCGATGACCTTGCCGTGGTCGATGATATAGGCCTTGTCCGCGACCTCGAGGGTCCGTTCGACGTTGTGATCGGTGATCAGGATGCTCACGCCGGAGGCGACGAGCCGTCGGATCTCCTGCTGAAGGTCCTCGACCGCGATCGGGTCCACCCCGCTGAACGGCTCATCGAGCAGGATCAGCGACGGGTCGGTCACCATCGCGCGGGCGATTTCGAGCTTGCGGCGCTCGCCGCCGGAGAGGAACCGACCGTGGCTCTTGGCCACCTCGGTCAGGCCGAACCGCTCGATCAGCGCATCGGCCTTGGCCCGGCGTTCCTTTCGCGTCAGCGACATGGTCTCCAGGATGGCCAGGAGGTTGTCGCGGACGCTCATCCGCTGGAAGATGCTCGGCTCCTGCGAGAGGTAGCCGATGCCCAGGCGGGCCCGCTTGAACATGGGCAGCCTGGTGATGTCGCGGTCCTCGAAGACGACCTTGCCCTTGTCGGGGCGGATCATGCCCATAATCATGCGGAAGGTGGTGGTCTTGCCGGCCCCGTTGCGACCGAGCAGGCCGACGATGCTGCGCTGATCGATCTGGACGGAGACCTCGTTAACGACGGCCCGCCCGGAATATCGCTTGACCAAGTCCTGTGTTTCGAGAAGGGTAATGCCTGCCAAGACACACCTCGTACGTACCGTAAGTTATGGCAAAGCCGTATTATAGGGAACGGGCTGGCCTTGGGCAACCGGCATTTGTGCCGGGGCAAACAGGCGGGTGCATGACCGCAGTTGCGACCTCCCGCAGAGCGACGAGGCATTGCCACGACTCCGTCATTCCTGCGTCAAGCAGGAATCCAGGAACCGTGGGACCGGGCGCGACCCAGGAAGTGGATTCCCGCTCCGCGGGAATGACAATCCAGGGGCTCCGTGAACCCCTACTGTGCCCGCGCAGATACGGACATACACCCCCCGTTCGGGCGTCCTGTGCAAATTGCTCTGGCAATCGGGACGGTTTTGTGTTATGAACTGTTGTTTCGCCGCGTTGGAGAACCTGTTACTGTTTGGCGTCCAAGGGTTTATGTTTGCGATTCTGAGCGATATACACTCGAACATTGAGGCCCTGAGCACGGTCCTGGCGGACATTGAGCAGCGGGGGATCAAGACGATCTACTGCCTGGGCGATGTGGTCGGGTACGGCCCGAATCCCGTCGAATGCCTCGATCTGATGATCGAGAAGACCGAATGGTGCGTGCTGGGCAACCACGACTACGCGGTGTTTTACGAGCCGACCAACTTCAACTACGGCGCCGAACAGGCGAGCTTCTGGACCCGCGAGGTGCTCGAGATGCAGGAGCCCGGGCCCAAGAGCGACCGTCGCTGGCGGTTCCTGGGCGAGTTGCCCATGCGGCACCTGGTCAAGACCCAGTTGGGACCGACGAACACGACGATGGAGTTCGTCCACGCGTCGCCGCGTCGGCCGATCAACGAGTACATTTTCCCGGACGACGTTTACACGAACCCCGCGAAGGTCCGCACGCTGTTCGAGCGGATCGAGCACGTGTGCTTCATCGGGCACACGCACATGCCGGGGGTGTTCCTCGACGAGCCGGACTTCTATCTGCCCGACGAGCTGGGCGGCGTCTATCCCCTCATCGAGGACGAGAAGGCCATCATCAACATTGGTTCGGTCGGCCAGCCGCGGGACAAGGACAACCGCGCCAGTTACGTCTATGTCGAGGAGAACAAGGTGCATTTCGTCCGCCTGGAGTACGACTACGAGACGACCATGAAGAAGATCCTCGCGATCGACCGCCTGGACAATTTCCACGCCGAGAGGCTCAAGGACGGGCGATAACGCCGGGGGAATCGGGATTTTGGAGTTTGACTTGCGAGATGAAGCGACACATGAGCGTTAAGAATATCATCATCGTGATTCTGGCCGGCTATCTCCTACTGTGCGGCGGGCTGATCGTGGAATCGGGCTTCCTCCGCACGCTGTCCAACGGCTGCATCCTGCTGCAGCAGACGGCCGAGGTTCAGGCTCCGTCGGCCGATGCAAACGCCTCCGATGCCAATGCGCTTGCCGTGGCGCCCGGGCCGGCGCAACCGCCATCGCAGCCGCAGCTTCAGGCAGCCGCCGGCGAGGTTTACGGCGCCCTCGGAGGGGAGGATGTGGATGTCGCCCTTGGCTCGGCCGACAAAGCCAGTCCGTTCAAATTCCAGCTTGTGCTCGACTCCCGCGGCGCCGCGATTCGGACCGCGACGTTCAGCGAGTTCGACGACCGCGACCCGAAGGAGCCGAAGCCTTTGACCTTCTTGTCGCCTATTGTTCTGGATGACGGCGAGGCGCTCTCCCTGGCCAGCCGGGAACTGGTGCTCGTCGACGAGGGTCTCAAGCTCCATCTCGACCGCCTGGCCTGGAAGTCGCTGGGCGAGCAGAGACTGGACGATGGGGGCGCTGCGGCGGCCTTCGAAGCGACGATCATCGATGGGAACGATCGTCCGGTTCTGAAGCTGACCAAGACCTATCGCATCCATCCGGACGACTACATGCTCGACAGCTCCATCGGGGTCGAGAACCTCAGCGACAAGGCTCAGAGGCTCTACTACTCGCTGAACGGCCCGGTCGGTCTGGCGCCCGACGGCGGCTATCGCATGGACATGCGGCGGGTCGTCGCCGCCTTCAAGACGGCCAAGGGCGAGATCCGCAGCGTCGCGAAGGACATGAAGGCCCTGTCCAAGGCCGGTACCGCGAAGGAGCGGGAACTGGCGGAGGGTTCGCCGTTCCTGTGGGCCGCGGCGGTGAGCAAGTACTTCGCGGCCATCCTGGTCCCAACGACCGCGGAGGGCAAGCCCGGCGCCAACTGGGTCGGCGGCAAGTGGGGCGTCTACTACAACCCCGACGAGGATCCCAAGCACAACACCGGCGACGAATCGCTCGGATTCATGATCTCCAGCGTCCCGGTTACGTTGAGCCCGGCCGGCCAGGCGGACAGCGTGCAGACGCACCAGTTCCGGTTCTATATAGGCCCGAAGGATAAGAGCCGCTTCGACAAGGTGGCGCTCTATCGCGAGCTGGGATTCGTCCAGACGATCGATTTCATGAACTGCTGCTGTCCGGCGGCCCTCATCAATCCGCTGGCGTTCGGCATCCTGGCGATCATGAAGTGGATGTACGGATTCATCGGCAACTACGGCATCGTCATCATCATCCTCGTCTTCATCATGCGTCTGGTCCTGCACCCGATCACCAAGAAGAGCCAGATCTCGATGAGCAAGATGACCAAGCTGGCGCCGAAGGCCGAGGAGATCAAGAAGAAGTACGGCAACAACAAGGCCGAGATGAACAAGGCGCTGATGGAACTCTACCGCCAGCAGGGGGCCTCGCCCATCATGGGATTCCTGCCCATGTTCGTGCAGATGCCCATCTGGATCGCGCTGTGGAGCGCCATCTACACGAGCATCGACCTTCGCGGGGCGCCCTTCCTGCCCTTCTGGATCACCGATCTGTCAGTCCCGGACCGGCTGTTGACGTGGCCGCCGTTCACGATCCCGCTGCTCGGCTGGCAGGTGGGGTCGCTGAATCTGCTGCCGATCCTGATGGGCGTCGCGTTCTACCTGCAACAGAAACTGACGCCGACGCAGCAGGCCTCCGCGGCGACCAATCCGCAGCTTGCCCAGCAGCAGAAGATGATGAACATCATGATGCCCTTGATGTTCCCGCTGATGCTGTACACTGCTCCGTCCGGCGTGAACCTGTACATCATGTCCAGCACCTTCGCGGGCGTGATCGAGCAGTACGTCATCAAGAAGCACATCCAGGAGCAGGAAGAGCAGGGGCCCGACGGATTCGTCTCGGTGACGAGCAAGACCGGCGGCAAGGTCAAGAAGAAGAAGCCCAAGCCATTCTACCGATTCTAACGAGATGTGTGATTTCTGATTGTTGATTTCGGATTTCAGACAAGGGCGCGACGCTCGGATTTGCTTTGAGCGTGGCGCCCTTGCGTCATGTAGGGTGGGCTCTCAGCCCACGCGTTGCTTCGATTGTCGATCATGTACGATCTCCGCGACACCATCGTGGCCGTCAGCTCCGCCGCCGGGGGCGTGCGGTCCATCGTTCGCATCACCGGGCCGCAGGTGCTGTCGGTCTGCGAGCGGATCTTCGAGCCGAGTTCGGGTCCCCAAATCGTAAATCGCAAATCGCAAATCGAGAATCGCAGAGTCCTGCCCGGGACGGTCCGCATCGCGGATGACCTGAGCGCGGACGCCTCGCTCTACCTGTTCTTCTCGCCGCACTCGTATACCGGCGAGGACCTGGCCGAGATCCACGTCCACGTCGCCCCCTGTCTCGTCGAGACGCTGATGTCGTCGCTGCTGGCGCACGGTTGCCGGGCTGCGGGACCGGGCGAGTTCACCGCCCGCGCCTACCTCCATGGCAAGCTCGACCTTGCCCAGGCGGAGGCAGTCAACGAGGTCATCGCCAGCTCGAACCGTCTCCAACTGGAGGCGGCCGAGCGGCTCCTGGGCGGTCGATTGACCCAGGCGACCGAGGGAATCCGCACGGCCCTGCTGGACACGCTGAGCCTGATCGAGGCGGGACTCGACTTCAGCAGCGAGGACATCGAGTTCATCGGCCGAGAACAGGCGGCGGCGCGACTGTCGGACATCCAGGCGAGCCTGGAGCGTCTGCTGGCCGGAAGCATCCGATGCGAGGAATTGCTCGATCTGCCCGCGGTCGGGATCGCCGGGGCGCCGAACGCGGGCAAGAGCAACCTGCTCAACGCTCTGCTCGGCTGGGAGCGGAGCATCGTCTCACCGCAGCCCGGGACGACGAGGGATGTCCTGACCGGCGTGCTGACGACTGTTCGTGGGGCATCCCGCAGCATGGGCATCTTGCCCGTGATTCGGAATCATGGGCGGGACGCTCATGCTACTGAAACGCCTCACGGCGTCACTACGAACGGCCTCTCCGGCGTGCCGTTCCAATGCGTCCTCTTCGACTGTGCCGGCCTGATCCCGTCACCGGACAACGTGCTGGACGAGTTGGCCCAGCGAGCGGCCGTCGAGGCCCTCAATCGCTGCGCCGCGGTTGTGTTCTGCGTTGATTCCGCGAAGGGCCACTGGGCCGAGGACCTCGCGATTCGTGGGCTCATCCAGCCGAAGCATGCGATCCACGTGGCGACAAAATCGGATCTGATCGTCGAAGCCCAACGGCCTCGCAGGTTGAACGAGCTTGCTGGCGCGTTTGGCGTCGAGTTCCTCCCCGTGTCCGCGAGTGCGGGGGCCGGTCTGGCGGATCTTCTGCTTGCCATCGAGGCAGGCGTGCACAGCACCCCCTGCGCGGCCGATGCGAACGCCGTGGCGCTGACCGCGCGTCACGGACAGGTTGTGACAGAGGCCCTCGACAACGTCCGCCAAGCTGTCGCAGAAGTGGAGTCGGGCCATGATGAGGTGGCTGCCATGATGATCCGGGCCGCCTGCCAGACGATCTCCGGCATCGAGCAGGTGCATCTCGACGAGCAGGTGCTCGACCGGATCTTCTCACGATTCTGCGTCGGGAAATGACAGACACGGATTCGCACGGATTGATTGTGTAGGGTGTGCTGTGCACACCGCTCATTGCCATGAGGCCATTCATGCATCTGACGTCCACAATACTGTCGGCGTTGCTCATCGTGGGCAACGTCCCGGCGCAATCCGAGGGGCCCGACGGGTCGGGGACTCAGCTCAAACCAGTGCCGATCAACATCGCGGAGGCGATCATCGAACCGTTCTGGACGCCGGAGTTGAGCGGCCTGGCCAAGTGGCGAATCGAGTCCGGAGCGGGACATGGGCTTCGCATCCGACAAAACTGGAGCGCGGTCGATTTCGAGTGGGCGTCGAAACCGCAGGCGGGACCGGCCCTGCGCATGACGAGGGACTTCTGCGTCGATTGCTCCGCCTACGACCATCTGCTCGTGCGATTGTCACTGCCGAAGGACTGCGTGCTCCGTGTGATTGCGCAGACCGACAAGGGCGAGCGAGCATTCGTCTCCGAGCCCGCGGTCGAGAAGCGGGCGGAGTACGCCATCGATCTTCGCGGAGCGACGCGGATCGACTCGCTGACGCTGGAGATTGAAGCGGGCGCCGAAGGCAGCGCCGCAGGCTGGCTGCGATGGATCGGCCTGCAGAACACGATGCTGCTGCCACGGTACTTCGCCCAGTGGGACTATTCGGGAATGCGATGGGACGCCTACATCCGCGACGACGGATTCTCGCCGAGCTTCGCGCCCCGCTATGGCATCTTCCTGACGGCCGAGGAACTGGAGAAGCTCCGATCGGAACACCGTGAGGCCGTCGAAAAGGAGGGCCGATCCCGCTACACGGACCTCGCTGCGGCGGCCCGCGAGTGCCGGCCGGAGCAGGGGATACACGAGTTCGTCAAGAGTGGCGGCAGCACCTCTGCCCACACGCGTGTCCGTGACGAGAGCCAGGCGAAGTTGCCCGGCAGTACCCAGTGGGCGGTCGCCGCCTTGGTGCTTCGTGACGCCGAGCTGCTGCGGATGGCGGCGCGATACGCACTGTGCCTGGCGCTGAGCGAGCACTGGGAGACCGGGTTCATGTCGGTCTTCCCCGGCGGACCGTGGGAGGACCGGGCGTTTCGCCGTTCGTACACCGCGGAGGACGTCGCGACGATCCTGGACCTGGCGGGCGAGGTCTTCACCGACGCCGGACGGAACTACCTGATGCGCCGCCTCGCGGAAGAGGGCGTCGGCCCGATCAACTACGTCACGTGGCGCCACGAGTACATCTTCCACTGCAACCAGCTTGCGTACTTCAATACGGGCCGGATGTCCGCCTACCTGGTTCTCGAACGCGAGTGGCCGCGAGTGAAACCCTACGCCGATTTGGCGTATCGTGATGCGATCGACAATCTCGAAACGGTGATCGAGCCGGACGGCGGCACGCTCGAAGGTCCGAGCTACTTCAGTCCGATTGCCCGGGAGAACTACACGGTCTTGAAGCTCTACGCGAGGGCCAGGGGCAGGGACGTGTCCGAGTTGGTCCCCGACGTCCTGAAGCGGACCTCGGATTACGCTGCGGTCGTCGCCTCGACCACGACTGACGACGTGATCGCGATCTGCGACTCGGGTGCGAGCTTTCGCGAGGACAGCCTGAGCATCCTGGCGGAGTTGATGCCGCAGAGCTGCTGGGCGACCATGTTGAACAAGCAGCTTGTCCGCGAGGGCAGACCGGCGTTGGAGCCGCCGGGACCGCCGCTGCCCGCCTATGTCGAGCTGCCGAACACCGGGTACATCGCTTCGACCCGTTGGCTGGGGGACGATCTGGTCAAGATCCTCGTCCTGGGCAACAAGGCCGGCGCGGGCCACGCGCACGAGGACAAGGGCAGCTTCGTGCTCGAATACGCGGGCGAGACGTTCGCGACGGACCTGGGGATCTGCGACTACGAGGACCCTATCCACGCGATCTACAAGCACTGTCAGCGTCACAACATGCTCGTTCCGGTCGGGACCTCCGAGCGGGCCTGTCCGCAGAACCCGCTACCTTTCGACGTGAAACCCGCCGGGCAGGGCGACGAGCAGGCGTTCCACGCGACCCTCGACGCGACAGCGGGCTGGGGAGGTTGCTACAGGAAGTGGGTGCGCCGATGGGATTCGCCCTCGCCGGAGGTGCTCACGATCCGCGACGAGTACGAGCTGGGCAAAGGGACCGGAGTCGAGTCCTACTGGCAGACGAAGCTGCCGGTCGAGCGGCAGGGTAGTACGGTTACGATTCGCGGCGCTCGCGGCGTCGCGACTCTGACCGTGCCGGACGACTGCACGATTTGCATCGAGGAACTCCCCCTCGCCGAGGGCGACAAGCACAGTCGCATCGCGATCCGCAAAGAAGCCACACAGGGCACGCTCGAAGTCGTGGCGAGATTCAGCCCGAAAGACAAGGCACATTGATGAGCAGATTGGACTTCAGAGAATGAGTAATCCAGATAGACAGATTCTTGTCGCGACGACGAATCCCGGCAAGGTCCGCGAGCTTCGGGCCTTGCTGGGCGACCGGATCCAGTGGAAGAGCCTCGCGGACTTCCCCGGCGTGGACGAGGTGAAGGAGGACGGCGCGACGTTTGCGGAGAACGCGCACAAGAAGGCGACCGGCTACGCTCAGGCGACCGGACTGTGGACGCTGGCTGACGATTCGGGACTCGTCGTGGACGCCCTCGACGGTGCGCCGGGCGTGAACTCCGCTCGATTCTCCGGCGACAAGGCCAAAGGCGTGGACCGCGAGGTCGTCGACCGACGAAACTGGGAGAAGCTGCTCTCGCTGCTGGTGGGCGTCCCGCGAGAGAAGCGGACCGCCCGATTCGTCTGCTGCCTGTGCCTGGCGAGCCCGGACAAGATGCTCATCGAGACGACGGGCAGCGTGGAGGGGGTGATTACGACCGAGCCAGCCGGCGAGGGTGGGTTTGGCTACGATCCAGTCTTCTTCGTGCCGTCGCTCGGTCGGACCGTCGCCCAACTCGGCGATGAAGAGAAGAACACGGTTTCCCACCGTGGCAACGCCATGCGGAAGCTCGGACCTTTGCTCAGCCAGCTTCTGAAGGCCGGCCCGAAACTCAAATAGATAGAGAGGGCGAAGATGGCCTCGATGATCTACTTCGGTTTGTTGGCACAGTTGCTCGCGGCCGGTTCGCAGAGCAGGCTGGCGGATTTTGTCTGCATCGAGCGACATTCGCCTCGCGTGGTCTTCGCCTATTGGCTGGGCACCGACCGGCGGTGCAACCTCACGGCCATTCAATCCTCCAAAGGTCTGGCGATCATCGATACGGAGATGTCGCCGCGGGTCATGGCGCCCATCAAGGCCCGGATCGAGCAGGTCTTCGGTCGAAACGACTGGGTCTACGTCATCAATACGCACGCCCACGACAATCACGCCGGCGGCAACAGCCTGTTCCGCGGCGCCACGATCGTCGGGCACGAGAACCTGGCCCAGGACATGCAGTGGCTCATCGACAAGCAGGTGCAGCCTGACTGGAAACAGCGGGACTTGGACCGGATGGCTCTGACCGTCCGCAATCTGCGGGCCTTCCTGCCGCAGGTCGCCGGCAGTCGGATGAATACGCGCCGAGTCGAGGGCGAAATCGCGTTCTGGGAACTCCACTCGCAGGACCTTCAGGAAGGCTACGAGATCGTCAAACCCACGCTCACCTTCTCCGACCGGCAGACGCTCGATCTGGGCGACCTCCAGCTCGAATTAGTCTTCTTCGGCAGGGGCCACAGCCTCTCCGACACCCTGGTCTACATTCCCCAGGAGAAGCTCCTCGTCAGCGGCGCGATCGCGTACCAGCGAGGTCAGCTCCCGGAGATTGGGGAACGGACGGAGCTTGAGGATGTGAATCGCTTCCTGACGGTTCTAGACGGTTTCCTCGCTCCCGAGGTGCAGATCAGCCGCGTGGTCCCTTCGCACAGCACGCCCCTGCTCAAGAACGACCTGCGGCCCGTGCGGGACTACTACCACAGGATGCTCGATCTCGGTCGGCAGGCCCGTCGGGAGGGGCTGACTCTCGAACAGGCCATCTCACGCCTATCTGTACGCAGCAGCTTCTCCAACTTCCGTGACCCGCCTCCCGGCCACTGGGCGCACGGCATGCAGGAGCGGAACGTCCGCAACCTGTGGCGGATCCTGGACGAGGAACAGCGTCGGGCAGACCAGATGAAACCCGCAAAGGACTAGCGCCAGGTGTCGCTCGTCATGACGGACTCTGGCGGCGAGGAAAGACCGCGTCTTGCGGCACGGCCGCGAACAGGGCTCCAATGCGGGTGTTCCTTGCAAAGCCGACAGACTGCGGCTATCATGACCCCCATGGTCAAGAAGGACTCTGACAACCAGAAGCAAGGCCCCGTAGCGGTCAATAAGAAGGCCTACCACGACTTCGAGTTCGTGGACAAGTACGAGGCCGGGATCGAGCTGCGGGGCAGCGAGGTCAAGTCGCTCCGGGCGGCGCCCGCCGACCTGACCGGGTCCTACGCCAAGATGCAGGACAACGAGTGCTGGCTGGTCGGCGCCAAGATCGCGCCCTATCAGCAGGCGGGCAATATGAACCACGATCCGTCCCGCAAGCGGAAACTCCTCCTGCACAAGGCGGAGCTTCGACGGATCTGGATGAAACTGGAACAACGCGGCTGCACCCTGGTTCCGTTGCGACTATACTTCAGCCAGCGGGGCCTGGCCAAGGTGGAACTGGCGCTGGCTCAGGGCAAAAGGCAATACGACAAGCGAAAGAGCATCACCGAGCGGGCACAGAAACGCGACCTCGACCGGAACATGAAGAAATACAGAGGACGATAGATATGGCAGACCCTGAGAAGAAGCTCATCATCGACGAGGATTGGAAGCAAAAGGCCCAGCAAGAGAAGGAGGTCATGGCCGCCAAGGAGCAGGAGGAGAAGAAGAAAGAGGCGGAAGAACCGGAGGCGGGTCCCGGCGGGCCGATGCCCCAGGGGAACTTCGCGGCCTTGGTCAGCATGTTGACGACGCAGGCGCTGTTTGCGTTGGGCTTGCTCCGGATTCGAGGCGAAGAGGAGCACGGGCCGGACCTGGAGATGGCCCGCTACAACATCGACATGCTCGAAGCCCTCGCGGCCAAGACCAAGGGGAACCTGGACCGGCAGGAAGAGAAGATGCTCAAAGATACGCTGGGCGACCTGCGGATGGGGTTCGTCAGCGTGGCCAACCAGCTCGCGTCGCAGGCGTAACCGAGGATTGAAGCTCTTGGCCAACGTTCTCGACCAGATCATCGCGGATAAGCGAGAAGAGGTCCGAAGGCGGCAATCGCAGACGCCTCTGGAGACGCTTCAGGAGCGGATCGTGGGTCTGCCCCGATGCCGCAACTTCTATAAGGCGGTCACGAAGCTCAATAGCCGGGGCATCAACGTGATCGCGGAAGTCAAGAAGGCGTCGCCCTCGGCCGGCCTGATTCGGAAGGACTTCGATCCCGTGGCTGTCGCGCGGACCTACGAGGAGTGCGGGGCCGATGCCATCAGCGTCCTGACGGACGAGAAGCACTTTCAGGGCCGGCTTGAATACGTCGACCAGGTCAGGCAGGCGGTGTCGTTGCCGGTTCTTCGCAAGGACTTCATCATCGACACCTGGCAGGTGTACGAGTCCCGGGCGGCCGGGGCCGACGCGATTCTGCTGATCGCCGAGGCGCTGGAGCCGGGCAATCTGATGGATCTGATGATCGTCGCGGGCGAACTGGGCCTGACCGTCCTGCTGGAGGTCCACGACGTGGATTCCCTCCTGGCGGTCCGAAGCCTGATCGGGTTCCCGAAGAGAGGCTACAGCGTCCTCGGGATCAACAATCGCGATCTGACCACGATGCAGGTGGACCTGCGAACGACCGGCCGGCTGGCGAGTTTGCTGGACGACGGCGCCGAGCTGGTCTCCGAGAGCGGCATCAAGACGCGAGCCGACGTCGAGAAGCTCAAATCCATGGGTGTGCGGGCCGTCCTCATCGGGCAGACCCTGTGCGAGCAGCCCGACATCGCCGGGAAATTCGCCGAGTTGTTCGCCTGACATCCGGCGTCCTCAGGTCCCCCGGAAAGCGACGAGCAGAATACGAACGCCGACCAGTCCGAGAGCTGCGGCCAGGCCGCGCAGGATCCAACGGCCGTGAATACGTTTGGACAATCTCGCGCCCAGTTGAGCGCCGCTGACGGCGCCGACTGCAATGGCCAGGACGCGGGGCGCCTCCGCCCATCCCAGGACTCCGTCCAGTACGTGCATCGTCGTGGCCGTCAGGGACATGACCGCCAGAATGAAATGGCTGGTGGCGGTGGCAATGTGCACCGGGAAACCCAACAGGGTTGTCATGGCGGGGACATGAATAATGCCGCCGCCGATGCCGAGGATGCTGGAGACCATGCCCACCGCGAAGCTCAAGGCCATGCCGACCGCCAGATTGTACCGGTAGGCATGATGCGTACCCTCGGCATCGGCGAAACTCCGTTGGAACGTGCCGCCCAACAGGCCGCCGGACTCGCGTCGGGAGAGAGTGCGGAGGAAAACGAACGATCCTCCCCCGAGCAGGAACAGGCCAAACACGAGATTGAACGCCTGTCGGGGAATGAAATGAACGACGCTCGCGCCACAAATCGCACCGGGGACGCCCGGCACCAGGAACAGCCAGCCGGACTTGAAGTCGATTCGCTTCATTCTGGCGTAGGAATAGGATCCGCTGGCGGCGTTGAAGAACACGACCGCCAGTGAGATCGCCGTCAGGGCAGCAGGATTCGTGTTCGGATAGGCCAACAGCAGAATCGGCATCAGAATGAACCCGCCGCCGGCCCCGATCAGGGTGCCGAACGCACCGACGCCAAAACCAAGCAGGATGAGCAGCAGGTAGACCATGCGGGACAATCTATGGAACGATGTACCCCCTGGCAAGAGAGAACGTGGAGGGTCGATCCCATTCCCAGCGATCCATACAAGGGTGCAGATGATTGACGGCGCAACCGGTCGCGCCGTGTATGGCGTTGTATGGGCCGATTACGGCGGAACCGGCGATTTTGCTTGAATCCGCGGGTTCGTGGTGGTATAAGAGTAAAATGTAGTTGACCTGCGTCGGAGACCGGATGCCTCGTGCTGAGGGGCATGAGACGTGTGCGAGCGCATCCTGGGAGGAGAGTCTATCATAGGCTGCGCCGGGACCCTTGAATGGGTTCTGAGGCGGTCAGGAAGGAGGCCTGTAGTCCTGCCACATTCCAGTTCCAGAAGTGCCAAATGAGATGCGTTTGCATGCCGGGTCCATCGTGGAGGCCGACTGTGTGGGTAGGCTGGGGGGAGACGATTCCGGATGAAGAAAAAGAGGATGGTGTTTGCTCTCGGCACCCGGGGCGGTCCGGCGGTCGATACCGCCTTGCGGGTTTCGAGAGGGAGGAGAACCATGGCGATTAGACGAGTTCTTCTGGTGGTTGTCGGAGCGGCGTTGAGTTTGCAGGGGAATGCGATTGCCGGCCTGATCGGACACTGGGCGCTGGACGACGGCGGCGGCTCCGTGGCCAAAGACAGTTCCGGCGGGGGCCATGACGGTCAACTGGTCGACGGGCCCGTCTGGGCGCAGGGAATGATCGGCGGCGCCCTGGAGCTGGACGGCGTCAAGGCGCGAATCGATATCCCCTACTGGGCGGCGCTGACCCCCACCAAGGGCGCGACGATGGCCTGCTGGGCGTTCCCCAAGGACACCGGGCGTGCGTGCCTCATCGGCCAGTTCGAGAGTTATGGCATGGCCCTCATGACGGACCTGCAGCTCAAGTCCGTCGTCTGGGGCGGCGACTGGGTCCTCTCCGATGTGACGATCCCCCAGAACGAATGGTCGCACATCGTTATGACGTTCGACGTTGCGAACAAGCAGCGCAAGGTGTACCTGGACGGCAGGCTGGTCGGCGAACGGCCCGACTCGGTCGTTCCGAAGGTACAGAACAACCTGGGGATCGGCCTGTGGATCGGTTGGCCCGACTCCTGGGGCGACGACTCCTTCACCGGGATCATCGACGACGTGCAGTTGTACGACCTCATCCTGACCGGCGGTCAGGTGGCGGGCCTGGCGGCTGGAGAGATCCCCTCGTTTACGAAGGCCTTCGCGCCGAACCCCGCCGACGGGGCGCTCGATGTCACCTCGGCCCTGCTCCAATGGACCAAGGGCGAGACCGCCACGTTGCATGACGTCTATCTCGGCACCGATCCGAACCTGACGGCGGCCGACCTCGTGATGTCTCGCCGCACCGCCGTCTTCTACTATCATGTCGCGGGTCTTGTGCCTGGCACGAGGTACTACTGGCGCGTGGACGAGATTGACAAGGACGGCGTGACGGTCTACCCGGGCGACGTCTGGACCTTCATGGCACGCGATGTCAAGGCATACTATCCCGTGCCCGCAGACGGTTCGTGCGACGTCTCGCCCGCTCCCACGCTCACGTGGATGCCGGGCATCGGCGCGACGAAACACCGTGTCTACTTCGGAGACGATCCGAATGCGGTCGCGGCGGGGGCTGCGGAGACGGACCAGGGCGAGTCCGCGCCTGCGGACATCGCCTTTGCCCCCGGCACCTTGGAAAGCCTGGCGACGTATTTCTGGCGCGTGGACGAAACCGTTCTCGGCGGGATCAAGGCCGGACCGGTCTGGTCGTTCACGACCTGTCTGCCGATTGAAGATTTCGAGAGGTACACCGACGAGGGGGGCAGCCGCATCTATGAGACCTGGGTCGACGGCCTGACCACCAAGGAGAACGGTTCGACCGTCGGGTACCTTGAGGCGCCGTTTGCCGAGCAGACCATCGTGTACGACGTGAACCAGTCGATGCCTCTGGACTACAACAACGTGGATTCCCCGTTCTACAGCGAAGCGGAACGGGACTTCGAAAGCGCCCAGGACTGGACTGTCGATGGCGCCGGCGCCCTAGTCCTGCACGTGCGCGGCAGGCTGACCAACAAGCCAGAGCCGTTGTACGTCATGATCGAGGACCAGTCGCAGAACAGCGGCATCGTCTTCTACCCTGATCCGTCGGTTGTGACCGCGGCCCAATGGGTCACGTGGCAGATCCCGTTCAGCGAGTTCTCCGATGCCGGGGTGAAGATGACGCGTGTCAGGAAGCTGTTCATCGGCGTAGGCGACCGGGCCAACCCGACGGCGGGCGGCAAAGGCTTGATTTACATCGACGCCATTCGACTGGTCAAACCCTAAGAACGTGTGTGAGAAGGCAAGTTGTCATGGCATGGGCATGTTGCCCATGAGTCGCAGGGCTATCCTGGCCCTGCCAGGACTGTGCAAGGAGAACGATCATGGGTAGAAGATCCGTATGTCTGGTTCTGGTCGTGGGATTGTGCTGTATCGTGTCCCCAACCGGCTATGCAGCGACACTGGTTGGACACTGGGCGTTCGAAGGCAATGGTCAGGATGCGAGCGACAATCACAACAATGCGGCGGCAACCGGCGACGTGAGCTACACGGCCGGGATGTACGACCAGGCCGCCGAGTTCGACGGCTCGGGCGACTACTTCCAGATCGTGAACAACGCGGGCATCCAATTGCTCGGCACGAAGGAATTCTCCGTGGCTGTCTATGTGAATGCGAACGCTCTGGGCGTTCAGGGCATTCTCGTGCATGGCCTGGGGTGTTCCACGTGGGCCAGTTGGTTCCTCGGGATCCAGGGATGCGAGCCGGATGCAACCCTGTATACCGATCAGTTCGTCTTCGGGATTCGCACCGGCAGCTTCAGCGCCTACACAGCGGTGAAGGCGCAGGCCGTCGCGGGCGAGTGGGTACACATCGGCGTCACCCACGATGGCACGACGATGACGATGTACGTCAATGGAGAGTGGCAGGACAGTACGGCGGCCGCTCTTCCCTTCAACAGCCTGGAGAATCTGTACATCGGCGGCGACCCCGGCTGCAGCGGTCGGTCCTGGTATGCCGGCCTGGTGGACGAACTGTATATCTTCAACCGTGCCATGAGCGAAAGCCAGGTGCGCGAGGTGGCCACCGGCGTGCTCCCGACATGGCTCAAAGCGAGCAAACCGAATCCGGCGGACGGCGCCGTGGGCGTGGCCACGCCACTACTCCAGTGGACCAAGGGGGATACGGCGACACGGCATGATGTCTATCTGGGCACCGACCCCAACCTGACGGAGGCCAACCGTGTGGGGAATCGCCTGACCACCACCTTCTACTACCATGCGGCAGGGCTCACGCCCGGCGCAACGTATTACTGGCGGGTGGACGAGATCGACAAGGACGGTGTGACGATCTACCCGGGCGACGTCTGGAGCTTCGTGATGCAGGACGTGACGGCCTATTATCCCAATCCGGCCGACGGAGCGCGAGACGTCTCGCCCACTCCCACACTCACGTGGATGACGGGCATCGGGGCCATCAAGCACCATGTCTACTTCGCAGCCGATGCGGATGCGGTCGCTGCTGGGGCTGCAGAGACGGATCAGGGCGATTTCGAGTTGGCAGTCACGGCCTTCGCCCCCGGCACACTGGAGAGCCTGACGACGTATTTCTGGCGTGTCGATGAGACGGTTGCCGGCGGGGTCAAGGCCGGACCGGTCTGGTCGTTCACGACCTATCTGTCGATCGACGATTTCGAGAGCTACACGGACGAGGAAGGCGGCACGATCTATCAAACCTGGGTGGATGGCCTGACCAGCGGTGAGAACGGTTCGACCGTCGGGTACCTCGAGGCGCCGTTTGCCGAGCAGACCATCGTATACGATGCGAACCAGTCGATGCCCCTGGACTATAACAACGTGGATTCCCCGTTCTACAGCGAGGCCGAACGAGAGTTCGACAGCGCCCAGGACTGGACGGCCGGGGACGCCGGCGCACTCGTCCTCTACGTCCGAGGCAAGATGAAGAACGACCCCGAGCCGCTCTATGTGGTCATCGAAGACCAGTCGAAGAAGACCGGCACCGTGGTCCATCCCGATCCGAAGATCACAACGCGGATGAAATGGGTCGAATGGGCGATCCCGTTCAGCGAGTTCACGGAGGCAGGCGTGAACATGGCCCGCGTCAAGTCGTTGGTCATCGGGGTGGGCGACAAGACCGCCACGGAGCCTGGCGGCAAGGGCCTGATCTTCATCGACGGCATCGTGTTGACGAAGCCATAGAGACCGATTCCTTGCAGTTGGGGATCGGGGATTGCGACGCGGACCCACTAGGTCGAAGGGTGGATATCGCTCGATGGGCTTTCTGCCGCCGGCGTGAACCTCGCAGGAGGCGGGAAAACCTGCTCGGCGCGGGGGGACCGCAGTGGTTCGAACGCCGGCGGGAGAGGCTTGGTCTTCATCGGTGGCATTTCCGTGATCGAGGCATCCTCCGGAGGGTAGACCGGAGAGCCTCGGATCTGATGAGAAACGTGTGTGTGGGAAGGAGAAGTGCTATGTCAAAGGTAGTGTTTCTTGTTGCCGCAATGGTGATTGCGGCGGGCCCGGCAGTCCTTGCACAAGCCCCGGACCCTGCTCTGATTGGATGGTGGCAGTTCGATGAAGGCAGCGGCGCCGTGGCGGTAGACTCCTCGGGCAAGGGAAATGACGCCACCCTATACGGCGGCGTCCACTGGATTCCCGGCTACAGCGGGACAGCCCTGGACTTCGACGGTGTCGACGGGTATGTCGGCACCGGCAAGTCCCTGCTGGACAACGCGTCGCAGTTCACGATTTCCTTCTGGGTCGTGAGCTGGCAGACACAACCCAGCCGGACCGGACTGGTCGGGCAGAACGACCATCTCGAGATGGGATTCATGGGCGCCAGCATCGAGATCTGGAGCGCTGTCTCCGGAACGACCACCATCAAGTGGCCGTACAGTGACAGAGATTGGCATCACGCCGCCGTTGTCGGCGACACGTCCATGAAGATCTACGTCGACGGCAAGCTGCTGACCACCGGGGCCGGCACCACCAACTATGGGACGTCCACGTACCCCGTCAACATCGGCGGCGGCGGTGTTTGGGACTCTTCCGGCAACTGGTTCACCGGGCGGATGGATGACGTTCGCGTCTACAATCGGGCGCTCTCGGCCGCGGAAGTGAAAGCCTTCATTCCCGTTCAGGTCAAGGCATACAATCCCAATCCGGCGGATGGTGCCCCGGACAAGGACCCGTCAGTCCCCCTGCTCCAGTGGGCTCGCGGCGAGACCGCGGTGTTCCATGACGTATACCTGGGGACCAGCCCGGACCTGACGGAAGCGGACCGCGTCAAGACTCACCAGCCGCAATCGGTGACATTCTACTACCACGCCCGGGGTTCACCCCCGGCGCCAGGTACTACTGGCGCGTGGATGAGGTCGAGAAGGATGGTGTGACAATCCATACGGGCGATGTTTGGACCTTCCTGGTGCAGGCGCCGACGGCCTACTATCCCGTTCCGGCCGATAAGGCCAACGCCGTACGGCCCCATCCGACCCTGACCTGGCTGTCGGGCACTGGCGCCACCGGGCACAAGGTGTACTTCGGACTCGAGGCAAACGCGGTTGCCGAGGGATCGCCCGGCACGGAGCAAGGGACATTCGCCCTTGCCGATGCGGCCTTCCAGCCGGGTGATCTGGACAGTCTGACGACCTACTTCTGGCGCGTGGACGAGACGGTGGTAGGCGGCGCCATCGAGACCGGACCGGTCTGGAGCTTCACCACGGCGCTGGTCATCGATGACTTCGAGAGCTACACGGACGAGGAAGGCGGCGAGATCTACCTGACCTGGATCGACGGTCTGACCACCGCAGACAACGGCTCTACGGTCGGATACCTGAGCGCGCCGTATACCGAGCAGACGATCGTCCACGATGCGAACCAGTCGATGCCCTTCGACTACAACAATGTGGAGTCCCCGTTCTACAGCGAGGCCTACCGGGATTTCGAGACTGCCCAGGACTGGACGGCCGGCGGAACCGATACGCTGGTTCTCTATGTGCAGGGCCGGTTGATCAACACGGCGGCCCCGTTGTTCGTTGCGGTGGAAGACTCCTCGAAGAAGTCGGCCTCCGTTGTCCACCCGGATCCGAAGGTCGTCATCGCGGAAAGCTGGGTCGAGTGGCGGATTCCGTTCAGCCAGTTTGTCGACCAGGGCGTGAAGATGGATCGTGTGCGGAAGATGTACATTCGTGTCGGCGACAAAGCTGCTACGGAGCATGGCGGCAAGGGCCGGATCTTCATCGACAGCATTCTGTTGACGAAGCCGTAGGATAGGTGCTTCGCTGCCGTTGATGATCGGCGATGATGCGGCAGACCCGGGGCTCGCGTCGCGAAGGCGCGGGCCCCGGCTGTTTCCGCATCAGCCCGCTCCCTGGGGGGGAGAGGAGCGGGGGGATCGCAAAAGCTATCGTTTGAACGCGCTGGCTCGGCTTCGCAGGATGTCGGAGCGACTGATGATCCCCACCAGCCTGCCTGCGTCCACGATGGGCACACGGTGGAAGTCCTTCTGGATCAGACACTCACAGACGAGGTCCATGCTCGCCTTGCGGTCGAACGCGACGACATCGCGGGTCATGAACGCCGCAACCGTCGGGTCCGCAGGGCAGGGGCGCATACAGCAGTTCAGCACGTCCTTTTCGGTAACGATGCCGAGCAGGCGCATCATGTCGTCCACGACCGGCAGACCGGTGACGTGGCGCTGGGTGATCATCTCCATGGCGTCATAGAGGCCCGCGTCCGGCGACAGGGTCAGCAGGCCGGCGGTCATGACGTCCTGCGCCAGCAGTCCACAGTCCTGTCCAGTGCACGAGGCGGTGCCCAGGGGCCGGAATCTGTCCTTGTAGACCCGAATGAGGTCCGCCCGGGTGATGATTCCCGCCAGGGTCTGGCGGTGCAGCAGGACCGGCACACGCCGGAATGGCTTCTCCACAAGCTGTTTGCAGATGGTCGGCAGAGCGTCATCCACGTCGAAGCTGACGACGTTCTCGGTCATATAGTCTCCGACCGACCCCGGCAGATACTCCGTCCGACAGACCAGGCGGAGCAGGTCTCTTTCCGACAACATCCCGCATAGACGACCCTGATACGTCACGGGCAGACCGCTGATGTCTTTTTCGATCAGCAGGGACACCGCTTTGTGTACAGGCTCTCTTCTGTCGATGCTCACCACGCCGTACTGCATCACATCCTTGGCCGTCAGTTGTCCCAGGGTGTGATCGTCGCAGACCGACTCGGCCCCCTGACTCGCTCTCATGCAACTCGCTCGATCCATTTCTGTGCGCCCTCGACCTGCAACGGCCATCCCGATTCACTCGAACGGAATGGGCTCGCCGGGAAGACCACTCATCATCCTCATCCTTCGGCGGAGCATCTCTACGGCTTGAGCAGTTCGTGCGGGCCGAACGGTCTTCCCCGCCAAAATACGTACCAATACGTATATCCAGGAGCATGGTCCTGTAACCTCTTGATGATTTCCCATCCATGGTTTACCATCTCGGTACGGCACATGAACGGCAGGCAGTACATCGAGAACAACGAATCCCGAGTGGGGTGCAGGAATGAACGTGAGACTTCTGGTGGGTGTCGTCGCGACGGGGGTGGCTTGCACCGTCGGGCTCGCGCAGAACAGCACGAGTTCGATGGACTCTGGGACTGGATCGATAACGAAGGAGAATAGAACGATGAATATTCACACCGAATCGTTCGGGCATACGCCCGAGGGGGAAGAGATCTCCCTGTACACGTTGACCAGCGCCAAGGGGTTGCGGGTTCGGATCATGAACTACGGGGCGATCGTGGTTTCGCTGGCGGTGCCGGACCGTCACGGCAAGCTCGACGATGTCCTCCTGGGCCACGATAGCCTCGACAACTACCTCTCGCGAGGCGGTTGTGCGGCGGCGGTCATCGGCCGATATGCCAATCGCATTGGCAACGCACGATTCGTCCTCGACGGCGTCGAGTACAAGCTGGCCGCCAACAACGGGCCCAACCATCTCCATGGCGGCGTGAAGGGTTTCGACAGAATGGTGTGGAAGCAGGAGGAGGTGACCGCCTCCGAGGATCGGGCCTGGGTGAGACTGAGCTACCTGAGCAAAGACGGCGAGGAAGGCTACCCCGGCAACCTGCAGTGCAGGGTCACCTACACCCTGACGAACGACGACGAGCTGCGGATCGACTATGAAGCCGAGACGGACAAGAAAACCGTCGTCAACCTCACCAATCACGCCTACTGGAACCTGGCCGGGCAGGGCAACGGCGACGTCCTCGGGCACGAGCTGATGATCAATGCCAACCGGTTCACTGTGGTGGACAAGGGTCTGATCCCGACCGGGATCACCGCCAGTGTGGTCGGCATGCCGCTGGATTTCCTGTCGTCCAGGAAGATCGGGTCCCGCATCCGCCAGCTCAGCAACGGCTACGACCACAACTATATTCTCAACGGCCGCCCGGGCGAGTTGAAGCTCTGTGCCAGGGTGCACGAGCCCACGACCGGGCGGATCATGGAGGTCTGGACCACCGAGCCCGGCGTGCAACTCTACACCGCCAATCACATGAATGGCTCGCTCCTCGGCAAGGGCGACAAGGCCTACGTCAAATACGCGGCCTTCTGCCTGGAGACGCAGCACTACCCCGATTCGCCGAATAAGCCGGCGTTTCCATCCACCATCCTCGAGCCCGGCGGGGAGTTCGTCAGCCAGACGATCCACAAGTTCTCGACGAAGTAGCGGACGGGTGACATCCCGCGGGATCGAAAAAAGGCAGATCGGGCCTATTTTCTTCAACGAAATCTCTTGGTTCGATTTCGTTGAAGAACGGACAGGCCGGGGCTTGCGACGAGCGACCAGAGTCTTGGGAGGGGAAAATCGAAGAGGGAGATTTTTCCCTCCCCAAGTAGGCCCGATCTGTCTTCTTCCGGGCCTGGGTCACGAGTCACGAGCCACTTGCCTCACGTCCTGACCTTGCTGATCTCGTAGACGACGGTGCCGCCGTCGGTGTATTGGCAGACATCGGGGCATTGAACGTAGGCCTTGGTCTTGTCCTTCTTGCCGTCGAGGCCCCAGTCGGCGGGCTCCGAGACCCGCAGGGCGTTGTACCAGGGCATCAGGGACGCCAAGCCGTGCATGCAGACCG
Organism: Phycisphaerae bacterium; assembly: GCA_017993835.1. GTDB lineage: Bacteria > Planctomycetota > Phycisphaerae > Sedimentisphaerales > Anaerobacaceae > PLanc-01. Next base: position 39,008 of record JAGOLX010000050.1, read on the forward strand.
GGATCTCGCTGACGAGCTGGTAGCACGCCTTCAGGGCGAACGAATCGCCGACCTTGTGGACGGGACAATGACCTTTGATCTCTTTGACCGTGACGACCAGATCCATATGCTTGGGCTCCTGACTAGGGGTTTCGATTCTCCAGTATTATGCGGCCGGCGGGCGGTTGTTCAATGCAATTCGTGAATTCTCGACAGTCGCGAGCGAACCCGCTATGATGGCCGGACAAACTGGCATGGGTGCAAGTGCCCATGGATTCAGGATCACGGGCAAGATGCCCGTGCTACGGGAGTTGAGCATGGCAGATGAACTGGTCGGCATCATTGGCGGCACGGGCCTGGGCGATGCGCTCGCCGGGCAGTTGTCCGGGGTCGCGTTTCGGGAGGTCGAGACCCCGTTCGGCAGGCCCAGCGCGCCCATCCTTCTGGGCACGCTGGGCGACAGGCGGGTCGCGTTCGTCAACCGTCACGGCGAGGGACATACGCTCTCCCCGAGCGAGGTTCCGTACGCCGCCAACATTTTCGCGCTGAAGTCGCTCGGCGTCCACGCGGTCATCGCCAGCGGCGCGGTGGGCTCGCTTCAGGAGAAAATCGCGCCGGGCCATCTTGTCCTGGTCGATCAGTTCATCGACAAGACGTTCAAACGCAGGAACACGTTCTTCGACCGCTACGGGGCAGTGCACTGTGAGATGGCACAGCCCGTTTGTGCCCGGCTCAAGGAGGCCGTGGTGCACGTGGCTCCGGCGTTGGATGTCACGACCCACCTGGACGGCACCTACGTCTGCATGGAGGGCCCGCAGTTCTCGACGCGGGCCGAGTCTCTCATGCATCGCGCCTGGGGCGGCGACCTGATCGGCATGACCGCCATGCCGGAGGCTAAGCTGGCCCGCGAGGCGCAGATGTGCTATGTCCTGATCGCGCTGGCCAGCGACTATGACTGCTGGCGTCCGCACGACAAGTCTAAAGGCAAGCAGGGGCTCCTGGAGGAGATCCTCTCGAACATGAAGACCGCGACGAACAACTGCCTGGCCCTGATCCGTGCGTTGCTGGCGAGCAGTGCGGCCCTGGTCCATGAGGATTGTCCCTGCCGCAAGAGCCTGGAACTGGCGGTCTGGACGAACCCGGGCAGCGTTGCGCCGGACGAGAGGAAACGCCTGGCGGTCCTCTTCGAATGAGAACGCTCAACCGCAGGGGACGCAGAGGTACGCTGAGAACGGAAGCCGGACGAAAGGCATGTAGGGTGGGTTCTCAACCCACGCGTGACATGCATCGATGGCAAGGAGAACCAACGATGCGGGATGACAATCGAATGAGAAGCGGAGTCCTGCGTGTGATTGCGATTCTCACGCTGGCGGTCACGGCAGGGCTGCTCGCCGGCTGTCAACAGTCGCAACAGGGTACGCAGACCCCGAATGAGAAGCAGGCCAGACTGCTGGTGGTCCAGAACGCCGACTTGCAGAAGCAACTGGCTGGCTGCCGCGCTGAGATCGAATCCCTTCGCCAGAAGCACGCCCAGGACCTCCGGCAGCGGGACGAAGAATTGGCCAGGTGCAAGGCTCGCATCAAAGCTCTTCAGAAGGACATCGAGAAGGGGATTGCCGAGCGGGTCAACGGCGTGACGACCACGCTCCTGGAAGAGAACGCCAAGCTGCGACAGGAAGTCGAGCGACTCAAGGCCGCGTCGGCGCGGGACGGCAAATCGTGAGTCCCAGTGAGTTTTGACGGACAAGTTCGGTAGCGTGTACCACCGCTTTGGCGGACTTCGTTCGCTTGGCTCGGAGTCCCTTCAGGCGACAGTACAGTAATGTAGCCCAGCCGCCCCCGGCTGGGATCACCCCCGAGGGCAGGGGTGCCACACGGTTCGATTGCCGATCTTGCTCGTCAACACTCATTAGGTCCTAAAGGACGGATGAGACACTTCTACGCCTCCGCGGAGGCGCACACCTTCTTCACCGCTTCCACACAGTTCGGCAGGTCGCCGTCCAGGTGGTGCCTCTTCATCGCGGCGGCGACCAATCCCACAAACATCGGCTGCGGGCGCAACGGCCGCGACGTCAGGCACGGATGCGCCTGCGTTCCCATGAAGAACGGATGCTTCGGCAGCTCCAGGATCTGCATGATCGGCTGATCCGGCGCCTTGCCCGAGAAGACCATGCCGTGCTTCTCCAGGGTCTCGATGTACCGAGGATCGACCTCATAGCGGTGCCGGAACCGCATCCGCACGGCGTCCTTGCGGCCGAAGAGGTCCCACGCAATGGTCTTGGGCTCGATCTTGATGTCCCGGCCGCCCAGTCGCATGTTGCCGCCGAGCCCTTCGATCTTCTTCTGCTCCGGCAGGATGTCGATCACCGGCTCTGGCGCGTTCGCGTCCATCTCCGTGCTGTTGGCGTTCTTGATCCCGCACACGTTCCGGGCGAATTCGATCACCGCCATCTGGAACCCCAGGCACAGACCCAGGTACGGCAGGTTGTTCTCCCGGGCGTACTTCACGCAGGCGATCTTGCCTTCCGACCCGCGAGCGCCGAATCCGCCCGGCACGATGATGCCGTCCACGTCGGCCAGGTGCTTGGCAACGTTGGCGTCGGTGATCGAGGTCGTCTCGATCCATTTGATCTTGACGTCGCTGCCCAACGCGACGCCAGCGTGCTCCAGGGCGTTGATGATCGAGGCGTAACTGTCGCGGACGGAGGTGTACTTGCCGGTGATGCCGATCGTCGTCTCGTATTTGGCGGTCCCGATCCGGTCGGTGAAGTCGCACCATTTGGCCCAGGCCTTCCGCTCGTGGCGGAGGTTGATGCGGTCCTCGATCTTGAGCAGGCGGAGGACCTCGAAGTCCAGCCCATGCTCGCGGAGCATGGCGGGAATCGTGTAGATGCTCGTCGAGTCGTGCAGGCTGATGACCCGCTCCAGCGGCACGTTGCTGTAAACGCTGATCTTCTGACGGGCCTTCTCGTTGACCGGGTTGGTCGCCCGGCAGACGATGATGTCCGGCTGGATCCCGAGCTGCATCACCTGCTTGATGCCGAGCTGGGCGGCCTTGGACTTCTGCTCGCCCAGAGCGGGCGGATCGATGATGTAGGTCAGTGCGACGAAGCAACTGCTGCCCGGCCCTTCCTCGTAGGCCAGCTCGCGCATCGCTTCGATAAAGTAGGCGTTTTCCAGGTCGCCGACGGTGCCGCCGATTTCGACGAAGACGACGTCCGCCTTGGTCTCGGCGGCGAGTTGCCGCAGGCGGAGTTTCACCTCGCCTGTTACGTGTGGGATCATCTGCACGTCCCGGCCGAGGTAGTCACCGTGGCGCTCCTTGCTGAGCACCGAACTGAAGATCTGCCCGCTGGTGGCGAAGTTGGCCCGGCTCAGGTCCTGGTCGAGGATCCGCTCGTACGTCCCCAGGTCCATATCGGTTTCCATGCCGTCGTCGAGGACGAAGACCTCGCCGTGACGGAAGGGGTTGAGCGTGCCAGAGTCGATGTTCAGATAGCCTTCGAGCTTGATCGGGGCGACCTTCAATCCCTTGTCCTGCAGGAGTTTGGCAAGGCACGAGGAGAAAATCCCCTTGCCCAGCCCGCTCATGACCGTGCCCATGACGAACACGTAGCGGGTCTTGCCCTTCTTGTAGTTCATCGGCATCGGAGCGAAAAACTCGCTTTCCGTCGATGTGTCGGTGATCTTCGTCAACATCTCTTTGCTATCTGTCATCTGAGACCCAACCTCAATCTGTACCATGCTCTACAATTCGATCCTATATCTCAGCACGTTATTGACTTCCTCCGACTTGTCAATCAATGACTCCTTGGGGCTCTGCCCCAAACCCCGGCATTTTTCGCTTTGGGCCAATAGCATGAAAGGGGTGCATGATCGCAACTGTGGCCCGTATCGCCAGAGTCCGGGCGGTCTTCCTGTTCGGAGTTCCGCGTTTACGCGGGTCAAACAGTCCGGCCGGCCTTTGCATCCTTGGGTCACTTGGAAAGGAGCGGGCTGCGCCGGAAGACTCTCGGACCCGCCTGAAGGCGGAACTCCAAACGGACCTCGCCGCGATGCTCCGGCCTAGAGGGCCGCTGTGCGTCTGGGTCTTGCTCTCATACCATGCTGCTGGCGCAAAGCGAAAAATGCCAGGGGTCCGGGGACAGCGTCCCCGGTCATGGGTTGCGGTTGTGCCCACGGAATCCACCCTTGTCTGCGCCTTCCCTGCATTCAATGGCTTCTTCTCCACAGTTCCGCGAACGCGGCGTATTGCTCGGGCGTGTCGATCCCTTCGCAGGTGTGCTCGACCTTGCCGACGAGGATCGTGTATCCGTTCTCGATGGCTCGGAGCTGCTCGAGCTTTTCGAGCTTCTCCAGGGGCGTCTGCGGCAGCGAGGTAATAGTCAGCAGGAAGTCCCTGCGATAGGCATAAGCTCCGATATGCCGCAGGTAGTCGCCCACGTCGCCCACGCCTGCGCGATCCCGGTCGTAGGGAATCACCGATCGGGAGAAGTAGATGGCCCTTGCGGTTTGGTTAGTGGTGAGATGTGGCCCAGCCGCCCTCGGCTGGGTATCAGTCACCCCCGAGGGCGGGGGTGCCACATGAGTAATGACTTTCACGGCATTCGGGTCAGCTACTTGATCCGCCGACGTAAATGGAGCGGCCAGGGTCGCCATAGGACAGTCGGGGTGGTCGATCAGCAGGCGGGCGAGGTAGTCGATGTGGTCGGGGTCGATTCGCGGCTCGTCGCCCTGAACGTTGACCACAATATCTGCGTCGCTGTGGCCGACCGCCTCGGCGATTCTATCCGTCCCGCTGTTATGTTTGGGGGAGGTCAGCACGCACTCGGCTCCGAACTCCTGCGCCGCCTTGACGATCCTGTCGTCGTCGGCCGCGATCACGACCCGCTCGGGCAGCTTCGCCTTGCGGGCCTGCTCCCACGTATGCTGGATGAGGTACTTGCCGGTGTCTTTGGCGAGAACTTTCGCGGGGAAGCGGGTGGACGCATAGCGGGCCGGAATACAAACAACAATCTTCACGAATCTACTCGGAAAGGGTCTTCCGTTGCGGCGACATGCCCCAACTTTCAACAGCCGCTATCATACGGTTCCGCACCCCCGATGTCAACGGACTCGCGGCCGATTCTGCGAATGTGTTTGTAGTGACGCCGTAAGGCGTTATCTTCCCCGCGCATGGAGATATGCCCTTACGGGCACACTACGAACCCGCTGCCTCACAATTGCGCAACTTCCGATAGGCCCTCGACTTGCCGTTCGGTGACCTGGCGGATGCGGGATTCCAGCTCGTCCTGGAGGGCTCGCGTCTGGCTTTGCAGATTCTCCTTGAGCCGGCCCTGGAAATCCCCCCTCATCCGGGCGATTCGCGAGGGCAGCAGGACGTTCTTGACGATCCAGGCCGGGGCGTTCCAGGTATCGGCCAGCTCCTTGGCCTTCGACATGCCATAGCGGACTGCCAGGAAGGCGACGACCGCGCCGATGATCGCGCCTGCGATCCAGCCGACGGGACCAGCCGCCACCAGGGCCATGCCACCTCCGCCGGAGATCGAGGCGCCGACCGCGGTCGCCAGTGCGATGGCGAACCAACCGACCGTGTCCATGATGCCGTTGTAAAGGTCCGGCGTGTCCGGCTCCACCAGTCCCTGGCCGATCATCCCGCGCTGGGTCTCCGCGATGGGTTTTTCCCCCACGCTCAGTCCGTACGACTCGAACCAGTCCCGCAGAAGCTCATTGAGTTCGCCAGGCAGACCCCGTTGCAGCGTCTGCATCCGTTTTTCGAGGATGGCCTGGAACCTGCCCTCGTTGGCCTTGACCTGGGCTGCGACGGACTCTCGCAGCGTCTTCACGGACCCGCCTTTCTCGCGGAACTCCTCGACGATCGGTCGGATCGTCCGGTCGAACAGCTCCGAGGTCACATCGGAGGCCACGCCGGCGACGTAGTTGTCCGTCACCCGCTCGACCAGGGGGCGGACCCGGGTCTGGCAAAATCGCGGCAGGTCCCGTCGGAGTTTCTCTCGGGTCTGCTCGAAATTCTTCTGCAACGCAGGCAGGATGGCCAGGCCCTGCGAGATCACCGCATACGGCCGGTCGCTTCGCATCAGATGCGATCTGTCGATCCCGAGCGTCTCGGTGACCACGTCCGGCACGAACGGCCATTGACTGCTGCCGCCCGCCAGGATCACCCGACTGATCTGGTCCGTCGCCACCGCCTTCTCCGCCAACCCGTGTGCCAGCGTCGTGCGGAACCAGTCGATCAGGTCCATCGTCTGCTGCCGTTGGAGGATCCGCTGCGCGCGGACGCCCATGCTTTCCATCTGGAGAATGAACGTTGGGCTTGGCAGGTAGTTCTTCGCCCGTTCAAGGAATCCATCCCAATCCATGCCGCGAAGGCTGCCGTAGCGGCTCACGGACTTGTTCACCTTCTCCGAGCGGTCCCGAGCCATGGTCAGCGAGAAGAACTCCTTCACCTCCGGCACAGGTACGAGTGGACGTAGTACGTGTCGCCTGCCTTCTCCATCGTCTTCAGGGCGCCGGGGTTCTGTTCCAGGAACCATTGGAAGAACAAGTCGTCGAACAGCCGGCCGCCCAGTTCCAT
>JAGOLX010000051.1 GCA_017993835.1 Phycisphaerae bacterium
CTGTATAAAAGCCTCCATGGCGTTGCTCCTCTGGAACGGTACTGTTTGCCAAAAGCGATACCGTACCCCAAAGCGCAACGCCTTTCACCCCTTGGGTTGCGGCCGAGCGCAGCGAGGCCGCGCTGGGGCCCTTCGTACTCTTCGTGGTTGGGTCGTTCACCGCAGAGGTTCCGAGAACACCGAGCCGAGTGCTCGTTGTTCCCCCTTTCGGCCTCTCGCAGCCAAGTCCGGAATCTGCGTCAATCGGCGTAATCTGCGGATGAAGGAACCGACGGTGGACAGAGTCGGCCCTCTGAGGCGGGAAAAAGAGAAGGGTGGAAGAGGGGATTCGAACCCCCGACCCTCAGAACCACAATCTGATGCTCTAACCAAACTGAGCTACTTCCACCACCAATCAGCCGGGAGAGCCGGCTGAAAGAACAAGGTGCACCGTTGAATGCCCGGCGCACCTCGTTATTGTACTGTATGGGCCGACGTTGTCAACAACTCCCGGCAGAACTTCACGCCGAAAGACCACTCCGGGCCGAAAACCCGAAATTCCAAACTCGAAATTCGAAACAAACTCAAAACACGAAATCCAAATGACCGAAACACTGCCGCACTCCCGCGGCCGGTCGTCTCGAGTTTTGCACTTCTGTCATTCGTGCTTGTTTCGGATTTCGATATTTGGATTTTGAGTTTTCTTCCTTACTTCGCTACTGCCGCCTGGGCCGCCGCAAGCCGGGCAATCGGCACGCGGAACGGGGAGCAACTGACGTAATCCAGGCCCACCTTGTGGCAGAAGGCCACGGAGGCCGGCTCGCCGCCCTGCTCGCCGCAGATGCCGATTTCAAGGTTCTTGTTGGCCTTGCGACCGCGTTCGCAACTGATTTTGATCAGCTCGCCGACGCCGGACTGGTCGATGGTCTGGAACGGGTCGGTGGGGAGAATGCCCTGGCTGACGTAGTCGGGGAGGAATTCGCCGATGTCGTCCCGGCTGAAGCCGAAGGTCATCTGGGTCAGGTCGTTGGTGCCGAAGCTGAAGAACTCGGCGACCTCGGCGATCTGGCCGGACAGCAGGGCCGCCCGCGGGATTTCGATCATCGTGCCGACCATGTGCTTGATCTTCTTGATACCGAACTTGGCGCAGGTCGCCTTGTACTCCCGCTCGACGATCTCCTTCTGCTTCTTGATCTCGTTGGCGTCGCAGACGACGGGGATCATCAGCTCGGGATAGGGCTTCTTGCCTTCCTTGAGCAGCTCGGCGGCGGCCTCGAAGAGCGCCCGGGCCTGCATGGCGGTGACTTCGGGATACGTGATGCCGAGTCGGACGCCGCGATGACCCATCATCGGGTTGCTCTCGTGCAAGCTATCGGCTCGCTTGTTGAACTCGGCCGCGTCAATGCCGAGCGACTGGGCCAGCGTCTGACGCTTCTCAGGGCTTTCCGGGACGAACTCGTGCAGCGGCGGATCGAGCAGACGCACCACGACCGGCAGGCCGTCCATCACTTCCATCGTGCCCTTGATGTCTCTCTTGACATAGGGGAACAGCTCATCGACCGCCTTCTTGCGTTCTTCCACGCTCGTGGACATGATCATCTTGCGGAGGATGAACAGCGGCTCGTCGCTGCCTTTGCCGTAGAACATGTGTTCGGTGCGGAACAGGCCGATGCCCTGGGCACCGAATGCGCGGGCCTTGGCGGCGTCGGCCGGGGACTCCGCGTTCGTGCGGACGCCCAGACGCTTGACGGCGTCGCAGATCTTGAGGAAATCCATGAGGACGACGTTCTCTTCGCCGGCGGCCATCATCGGCAGTTGCCCGCCGTAGACGTTGCCCTTCGTGCCGTTCAGCGTGATCCATTCGCCCTCGCGGAAGGTCTGGCCGCCGACGCTGAATTCCTTCCTCGCCAGGTTCACGTGCAGGGCGCCGCAGCCGACGATGCAGCACTTGCCCCAGCCGCGGGCCACGAGCGCCGCGTGGCTGGTCATGCCGCCGCGGGCGGTCAGAATCGCCTGGGCGGCTCGCATGCCCTCGACGTCCTCCGGGTTCGTCTCCTCGCGGACGAGGATCACCTTCTTGCCCGCCTTGTTCCAGTTGACCGCATCGACCGCGGTGAAGACCACTTGGCCGGTCGCGCCGCCCGGACCGGCGGGCAGGCCCTTGGCCAGGACCTTCTGGTCCTTCTCGACCGCCGGATCGATGATGGGGTGCAGTAGCTCGTCCAGTTGGGCGGGCGTCACACGCATGACCGCCTCTTCCTTCTTGATGAGCTTTTCTTTGACCATGTCCACCGCCATGCGGACCGCGGCGGGACCGTTGCGCTTGCCCACGCGGCACTGCAACATCCACAGCCGGCCCTTCTCGATCGTGAACTCGATGTCCTGCATGTCGTGATAGTGTTTTTCGAGCTTCTTCTGGATGCCGTCCAGTTCCTTGTAGACCTTGGGCATGGCCGTTTCCAGCGAAGACATGTTCCTGTTCTGTTCGCTCTTGGTGGCCTCGTTGAGCGGGTTCGGCGTGCGGATGCCCGCGACGACGTCCTCGCCCTGTGCATTGACGAGCCATTCGCCGTAAAAGTGATTATCGCCGGTGGCGGGGTTGCGGCTGAACGCCACGCCGGTGGCGGAGTCCTCGCCCATATTGCCGAACACCATCGACTGCACGTTCACTGCGGTGCCCCACTCATCGGGGATGTTCTCGATCCGACGATAGCTAATGGCTCGCTTGCCGTTCCACGACGCAAACACCGCGTCGATGCCGCCCCAGAGCTGCTTGTCCGCGTCGTCCGGGAACTCCTTGCCCAGGACTTCCTGGATCTTGGCCTTGAACTGCGTGCATAGTTCCTTCAGGTCGGAGGCGGTCAGTTCGGTGTCCAGCGTAACGCCGCGGGCTTTCTTCATGCCGTCCATGAGGTGCTCGAGCTGCCTGCGGATGCCCTGGTCGTCCTTGGGCTCGACACCCGCCGCCTTCTCCATCACCACGTCGGAGTACATCATGATGAGCCGACGATAGGCGTCGTAGACGAACCGCTCGTTGCCGCCGGTCTGGGCGATCATGCCGGGGATCGTTTTGCTCGTCAGGCCGACGTTCAACACCGTCTCCATCATGCCCGGCATGGACTTGCGAGCGCCCGACCGCACGGAGACCAACAGGGGGTTCGTCGCATCGCCGAACTTCTTGCCCATGACCTTCTCGACCTTCACCAGCGCCTTGGCCACTTCTTCTTTCAGGCCTTGCGGATACTTCTTCTTGTTCTGGTAGTAGTGGACGCACACGTCGGTCGTGATCGTGAAGCCGGGAGGAACGGGCACGCCGAGCTTTGCCATTTCCGCCAGATTGGCGCCCTTGCCGCCCAGGAGATTCTTCATCCCCGCGTCGCCCTCGCCCTTGCCGCCCCCGAAGAAGTACACCATTTTCTTAGCCATTCCTGCCGTCTCCTTTACTCTTGTGTTTCCTGTGGCCCGGTTTCCCTACAGGTCGTGCGTCGCCCGCACGACTACTTCTGGCGAACGTGACGCTCGCCCTGCCGGGTGGGCCGGTTCTGCCAATCAGCCGTAAGCTCGTGAAAATCCGCCGGAACGCCGAGCCCGGAGCCCGATGCCGACGATGCTGGGGCAAATAAAGTGCGCGAGTATAGCCCTCCCCGCCGGGCCTGTCAATGCCCAAAGAATGCGATTTTCGCTCAGTTCCGCCCTTGCGTTACACCGCCCGCCCCTCCCGCTCCGCCTTGCTCGCTCGTCGGCCACCCCACCGCCGCCCAGCCCCGCAGAACCGAGGCACGACCCAGCACAAGTCGTGTATTAGCAAGAACTTACACACAACGAACCAACAAGGACACGCTACAGACGACGCACCGCAGACCGAGAACTACATGCTCACCACAAAGGCAGCGGGGTCAAAGAGATCACAGCGAGAGGTTCTGCTCTGTGCTCTCTGATCCCCTGCGGCCGATCTGCCTCGACCGCTCACGGGACACGGCGACTGTCTCTCGTGGATGTAGATGAGCGCCCCATTCCAGGTGGAGCGTCATTCACCGCCCATGGTTCCGGTGTCGTATAGAGGGTGAACGACATATCCACAGGCTCGTCTGCCGTATTGTGGAGGGGTTCGCGCACCAGTTCCTGCCCACTCAGGGACAGACTACACGCCACACTGCCGAAACGGTACTCGTGATTGGTCCAGCCCCACGGGTACTCGATTTCGTCGGCTGTGGCCCGGTAGACCGCCACGACACTGAACCAGTAGATCAAATCGCCCTCCTGCCAGAACCACATGTCGCGAGGCAACCGCACCGAATAGCGGAAGACCGGTTCATTGGGCTCGCCACCGGGGTGCCGGTCATAGCCGACGAGGACCTCGTCATAGTCAAACGCTTCGTATCGCCAAACAAGTCCGCCGGGGTGGTCATGCGAGATCTCGCTGTCGGCCGGCGCATTGGTCCGGATCGACAGTTGGAAGTAGTCGGGCCGCCGCGGCTCAACCGACGGATCACACTGGCGCGGCTCATAGCCGTAGCCCAGGTAGGAGCCTTCCCACGCCATGGCAATGACCGGAGCCTCCACATACTCGCCCACCCAGTCGTCGACCACGCGTCGGCTGACACGCAGGACACCGTTGGGGTCTTCGAGGCCGAACGACGCGTAGTCATCGTAGTGGGGCCAGTTGCGGAGGCTCGTGAAGGGCTGGTCCCACTTGATCCACGGCGGCTCGGTCAGCAGCTCGAAGCACAGGTCGAATGGCTGGTTCTGCCCACAGAGGGCAGACCGTTCGACGGGGTAGAGCCGGCCGGGAAACAGCCGCTCCTCGTCGGAGGGCCATTCGCCCATGATGGCGGGCATCACGGCGCCGTCGCGCCACACACACGGCCGCGTCTTCCACCCCCACTGGTTGATGGGTTCCGCATTTGGCGGATAGACTGCCGTGACACTGATCCAGTAGATGTCGTCGTTGCTCACGAACTCGGCTTGGTGGAACCATTCCTCCGGCTCCAGTTGGAGTTCGTACACGAAAGACATCTCCGAAATGGAGCCGGGGAATTCATCCAGCCCGACAGGCTCGCAAAGGACCCGCTCGTTCGGAACCTCGACCGACCAGACGAGCCATTCGAGATAGAGTTCGTTGGGCTCAAGCCCTTCGACCTGATTGGCCCAGAAGCCGATGTGCCACCTCTCGGGCTGCGATTCGGGGGGCTCGGCCTGCTGCCACGCCTTGTACCCGCCCCACCAGCGAATCCGCGTGACGGGAATCGAGCCGAGACAGCGGAAATCATCGGCGTCCATACGCCACTGTCGCCTGTTGTTTCCCTGTTGGGTTGACCGCGCCGCCTCATCCCAGCCACAGAAGACGGGCGGCGTCTCGACGTTCGGATCGATCTCAATGGGAGGTTGCGACCACTTGACGTGTGGCATCTCGCCCTCGCCGGGCACGACGGGGCCGTCCCCGCCGACCAAGACGTGATAGTCCTCCACCTCGCCGTCGGATGCGGGGCCATCCGGCGACAAGCCACCTTGAGAGCTGAATCGGAACCGCGCGTGCGTGGGGATATCCAGCCGGGCGGAGGCCGGAATCGCCACACTGAGCATATTGGACCCGGACGTCACCGGTTCCGATGTCAGGATCTGATCGGTGAGTTGGTTCCAGGTTCCATCGCCATCAAAGTCGATCCAGGCGTCCACGTAGCCCGACGTCGAAGCAAGAATCTCCATCACGGCCACCTCTCCAGGAAGAAGGGGCGTCAGGAAGAAGACGCCATCTTCGTCGTCGCCATCGAGTTGGTCGTCGCCCAGATCGTTGGGCGTGGGCTGGCCGTCCGACTCCGCGTCGACGCTCGCTCCCAGATGGACACCCGAAACGATCGCGTGGTACGCGCCGTTGCTTGCGCGCAGCGTGAGGTAGTTCGAGTCGGGAGCGTCACCCCAATCGAACAGTGTCGATGTCCCGCTGGCATTCATATTGCCAAACAATATCCCCAACGGCAGCGCCGCGCCTGATTGGATGGTGACGGTATGCGTCTGCGGCGAGGTCGGCCAGGTCTGGAGCCAGCCGGCTTGTTGGTCTTCCCCGACCAGATATGTTCCTGTCGCAAGACCGCTGAACTGGAACATGCCTGAACTGTCCGTCTGCGCGGTCATATCGCCGGCGTCGCGCCCACCGCTGTAATTGGAATCGAGCCAGATCATCCAATTCGATAGGACCGGCTCGGTAGCAACCTCCCACGTCCCGTTGCCGTTGAGATCCTGGAACTTCGTGCCCCAGATCGTACCGCTGGTCGGAACCGGCGATCCGGGCGAGCCGGACGCCGTGACCTGCACGAGATGGTCTTCGACCTCGCCCGCGCCGGCCGGACCGGTGTGGGAGAGGGAACCGAGAAGTCCTTCTTCAATGCGCAGGCGGGCGAAGGTCTGCCCCACCTGTGCCTGGGTCGGAACGGCAAAGGGCAGTATGACATTGATCGGATTGGGCCAGCCGCCCGTGGGAATGGGACCTAAGGCCATGGCCCAAGGACCGGACGACTCGCCCGCGTCGTCCCAATCGCCGTCGCCGTTGAAGTCCACCCAGGCGCCGAGGGTGACATCGCCCGAGCCGCCCGGCACGAATCGGGTATACAGACCGCCGCTCTGCCCCCGTACCAGCTTGGCTCCGAACAAGCCATCTTCGTCGTCGCCGAATGAATCCGCGTCGTCTCCCGTGGCCGTGTTGTTTCGCTGCATTCCCGATTCTACGTCCGGCAGGTCACTCAAATCGCCCCACCATGGACCGCCGACCTGATGGTTGGCTGAGGGGTAGAACGTTGTGATCCCGTCATAGGGCGCATCACCGTAGTCAAGTCCCCCTCCAACCTCCAACTGGTTTCCGAACAGGATCGATGGGGTGGGCTGACCGGCCTGGACCGTAATGGTCTGAGTCCCTGCGCCGCCCGGACAGGTCTGGTGCCAACCCGGCTGCATCTCCTCGTACACAGTGTAGATCCCCGGGCTCAAGGCCATGAAGTAGAAGGTGCCGTCCGGATTGGTGAGCGTGGCCTCGCCGGCGTCCTTGACGCCGTTGGCATTCAGGTCGATCCAGACCGTCCAGTTGGCCAGGCCCTGGTCGCTGGCGTCAGACACCTTGTTGCCGTTGGCATCATTGAATTTGACGCCACCCACGATCTCGCCGGGCGGCAGGATCGTGCCGTCCAGCTTGATCTCGACCTCGTAGTCTTCCACTTCACCGGGACCGCCGTGGCCGGATGGCGCCACGAGGGCGCCCCCACCCATGCCGCTGAAGACGCGGAAGCGAGCGTAGGTCTTACCAGGCGTAACCCCGGCAGGGACCGGCTTCTGGATCGTCATCATCATCCAATTGCACCCTGAACACGCGGTCCCGCCAAGATACTCTCCGGGATCGTCCCAGTCCCCGTCGCGGTTGAGGTCGATCCACCCAACCATCACAGCCGGGCCCGTCATGTACGACTTCCAGGACACGCCGAACGGCTGTCCAGGAACCAGATCCGAGAGGAACTGGGCCCCGTCTTCATCGTCCGTGCCGGTGTTGTCGTCGCCCCAACCGGGCGGGTTCGATAGTGTTCCCATCTCGGCGTCCGGCGGTTGGTTCCCCAGCCACGGCCCACCCAGGTTGTGACTGGCAGATGCATACGGAGCGTCTCCGTAGTCCAACTTGTCATCCGGCCCCGGAGCATCAGAGATGATGTGGACCTGATAGTCTTCGACTTCCCCCGTGCCGCCGTCGCCCGTGGGTAAGGCGGCAAAGGCCACAGTGGAGGGAACAACATCAGCGTAGAGACGGAAGCGCGCGATGGTATTGCCGGCCTGGGCGTTCTGCGGGACGAAGAAGGTGAAGTGGTCGCTGGCCGCACCATGTGCGGGGACAAAGAGACTCACAATCCCGATATGATCCGTGAGGAGATCGAACTGGCCGTTACCGTCAAAATCGATCCAGCCGGCTACATACCTGGAAACATCGTTGCTGCTCTTGTTGAAGACCTCGACGGATAGGGTCGCCTGAGCGCCCCGCGTCAGAGGACTGATAATCGTCACCCCGGTCTCATCGTCTATGCCGTCGTTGTCGTCCCCGTCCGCACCGGAAGAACACCAAGAGTTGTTCTCGGCGTCGATTGTCCCCCCGATGGTCAGATCCTCATCGACCGTGTGCCAGGCGTCGCCATAAGAAGCAGGTGCGTCGCCGTGGTCCTGAAGGCCCCCGCCTGTCCTTTCGTTCTTGAAGGTAATGACGATATCCTCGCCGGCGTCGAAGTCCACATCCACCGCCGCATTCGCCAAATCCACGACGGAGCCGTTGTCCGTATCACCCGTGATCGTGATATCCTTGAGGGTCCACCCACCGGCGACGCTTTCCGTGACGCTTTTCAGCCGGTCCATATCAAAGAGCAGCCACTGGTTGTGTGAAGGGTCTCTCAGGTCTTGACACAGTGTCGTAAAGAACCCGCCGGGCGCGTAGTCCGCGCAGAACTGGAACGCCGTGTCGTCCTGGGGGGTGGCCTCCTTGATGACGATTACGGAGCCGGCGCCTGCATCCGTAATCTCGACGAGATAGTCCTCAACCTCACCGACGTCGCCGGCCCCGGTGGGCGAGTCAAGCGTCGTGTAGATGAAGTTCACACGAAAACGAGCGAAGGCCTGGCCAGTCGCCGCGCTGGCGGGAACGTTGAACGTGAACACCTTGTCGAAGCTGTAGGCACTTCCCGGCGTGGTGTAATCGACGATCTTCTCTCCCGAATCCAGCCAGGAGTTGTTCTGGTTGAAATCGATCCAGCCCAGCACTCTGAAATACTGATCGGTGACGGTGGCAGTGATCCGGACCTGTGCGGCCCCGCCGGGGGTCAACGGCGTCAGCCAGGTCACGCCGTCGTCATCGTTCACCCCAGCCACGTCATCGCCTGTGGCGTTCGCACTGGGCTGACCGTCCGATTCGCCATCAACCTGCGAGCCAAGACAGGACTTCTTCGAGACGATGTGCTTGGGTCCATTGCTGGCCTCCAGCGTTCCGTAGGCATCCGGGGCATCACCGAAATCATACTCGTAGGAGGAGCTTGACGCCTTGCGGTTGTGGAAATCCTGGGTTGTTATCATACCGGCCACAATCGCGACGCCGTCGACGCAGACCGAGGCGCCGCTCGCCGGTTCCCACCCGTCCTGCATCACCTCGCAAACGCGATAGGTTCCGTCCTCAAGCATCGGAATCTCGTAGTATCCGTTGCTGTCCGTCAGATCAAACGGTTCGCCCGGATCGCACGCGCCGTTGGAGTTCTCATCGACGTAGATCTTCCAGTTTGCCAGGCCCGCGCCGGTATCCGCATCGCGTTTGTAGCCGTTCAACATCCCCGTCCCTGACGCGACGAGCTCGACGGTGATCGTGACCGTCGCCGTATCCGTGCCACCGTTCCCATCACTGATGGTGTACTCGAACGTGTCCGTCCCGGTATATCCCGCGTCGGGACAATACAGGTAGCCGAAAGCATCCATCGCGACCATGCCGTGTGACGGCTGCGTGTATCCCTGTCTGATCAGGAGATCGCCATCCGGATCGCTGTCGTTGGCGAGCGCATCGATGATGAGGCACAGGCCCTCAGACGTGGAGACCGAGTCATGCACGGCCACCGGTGGATTGTTTCCGGACGTCGTCGGCTTGTCCCAGAACTTGTTGCCGGTCATCGTGACAGGGGTGATGAAGATGTCCTCGTAGCGGTACTGAATCCAGTTGGAGGATTTCACGGTGCCGCCGACGCTCGTGGCCGCCGGGGACGGTGTCGAATCGACATGCGTTGCGAGATTCGTCTGGACGATGTTGTAGTAGTCGTGGGCCCCGCGGACCGTCAGGCTGTACCAGCCCTCGGAGTTCGTGGTGGTCGTCTGGATGGGCAGGCCCCCCGTTCCGTCGTCGCCCGCGTCGTCGGAGCCGTAGAGACTGACGGTTACGCCCGGCAGTGCCTTGGCACCGCCCAGGGGCGGCGGCTCCGTGCCGGTCTGGCCCTCATAGACCCGACCTTCGAGCGCCGCGGCCGACCCCGCAACCGCAGGGTTCAGAAGCACAAAGACCGTGAGAAGCTGGACCAGGGAGTGAACTCGCACACACATGAGGAGCCTCCTTCCAGATGGGATCCGAGGCCGATGCATGCAGACCTCGGCCCCGTGCCAAATGTGAACCTCGGAATATGGACTGCATGAGCCTGCACGGTCGCTACCTCCAGTGCCGCGCCAAGATCTCCGGACCCACTTAATCGTACTGGCCCGCCCTGATGAAATCAAACCAATTCGCGGTCGGTCCGTGGTTATGTGCAGAAGACGAAAGGGAAGACTAAAGGGGTCAGGTCCGAATGGCACTGCCGTCGGTAGAGACCTCGCTGGCATGGGATTAGGTTCTTTGGAGTTCTGCTCGTAGTTGGTGACGTGGGTGATGCATCAGCGGATAACGATACCGTCGCCGTCTGAGGCCGCCCGGCTCGATGCAGCCAGGCTGATTCGCGTCGATCCATCGGGTATCACCACATGTACTGCCCCGCCGGGGCTGGCTGCGAGGACCGGACTGGACGAGGTCGGGCATGTTGTCACAAGGCCAGCCGAAAAGAACGAAGAAAGACGCAAACAAGGGCGAAGAGCCACGTTGGCTCTGCGGATCTCTCCTTTCGGCCCTTTTTCGTTTCTTTCGGCTATCGCCATGTGGCATCCCGGCCGGAGGATCCTCGACGATTGAGCCGGTTCCTGACTCTCTCGCCGAGCTCGGGGTGTCTGTGGTCGAGCATAGGCGGTGGGCGGAGCCCACCCTACCGCTGTCGCCGATTGCTGTGCTCCCCTCATTCCCCTGCATCTCAGCGTCTCTGCGTGAGGTGCCCCATTTCCCTTCGCGATCTTCGTGTCCTTCGTGGTTTCGTACATGTGACAAGTGGTCCGCCAGCAACAGGTGGGGGATGGCGTATGCGATGCGCCGCACGAGAAGTGGGCGGACGGTGTAAATGCACCGCGAGATCATGAAGGCCCGCAAGGAACTCGTTGTGGACCACAAGAACTGCCGGACCTGGGACAACCGCCGGTGCAATCTGCGGGTCTGCACACAGAAGCAGAACCAGGTGAATCGCGGGCCTTGTCGCGCGTCTTCGCAATATGTCGGCGTGTACCCCCGTGGGAAGAAGTACGAGGCGAGGATTGTCTATCGCGGCAGACCTCTCTACCTCGGGCGTTACGACACGCCGATCGCAGCGGCCAAGGCCCGCGACCGCAAGGCGTACGAGCTGCACGGCCCGTTCGCGTACCTCAACTTCCCGAAGGAGCGTGGGCGCTGAGGTCGCGGAGGAATCCAAGGCGTCAAGGACTCCGTGGCATTCACACCTGATGCCTCTGGTTCTTCTCCGGGAGATCAGCCGATCGGGATCAACTCGACCGTCGCCCGGTTCGGTGGATTGGGCCGGATGCGGACGGCGCGTAACGAGACGTCATAGAGTCCCTCGTCCTCCAGCATCTCATAGGTGATCCCGGAGGCCTTGACCTTCATCTTCACATCCGTCCGCTTCAGGTTCAGGAACGGCTGCCATGTGCCCGTGTTGAACCAGCAGCCGTACAACTTGGCGCCTTTACCCAAGGCGTTTCCATCCACAGGGGCATGCGTGTGCCCAAAAACCACGTGGGTGATCCCACGGTCGGGATCACGAAGAATCTCCGCTGCCTTCCGCTCCTCCGGCGGCGGGCGAACGATCCCAAGGGTCTTGACCTCCTCCATCTCAGGGCCAAGGGGCGGCAGGCGCACCTTCTCGCCGGTCACAGCCAGGATCGCGAGTTCCTCCTCGGAGAGGTCTTCGCACGCGGAACGGACCGCGTCCTCGAACCCCGCCACAGTCCCCACCAGTTCCTCCAGTGCATTCGCGTCCTCCGGATCGACTGCGGCGAGAAGACACTCGAAGAGGTCGACCTCCTTGGGCTTGGCAAGCACCTTCGAAGTCACCGCGGTCCAGGGGATCCCCGCCCGGCGGAGAAACAGCACCATACGAACGAGTTCCCGCGCCTTGTCCTTCAGGGAAATCGGTCCATCGAAGATGAGCTTCGTGATCGGCTTGACACAGTCGGCATAACGGTACTTCGTTTTGGTCTCATTCCACCAGTGCAACATGAAGTCCGTGCCCCAGACGCGCTCCAGGTAGCGCGTGCCGGCCGGCTCATCCGGCCAGCGGTGGACGAAGTCCCACTCATCGACGGGGCAGTTCTCCGGGGTGAACGAGTGCCCATGCTCGATATGGACTCTCTCGTAGACCTGCGCGCGATCGACGGCGAACTGGAGCCTTTCGGGAGGCGGGTCTGCCATCGCGTGACGAAAAGCACCCTGAACCTCGGGCCACACCCAGTCCAGGTCGTGGTTGCCGACGCCGATCGAGAGCGTGCCGCCGCCATCCTTCACGAACTTGCGCAGCGCATCGAAGCACTGCGGATGGGCGGCCAATGCGTGTGCCAGTTTCGTGGCGGAGACAGCCTCCGTCCAGAGGAGATAGGACGGTTCGTCGGGGTGGTCGTAGGGCGGGATCTGGACGAAGTCGATGAAATCTCCGTTGATCAGGAGCGTCGTGTCGGGCGAGGTGATTTCTTCGACGAACTGGACGAATGTCTCATCCTGGGTGAAGCTGTCCAGACCGCCCGAGGCTGTCCCGCCGCCGATGTGCAAATCGCTGATCACGTAACCCTGCTTCTTGCTCATGGCCTATCCTCCCTGAGAGAAACAAAGTCCGGGCGAAGCATACAGGCAGTAGATGAGCCCGAACGGATTGTTGTAGACTTCCAATGCCTCCCGGGTGGCCTGGTGGAAGGCAAGACCCAGGGGGATCCCCTCCACGACGTACCGCTGCAAGACCCGTCGGGCAAAGGCATCCGCGAAGACCGACGGCACCTCCCAGTCCGTCCCCACGTATCCCCGCACGCGGTACTTGTTCGTGAACAGATCGAGAAACGGGCTCTGAAACTCCGGGTCTCCAGAGCCAGACCCGCAGGCATTCAGGAACACCAGCGGTGAGCCGGACAACGGTTCGTCTCGTTTCATCCACATCTCTTCGACCGTCAATCGCTCCGGGGGCACAGCCAGGAGGACGCAGGCGCTCTTCGATGCCTCCTCCCCGCGCAGGACCGTTCCTCGCAGGCTGGTCGAAGACGCCCGGCGGGCATGACAGTAGAAGTAGAGCAGATCCGTGGGGCGCATTTCCCCATCCGCCAGGAATGCTTCAAGCTCGTCGTTGGTTCGTCTCGTGTCGACCGGCAGTCCCCGCGTCCGCGTCAGCTCCTCGAAGAAAGCCTCCTGGTTGGCCGCAGGCGAAGCCACACCGCTGCCTGCAATGTCCGGATTGATGAACACCTGAATTTGCTTCTGCCCTTCGACCCAATCCGGGCTCTCACCACGAGTGATCCGGTCTATGGCGAAGCGGTACCCCCAGAATCGTCGATAGTCGATTCCCTCCTGCGTCAGGTGTTTGAATCGAGGTTTGTAGCGAGCGTAGTCCGGGTGTCCGCTGCCAATCTCACATGCGTACGCACAGGAGTCGTAGAGGAGAGCCCAGGGCACGGGCAGGTACTCGGCATCGATCTGCAGACGGCTTCCTTCGCCGCCAGACGTCCTGGCGACCTTCTTCGCGATCTCGCGCAGGTCGAGACTCGATGGATTGGCGACGCTGCCGAAGAGCTTCTCCGCCAGCTCCGCGCCGATCTTCGCGAATTCCAGCATCACCGACTCGGGCGAGCACAGTCGCAGACCGAATTCCTCGCCGGATGCGCTGGGATCGGGGTCGTACTGATTCGACAGTTTGTCAAGCCGTATTCGCAGTTCCGAGCCGAGCGCATCGATCTGGCTCTTTTCTATCGGCAGGTCCACAAGGTTGCCCGTGCGACCGTTCTTGCCGAGGGCGATGCTGCACTTTTTGCCCGCGTCTTTGCTGGAGTCGATTGTGATCCGAATCTCAGCCCAGTTCGTTGCCAATAGATTAACGGAGCGAGCGGTGACGAGCGGACTCGATGAACCCGCGGCCGGTCCCAAGCCCATCGGAACAGGCGAGGCCGCCGGCATCACCACATGGAACTCCAGCCGCCGGCGACAGACGACCGCATTCCTGG
This sequence comes from Phycisphaerae bacterium, assembly GCA_017993835.1. Classification (GTDB taxonomy): domain Bacteria; phylum Planctomycetota; class Phycisphaerae; order Sedimentisphaerales; family Anaerobacaceae; genus PLanc-01. The sequence continues at coordinate 14,077 of JAGOLX010000051.1, forward strand.
CCAGCAACGACAGAGTCAATGCCGCCTGGCCCGCGAGGGTGCCTCGCACATCAACGAGGAACGGGCTGCACCCCTTGTAAACGGAGCATGGCAGCGGCTCGCTCTCCACAAGGGCCGCGAAATCGCTCTCCGCTGCCCCCGCGAGACGGACCTCCAAACCCTCTCCCTCAACGCAGAAGACCACGTCAACCGTCTCTTCGCCTGGGCCAAGGAGCTTCTGGATATCCACCGACGCGGAGTCGAGGTCCTCCGGCCCCGTGCGAGGCTCGATGACCGTCTCCAACCGGTACGTCTTGCCGGCCACGAGCTCCCTCGTGGCATGAACCTCGGGCTGCTGTGGAAAACGGGTGTTCCAGTGAAGAGGCGGCGGGGATGCCTCGGGCTTGGGGATGGGTTCCGCAGCCGCTTCCCTGTACGTTGGCTCCGAAGCAGCCTCCCCGCGTATTCTGCGAAATGATTTGTTCCGTACTTCCGCCTCCTGGGGGGCACGTTCGCCTCCCCCGTCTCCACGCAGTCCGGAGTCATCAGCTTCGGCTGGAGCCTCCGCTTCATAGCGAGGACCCCGCGCGGTCCGTGCCGCTTCTGCAATCTCCCAGCATATCATCTCCCATGTGGTTTCCCGTTCCGACTCCATCATCGCCAGAGGCGTTGTCGGGTGGAGGATCGGTCGGTAGATGGCAAGTGGCGATCGCTCGTACGCACTCGGCAGAACAGGGATCCAGAGAATACGAACACCGCCGAGGTATTCCGCCTTTTTGAGCGCTGGCACAAACTCCCCTTCGCGGATGAAACCGGAGGAGAGGAAATCGGGGGTAACCAGCAGCACGACAACCTCGGCGGAGCCCAAGGTCTCCTCCATCATATCTAACCACTGTGATCGCGATTTGCCCTCGCGATCAGACCATGTGGCAATGGAGCGTCTGTCGATACACCGGCTGAGGTGATCCACCAGGGCCGTTGCCCAAGACTCGTCTTTGTGGCTGTAGCCGATGAATACCACAGGATCTGTACCTGAACTGGCCGTCATCGCTTCTCTCCCAATCAATGCGTTCTTCGTTTGCCCAAGGACCGGGTCTGACCGGTGGGATTCCGTCTCTCATGGCCCCGGCGCGTCATTTCGCCCTTGGCACATGTGTCCGGACCATGCCGGGCCGGCACTCTCATTCGTCGCAGCTTCGTCAAAGGTGTGTCTCTATGGAGTATTATGACAGAAGCGCGACGACGGAGACAAGCGAAAAACGGCGTGCTTCGCGGCAAAAGACGAAAATCTTGGAGGACAGGCTGTGTCGTACCCACAGGTTCGGCCCCGTCAAGGCCGAATGCAGAATCCGAACCCCAGAACACCCATGACCGGATCGACCAGGGCTATCGTGCTTCCACCAGCTCTCGCGCCAGTTCGGGATCGTTCGTCGTGATTCCGTCGATGCCCAGGCCAATCAGCGTCGCCATTCGGTCGGCGTCGTCGACAGTCCAGACGTACAGCTCCATGCCGTAAGCGTGGACCAGGCCAATCGTCTCGGGCGTGACCGTGCTGTGCTCCCAGTCGATGAGGTCAATGCCGCGCGATTGAATGCCCTTGATCTCGGTCAGGGTCAGCGCGTCCGATCCGAGGGCCCCGGTCTGGATGGCGGGCGCCAACGTCTCCACCTCGGCCAGGAAGTCCCAGTCAAACGCAATGACGGTCACCCGGCGTTCGATCTTGAGCACGCGAATCAGCTCGACATACGCGGCGGCCGAGCCTGTCTTTCGCTCGATCACCGGCCGCATGTCGGGCATCGTCGCCAGAATGGCCTCGCTCATCAGGGGAACGAACTCGCCTGAGAAATCCGGGGAGAACCACGACCCGGCATCCAGGCGTCTCAGCTCCGCCAGCGTCATGCCCGCGACGGTGCCGATGCCATCGGTCGTGCGATCGACCGTGTCATCGTGCATGAGAATCAGTTGGTTGTCCGACGTCACACGCACGTCGAATTCGACCCCGTCGGCAAACCCGCGAGCGGCGTTGCAGGCTGCGATCGTATTCTCCGGCGCCGCCGCCGAGAAGCCGCGATGGGCCACGACGACCGCGTTTCGAGCGTACTGACAGCTCTCGCGCGACGGGTCTGTGCAGGCCATCCACTGTGCGGCGAACAAGGCTAGATCGCTCCAGTCAACAGCGCAATCGCGATTGAAGTCCATCTCATTGTAGCCCCAGTCGCCGCAGGTCAAGTCATCTTCGAGAATGGAGACCATCATCTGAACGTCCTGCATCTGGTCCCAGTAGGCATCCGCACTCATGATACTGTGCGTGAGCGTGACATTCCTGTTGCCCAGATAGGCGGAGTCGTCCACCGCCGTGATCCGGACGGTCTGCGGCGTCAGATAGGTCGCCCGCTCAAAGACCAGTGTCGCCACTTCCCCTGGAGCCAGATCGTTGATCGACAAGTCGTCATCGGCCGAGATGGACACATAGAGATCTTCCCGAGGTGCGCACCCTTCGAGGCGGTCCAGCATCACCGTGTAGGAGGCGGTCTGACCTTCCGACAACTGGATCAGGTTCGGCTCGACGATCAGCCCTCGCATCGCCAGCGAGCCCAGTTCCGTCTTGGAAAGGACGTGGTCGTAGATCCGCACGTCGTCCCACGTTCCGTCGCCGCAATCGTTCCCCGTGTGGCCGCCGCCCAGGTAGAACCGGTTGCCCGGCGCGACCCACGTGCCGCTGTTCGCGCCCTGCTCGATTCCGTTGATATACAGTCCGGTCTTCACCGTGCTGGCGCTCGTCCTGTCCCAGAGAAACGCCATGTGGAACCACTCGCCTTGCGGGTTTCCGGCGGATGACAGCGAGACGAGATCGGCCGTCACGTACGTGTCGCTTTCCACCCGGGCCCGGAGGCGGCCGTCCGAGTAGATCCAGCATTCCCAATCGTCCGGATTGGCCGAGTTGTCGTAGATCGTGTTATAGTTGTAGATGCGTCTCGGCTGGTACCACAAGGCCACGGTCCCGGCATCGGTCATGGTGTACGCGATGGAGACACCGTCCCCGTCCGTCGGGTAATCCTCATTCACGAGATCCAGCGCCTCGTCCAGCTTGCCGGAGATGTATTGGTGACTGCCTCGGGAGCCGTCCAGCAGCGCCCCATTGTGGTCGCCGCCGGCGGAGTCCGCCAGGTTGCCGTCCAGCTTGAGGTGGACCTTCAGCTCGCCGAACGTCGCATCACAGTGTCTCCAGAGCACCATCGTCAAGGCAAGGAGTGAGAACCGCAGGAGCCTATTCATCATCGCCCTTTCCACACGAGCAAACAACTGCCGCCCGTCGCCAAAAAGCAACAGACCTCCCCCTTCCACACAACCGCGTTGTGCGCATCCCAGGGATATAGCATTATCTCCATTGATGTCTGCATGATACTGGCTGGAGCATGATTTGTCAATTTCGCTCGCTGGCAAAGGCAGGATCCGGTACATAACCGTATCTGGACGCGTACAATAGGGGTTCATGGAAACCCTGGAATGTCATTCCCGCGCAAAGCCTGCCCTCGACCCGATCGGGGGCGGGAATCCACTTCATGGGACACGTCGCGTGCCGCGGTTCCTGGATTCCTGCGTTCTCGGAGCGGCCTTCGGCCGCAACCCAAAGAGGAACAGCCAAAAGAAACGAAAAAGGGGGCGAAAAAGGGGAAACCCGCCGCCTCCTCGTCTTCATTTTTCGCCTTCTTTCGTTTCTTGCGGCTCTTCTTGCCGGGAAAACAAGATGTCGCGCCATTGCAGTGCAGGAATGACAGAGTCGGGCCAGCGTTTCATCACTCTGCGGGAGGTCGCGACTACGGTCATGCGCCCAGCGGGATCAAAGGAGATCCGAGTGTCCGGCACGTCTGGAACTGAAGGCATTCGGTCCTTTCCGCTTGGAGTCGGCCTCCGGATTCGAGCGGAAACGGCAAGACCTCGACGGAGTGCCCATCGAGGTCTTGCAGGCCGGAGGACTCCGGCTCTCATGGTCCGAGATCGGGACGTCAGCGACGTCTCATGACGTAGAAGACATTGCCGTAGTACGCAGAGTACTGGCGGTAGATGTCGATCTCCATCTCCATAGGCTCGATCATGGCCAGTTTCCGTGCATCCGCCGCGTATTGACCTCGCAAGCAGCGGAGGCGTTCTGCGAGCGGATGGTAGAAGGGTTCCCACCAGGCCGATTCCGGCTGCACGAAGTGCCCGACGATGTCGTAGCCGCAGGCCCGGATAGTGGCGAGGTTCGTCTCCATGTCGGTCATGGCCGGGTACACGGTGTCGAAGAACTGCCGACAGGCGGCAGGCACATCGGGCCGCAGCCAGGCCAGTTCGCTGACCGCGAGGCCGCCGCCCGGCGTCAGGAGAGAATGACAGGCGGTCAAGCCTTCGCGGAACCCCATGACGAAGAGCGCCCCTTCCGACCAGACCAGGTCGAAAGGCCCGTCGCTCTCGCCCAGGGATCGCATGTCCCTGAGGGAAACCTGAACCCTCACGGCCAGACCCGCTGCTGCGACCCGGCGCAGCAACTCGTCCAGGAAGGGCTGGTGATTGTCCATCGCTAGGATCGGTCCTTCCGTGTTCTGCGCCAGCGGAATGGTTTGGGCGCCGTTTCCACAGCCGAGGTCCAGAATCCTGATCGCGCGGAGAATGGCCCGATCGCCACGTGGAAACCCCGCGGAACGCAACAGGTTCAGTGCTTTGACGGTCGAGGCCTCGTCTCCGGGTCCAAGCCGGGGCAAAGAGGCTTCGAACACCTCGTAGAGGAACTCCATCTGTTCTTTTGAGTCCATTGTCTGATGTATCTCCAGTGCTCTTGATGCACGCCGGGCATCCAGCGATGCCTGCGCGCACAGTGTCTTTTCTTTCGGAAATCGCTTGGGGAGTTGAGAAGTCATACAATCCGCGCTGCACGTGGCAACAACGCGAGCCACGTGCCTGCGATGGCAGTCAACAACGCATGACTTCTCTTACAGGACAGTAACCATATGACATGAGTATAGAGCCTCGGACTTCTCTTGTCAAGCCGGCTCGCGAAGCAGTTCAACAGGCTGCTAGGGCAGGTCGATGTCCGGATTCGGTACAAAAGCGCGATGCCACTTCTGGAGCCACAGTTCCTTCAAAGGCACGCGGTCCACACGGCTGTCCACGAAGCCGAGGTTGATCGCTTCGCGGTGGCGGTCGACGCAGAATCGGCCCATGAAGTACCCCTGGCCATGGGGGTAGCCGGGATAGCCGCTCTCGCCGGTCAGGTCGGATGGGACACTGTCGTCGCGATAGGGCCAGGCGCCGACCCACACGGAGTCGCCCAGCAGCGGGACCGAAGCGCCGGCGTCGGAGTACTTCTCGAAGAAGTTCGTCGCTTGGCCGGGCAGGGCCGGGCGATAGACTGCATCCTTCGGCAGTATCCACAGGTTCAGGCCGTAGCCTCCCTCACCGCCCATGAACCGCCACGACTTGTAGGCCGTGCCGTAGTAGGACTCTTCGGTCCTCTCCTGACGCTTCGTCATCGGGCAGAATGCCACCTCCATGACCCCCTTGATGTGCTCCCGCGGGCTGTTCTTGTACTCGCGGGCACTGAGGTAGGGCGCCAATTGGTGGAACCAGTACTCGCCAGCCTGATGCGAGAACGGCATCGCGCGGTCGTGATGATCGAGGGCATACAGGTTCATCGCCAAACACATCTGCCGCAGGTTGCTCTGGCAGGCGCTGGAGCGGGCCTGCTTGCGGACGTACCCCAACGCCGGCATCAGCACGGCCATCAGGATCGCGACGATCGCGATCACGACCAGAAGCTCGATCAACGTGAAGCCAGATTGTCGCCTGCTCACGGCCTCACCTCCCTTTCAGTGCGTCCTATCGACGCACACAACGCCGGGTCGCCCCCTCATCGACTCGCCCGGTGCCTCCGGTGTCGCGATGCGCGGGGCGCCTCCGGCGGCCTTCCGAGTATCATTACAACGCACCGCATCGAGAAACTCAAGCCTGAACCGCTGTCGATTGTCGTTCTGGTGTCCGCCGGGAGAGCCGCCGACGGCCGCACTTGGACACCCGAGAACTTGCTCAGTCCGGGTGCATGGACTATGCTGAGAGCATTCGCACGGACGCGTCGACCGTGTCCGCTGAGTTTTCCGAGGTTGGAGTTGGAGAAGACGTCATGAGGAGTCTGTTCGCTGTTGTGATGGTCGTCGGAGGTGTCGCGATCTACGGCCTGCAAGCGACGGAATCGCAGGAGGCCCGCGAGCCGCTGTACCACGAGTCGCTGCGGCCGCAGTTCCACTTCACCGCTCGACACTGGGACGAGTATCAGCTCCATCACCAACATTGCCTATCAGGACGCCGGCGTGTCTTCCCTGAGACTCCAGGCGGTGGGCGGAGATGCGAAGATTGCGTCACTGATGGTCCACAAACTGAGATCAATCTGGAAATGACTTGCGAGGATCATCCGTGAAAGGCCCTCTGAGAAAGGCAGGACAAACATGAAGACGAACCACACCAGATGGATGGAGCGTCGCGGCCTGACGGTCGCGGCACTATTGTCTCTCTTGTCCGGCTCGGTGCTTCTGGGAGCCGGCGTGAACGGGCCGATCAAAGTGAGTCCGAACGGCCGATACTTCGTAGACCGGAAGGGCCAGCCGTTCTTCTGGTTGGGAGATACGGCATGGCCGCTGTTTGTCAAGTACAGCAAAGACCAGGCGGAAGCATACTTGAAGAACCGCAGCGCCAAGGGATTCACCGTCATTCAGGGCGTCCTGGGGTGGAGCCAGGGAAGCGGTGCGGAATCCAGGAGCCCCGGCGCCAATCCCAACGGCGACAAGCCGTGGATCGACGACGACCCAGCCCGACCGAACGATGCCTTCTTCCGACATGTGGATTACCTGGTGGAGTTTGCACAGCAGCAGGGTCTCGTCCTGGCGATGCTCCCCACGTGGGGTTACTACGTGAATGATACGCAGGTCATCAACATGAAGAACGCGCGCACCTACGGACGGTGGCTGGGGGCTCGATATCGCAGCGCGCCCAACATTGTATGGGTCAACGGCGGGGACCGCGTCGCCACAGGCTTCGAAGAGGTATGGCGGGAGCTGGCGCGCGGATTGCGTGAGGGCGATGGCGGCGCGCATTTGATCACCTATCATCCTTGCGGCTGGCGGTCCTCCTCGCAGTACTTTCACACCGATGACTGGCTGGACTTCAACATGATCGAAACCTGGACAGCATGGCCCAAGATTCATCCCGCGGTGCTGGCCGACGTCGTGCGGACGCCCGTCAAACCGGTGGTGCTGGGCGAGCCCGCGTATGAGAATGGACCGGAGTATCCCCTGGGACCGATCACGCCCTTGATCGTACGTCGGCAGGCATGGTGGACCGTGATGGCCGGCGGTTTCTTCACATACGGCCAGGACCAGATGTGGCGCATGCAGGACGGATGGGACAAGACGTTCGACACGCCGGGTGCCGCCCACGTGTGCAAGATGAAGGAAATCATGGCGTCTCTGCCGTGGTGGGAATTCACACCCGACCAGAGCGTCTTCGACTCAGGCGTCTCCAGCGAGCAAACGCTCAACACCGCCATGCGCTCGACGCACGGTGACCGGGTCCTGGTCTATCTGTCGTCGCAGTGTACCGTGTTCGTCCACCTCGACAAGATCGCCACCGCACGGGCCAAGGCCACTCTGATCCATCCGACCACCGGCGAACGACGTGACGCCGGCACATATCGTACCGGAAATCTCAACAACAGGACATTCCCCGACGGCCAGACCCAGTTCTTCTCCACCCCAGGCCATTGGGAAGACGCCCTGTTGCTGTTGGAGGCCGTGAAGTAGGTCGTGCGGCAGGCACATGGGGCATTCTGTGATAAGGGGATAATCTTGAAGACGATGAGCGTTCGTTCGATGTGTTTGTTGCTTTCGATGGGCAGTCTGGCAGCCGCGGGGAGTCCTGCGCCGCCCGCGTTGTATGGCGTCGATGCCCTGGGACGGGCGATGCCCGGACCATCGGAGGTCCGGGATTTCCGCAAGGACCGCTACGTCGGGATCTTCTACTTCCTCTGGCTGAACGTGAACCAGGTCTACGACAACTCGCAGATCCTGAAGGACAACCCGGACGCACAGAAGACCAATGCCTCCCCGCCGTGGGGTCCGGTCCACGCGTATCATTTCTGGGGCGAACCCCTCTTCGGCTACTATCGCAGCGACGATCCCTGGGTCCTGCGACGCCACGCCGCTCTGCTCTCCGACGCAGGAGTGGATTTCCTCGTGTTCGACACGACGAACGCCGTGATCTATGAGGACGTGGTCCTGCGATTGTGCGAGGTGTTCGAGCAGCAGCGTCAAGCTGGCGACCCCGTCCCGCAGATCGCGTTCATGGTGAATACCGAGGCCGGCCGGACCGCGCAGAGGATCTATGAACTGCTCTATAAGCCGGGCCGCTATCGGGAATTGTGGTTCCGCTGGCAGGGAAAGCCCCTGCTGATCTGCGATCCGGCGGAGGCGCCGAAGGAGGTCTTGGATTTCTTCACGCTGCGCAAGGCCCACTGGCCGTTCGAACTGGTCAACACGCACAACGCCTGGCATTGGGAGGCGACCTATCCACAGGTCTACTCCTACGATGAGGACCCGTCGGTGCCCGAGCAGGTGGACGTCTCCGTCGGCCAGAACCTGCACCAGAAGACCGGTCAGGTCGAGATGATGAGCACCGGCTGGGCCCGCGGGCGGAGTTTCCACGACGGTCGCGTCGACGACCGCCCGCAATCCTACGTGTACGGCCTGAACTTCGGGGAGCAGTGGAACCGCGCCCTGGACCTGGATCCGAACGTGGTCTTCCTCACCGGCTGGAACGAGTGGATCGCCATGCAGTTGAACACCGGCCAGGGACCCGCGATTTTCTGCGATCAGTTCAATCCCGAGTTCAGCCGGGATGTGGAGATGATGAAAGGCGGCTACAGCGACAACTACTACCTGCAGATGGCCGCGAACATCCGACGATTCAAAGGCATGACGCCCCTGCCACAGGCATCGCGGGCCAAGACGATTGACCTGTCGGGACCGTTCAGCCAGTGGAACGCGGTCCAACCGGAGTACTGCGACCGCGGCCTGGACACACTGCCCCGCGACTGTGCGGGTTGTGGGGACAAGCACTACGCCGTCCGTTCCGGCCGCAACGACTTCCGCATCCTGAAGGTCGCCAGAGACGATCAGAACGTCTACTTCTACGCCCAGACCGAGGAGCCCATCACCGCGCCCACGGATCCGAACTGGATGTGGCTGCTGGTTCACGTCGACGGGACCGCGGGGCCGAACTGGGAAGGATTCAACTTCCGGGTGAACGGCCAGGTCCGCAGCAACGGGGAGACCTCCGTCGAGTCCTCCTTGGGCGGCTGGCGGTGGCAGCAGGTTGGCGTCGCTGCCTGTCGGGTCGAAGGCAGACAGCTTCACGTCGCGGTGCCGCGACAGTTGCTCGGCATCGGGCCCGGCGGATTCGCCATCGAATTCAAATGGATCGACAACGCACAGAGACCGGGGGACATCCTGAACGCCTACGTGGACGGCGACGCGGCGCCGGACGGACGCTTCCGCTATCGCTACGGCGCGCCGTGATCCGGGCAAGCTGGGGCGTCGGACACACAAGAGGGTCGCAGCATTCCCGCAACATCCTGGCACTTTCAGCCTTCCTCGCCAGCAAGGCAAGCTGGGAGGTTGTCTGGATCAGTCCCGCGTGCACTTTGCGTCTTGAACAGGAGCGGCGCCGAACAGACGCTTGTACTCCCGGCTGAACTGGGGCGCGCTCTCGTACCCGACCGCGAAGGCCGCGGCGCTGGCCGTGTACCCTTCCTGAGTCATCAGGAGACGCGCCTTGCCCAGCCGAACGCTCTTGAGATACTGCAGAGGCGACATGCTGGTCACAGCCTTGAACTTCTGATGGAAGGTGGACGGGCTCATCCTGGCCTGTCGTGCGAGCGATTCGACATCGCTCGCCTCGGCGTAGTTCCGATGCAGATGATTCAGCACACGACTGATCTGGCCGAAGGGGGTGTCGCGTGCCACCAACGCGCGTAGCGCATCGCCGCCCTTGGCCTGCAACACGCGGTAGACGATCTCACGAACGAATTGCGGACCCAGGACTCTGGAATCGACCGGCGACGTCAGGCAGTCGAGAAGACGAACCGCTGCGTCTCTCAACGGTTGGGTGAGAGGACTTGCGCACAGACCACGCGGGACCGACTGTGGGTTGGGAGACTCGCCGTCCATTTCCAGAAGCAACTCGCCGATCATTAAGGGATCGACTGAGATCGCAAGGAGCAGGATCGGATTCCGCGGGCTGGCGTGCGGAGTCTCACACTCGACGGGCATCGGCACAGCCGTGACAAGATAGTTGTCAGCATCATAGGTATAGACGTCCCCGCTGAAATAGACACGCTTGGAGCCCTGGGCAATGATGATGATCCAGGGCTCATACAGGGCGGCATGTCTCGGCAAAGGCCGCGAGATCCGATAGAGCTTCACGCCTGCCAATGTGGTGGGATTGGGCCCTTCCTGCGGGGTCTGCCCGTCCAGGAGTGCAACAAGTCGGTTGTCTGCGGGGATCTTCATAATGCCCGATCATACGGCGCAACGTCGGATTAGGCAAGGAATTCGTAGGTTTAGGCATTGATCGAACTGCAGCGATGCTTCATACTCGGTTGGGGTAAAGGTAGACCGAGTTGCCATCGCAGCGCAAGGACGAGAGTGCGAAGGAGCCATATGAGAACGCCATCGAATCGATCCTGTCGTGGACCCGCGTTAGTCATTGCCATCGGTTGCTGCCTGTTCACGACCCGCGCCTGGCCGGCAGACTGGCCTCAGTATCTGGGACCGGCCAGAAACTCAACCTCGCCGGAGAAGGGACTTCTGCGTTCCTGGCCTGAGCAAGGGCCGGAGGTGCTGTGGACCGTTGCGGTTGGCATAGGCTACGGTGGCCCCGTCGTCAAAGATGGCAAGGTGTACTTGCTCGACCGGGATGACAAGGTGGGGGATACATTGCGGTGCTTAGACCTCTCCAAGGGCAACGAGCTCTGGAGTTTTGCCTATGACGCTCCCGGGCGGGTCATGTTTCCCGGCTCGCGCAGCGTGCCCCTCGTGGAGGGCGACCGTGTCTACTCGTGCGGTCCCTATGGGGATCTCTATTGCATAGACACCAATACACACAAGGCCGTCTGGAACAAGAACGTATGGAAGGACTTCGGCGGCGGTCGAATTCCGATCTGGGCCATTACTCAGTGTCCTCTTGTCTACGGCGATTTGCTAATTGTCGCTTCGCAAGCTCCCCAAGCGGGCGTGGTTGCCTATGATAAACGCACAGGCAACGTCGTCTGGAAGACGCCCAATCTTGGCAATGAGACCTATGTCAGTCCGGCAACTGTGAAGATCGATGGAACAGACCATGTCGTAATGGTTACTTCATCGACCAATCGTATCGGGCATCCAGAACTGCCAGATGCTTTGGGGAATGTTGTCGGAATAGAATCCCTTACGGGAAAGACTCTCTGGAAATACGATCAGTGGCGGTGTCACATTTCGGTGCCCAGTGCCGTGGACGCCGGTGATAACAAGGTGCTCGTTGTGGGCGGATATGAACTCGGCGCCGTGATGATCAAGGTCGAGAAGAAGACAGACGGCAGCTACGGCGCCACAGAGGTCTTCAGAACCGAAGAATTCGGCGATCAAACAAAGCCGCCGATACTGCATAATGGCTACTTCTATGCTCAGTACGGAACCAACAACCGGCATGACGGCCTGACGTGCATGAGCATGGATGGCAAGATCCTGTGGAAGACGGAGCGTTCCCCTCAGTTCAACAAAGGCAGTATGATTCTCGTCGACGGTCTGCTTCTGGCTACCGACGGCAGGAGGACTCTGTATCTCATCGAGCCTGATCCTTCCGGGTTCAAGCCCCTTGCATCGGCAGAGGTGCTCAGAGAAGGAGGCACAGGATCGGAAAACGACCCTATGGCCTCCCGAGTGGGAGGCTCGACTCAGAACTGGTCGCCGCTGGCCCTGTCTGATGGCAAGCTCCTCGTCCGGGACCAGAGGCGGTTAAGGTGTGTTAGAGTAGCTGAATGAAGTCAATCGGCAGGCCGCAATGTCGCGGGCCCAATCGCGACGATGTCTCGCAGGAGACCGGTTTGAATCTCGACCGGTCCCAGAAGAAGCCGGCGCTGCTGCGGGCGTTCAAGCAAGCCGGCGTCGGTCAGGTCTGGTTGCGAAGGCGAGCGATTGGGCCGTAGCGCCTCGTTCCGAACGCTTTTCCGCGGTGCTCCATTTCCAGATTATGCAATATCTCACGGAGCCAGAACGTCGCTATGTAGGAAATCGTGGCACAATCAACGATCAGCAACCAATACACAGAGGAATCCTATGAGAACCTCGACGAATCGCCGCTCCTGCCTGCTTGTTCTTTGCACTCTCAGTTGTTGCTGTCTTGCGCCTCTGGACGCGAATGCGGAGGATTGGCCGCAATGGCAGGGACCCAACCGCGACGGCAAGTCCGCGGACACCGGTCTTCTCAAGGAATGGCCGAACGGCGGCCCCCCGCTGGCCTGGAGGATCGACAAGCTCGGCGGGGGCGACGGTGGTCCGGCCATTGCCGCTGGACGGATCCTCATCATGAGCAATCGCGGCCAGGAGGAAGTCGTTTGGGCCCTGTCCGAAAAGGACGGTAGTGAGATCTGGGTAACGCCCCTTGGACCGGCCTTTTCGCAGCGGGCCTCGCAGGGGAAAGAGGGGCCGGCGTGTACGCCGACGGTCGATGGCGGACGACTCTACGTCGAGGGGCTCGCCGGCAACGTCGCGTGCCTGCAGGTCGCCGACGGCGAGATCATCTGGCGGCGCAGCCTGACGGAGGATTTCGGCGGACGAGTGCCCATGTGGAGCTACCGCGAATCGCCCCTCATCGATGGCGACAAAGTGATCGTCACCCCCGGCGGCGCCGATGCGATCCTGGTGGCCCTGAACAAGCTGACCGGTGAGACTGTCTGGAAGGCCAAACTGCCCGACAGCCCCGCCGGCGGTTCGCAAGCACCGGCCGGCCCCGGCGGCGGTCGAGGAGGTCCCGGCGGCGGTGCCGGAGCGTCCTACGCCTCGCCCATCGCCATCGACTTCGACGGACAGCGCCAGTACGTGCAACTGACTGCAAGAACGCTTATCGGAGTCGCAGCGTCCGATGGCAAGTTCCTCTGGCGGTATGACAAACCCGCCAATCGCATGGGGATCAACTGCTCAACGGCGCTCTACCACGAAGGGATGGTCTTCGCCTCCTCCGCCTATGACGCAGGCGCCGGGCTCGTCAAGCTGGGCAAGGATGCCGATGGTGCCGTCAAGGCCGAGGAGGTCTACGCCACCACGGACATGCAGAACCACCACGGCGGCATGATCCTCCTCGATGGCTGTCTCTACGGCGCCAGCGGTGGCAATGAGGGCGGCGCCCTCGTCTGTCTCGACCTCAAGACCGGCAAGGTCCTGTGGGACCAGCGCGAAAGCGTTGGTCGTCGTGCGAAGGGTTCGCTGGCCTTTGCGGACGGCTTGCTCTACTATCGCATGGAGGATGGCACGGTGTGCCTGATCGAGCCGAATCCGAAGCAATACACCGAACGCAGCCGTTTCCAACAGCCCGACCGCACCCGCCTGCCGGCCTGGTCTCACCCGGTGATCGCCAACGGAAAACTATACATCCGCGATCAGGATCTGCTGCTGTGCTATGACATCAAGGCCAGATGACGGATGTTTTTCCTTGACCCGTGCGTGGCATCGGAGATAGTCTGACCGTAGCGTATGACGATACGATGAATCCACCAGGAAAGGAGTTCGCAATGAGATTCACGAAACTCAGCATGGTTGTCTGCCTCGCGGTCGTTTCCCTTTCCGTGTTCGCCGGATGCAGCAAGAAGGCCCCGGAACCGACGTCCCCGAGCACGTCGGGAGGGGGCGCCGCCACGGCGTCGGCCCCTGCCCCATCCACCCCAGCCGCCGCACCCGCACAAGTCGAGATCGACAAGCCGGTCAGCGAGATCAAGGCGGCAGCGGAAGCCATGAGCGTCGACAGTCTGAAGGCCACCGCGCTCAAGTACAAAGAGGCGATCCTCGCCAAGCAGGCCGATCTCGAAAAGCTGACCGCCAAGATCAAGGAAATCCCCCTCACCGAGGCGCTGGGCGAGCAGGCGAAGACACTGAAGACCGACCTGGCGAATCTGGAGACCTCTTTGAAGGCATTGAAGGACCGCTTCCAGGTGTACTACGACGCCATCAAGACGAAAGGCGGCGACGTAGCCAACCTGGCCTTGTAGGAACACGGTCGTCCGGTCAGCCGGAAGCGGCCACCGGTCTGTGAACGGTCAAGTCGTAGGTGTCCTTCGCAATCGCGAACTGCTCGTTCGTCGGGATGACGAACACCTTGACCTTGCTGCCGACGGCGCTGATTTCCGCCTCTTGACCGGTCACCCGCCCATTCGCGCAGGCATCGAAGTGAACGCCCAGTTGCGTCATGCCCCGACAGATCTGTTCGCGCAGGCGGGAGGCGTTCTCGCCGATGCCTCCGGTGAAGACGATGGCATCGAGCGGCTCGAGCACCGCCGCATAGGCGCCGATGTACTTGCGGATGCGATAACAGAAGACGTCGATAGCCAGGGCCGCACGTTCGTTGCCCTGCTCCGCCAGATCGAGCAGGTTGCGGATGTCGTTCGACAGGCCGGAGATGCCGAGCAGGCCGCTGTCCTTGTTGCAGAGCATTTTGAGCGATTGCGCACTGTAGCCCTTGTCCGCAAGGTAGAAGAGGATCGCGGGATCGAGGTCGCCCGAACGTGTCCCCATGGGCACGCCTTCGAGGGGGGTGAAACCCATCGAGGTGTCGATGGAGTGCCCGTCCTTGATGGCGGTGATGGAGCAGCCGTTGCCCAGATGGCACGTGATCGCATTGATTTCGTACTTGCCCCGGCCCAGAATCGCGGCGGCTCGTCGCGCAACATACCGGTGCGAGATCCCGTGAAACCCGTAGCGGCGAATATGGTATGTTTCGTAGAGCTGGTACGGCAGCGCGTACATGTACGCCACCTTGGGGATCGTCGCGTGGAACGCGGTGTCGAAGCACGCCACCTGTCCCACGCCGGGCAGGCGGTGCTCCGCCGCACGGATGCCCGCCAGGTTGGGCGGGTTGTGCAACGGCGCCAGGTCCGCGTACCTCTCGATCGAGGCAATCACGTGCTCATCGATGAGCACCGAGCCGGTGAACTCTTCACCGCCGTGGACCACCCGGTGTCCCACCGCTCCAATCTCCGACAGATGGCACAGGACCCCGATATCCGCATCGACCAGTGTATCGAACATGAGGTTCATCGCGTCGTCCACGTCCAGCGCGAGGACCGGGGTCTCGTGCATCTGATGGTCTCGCCAGTGCGTCAGCTTCGACACGGCCTCCCCGACCCGCTCCACCGACCCGTTGGCGACCACCGCAGCCTGGGGCATCTCGTAGAGGTAGTACTTCACAGACGAACTGCCGGCGTTGATCACGAGGACCTTCATTTGCACGAAGCCTTTCCACAAACACCCCTTCGCCCCGGCGACCGAGGCCCTACAGGAGCTGGCCCAGGGTCAGGATCACGGTGGCTACGATATCGTCCGCCGTCGCACCGCGCGACAGGTCCGTAATCGGCTTGGCAAAGCCCTGGAGGAACGGCCCGATCGCCCTCGCACCCGCCATGTACTGGGTCAGTTTATACGCGATATTTCCGGAATTGAGATCGGGAAAGATGATGACGTTGGCTTGTCCCGCCACCCGGCTGGCGCCCTTGACCTTCTTGGCGGCCACCCGCGGGACCAGGGCCGCGTCCGCCTGGAACTCCCCGTCGATCGCCAGGTCCGGCGCCCGCTGCCTCGCGATGGCGAGGGCCCGCCGGACCTTGTCCACGACCGGACCCGACGCGCTGCCTTGGGTGGAGAAGGACAGCAGGGCCACCCGCGGCTCCTCCCCGAGAATCCGACGGGCGCTGACCGCGGAGGCCAGGGCGACGTCGGCGAGCTGCTCGGCCGTCGGGTCGATGTTCACCGCACAATCCGCGTAGATAAAGGCCTTGTCCTTCTGCCCGAGAAAGCTGGGGACGATCATGAGGAAGTAACTGGACGGCGTCTGGATACCGGGCAACAGTCCGACCGTCAACACACCGGCTTGGATCAGGATCGTCGTCGCGCTGGCGACCCCGCCGACGGCGGTGTCCGCGTCCCCGCAGGCGACCATCATGCCTCCGTACAACAGCGGCTTGCGAAGGACGTTCCGCGCCACCGAAGGGGTAATGCCCTGCCGGCGGCGGCAGTAGTGCTCGGCATAGGCGTCCAGCCTCTCGCTGGCGCGGGGATTGACCATCGCGATGCCATCGAGAGAGAGCCCGGCGCCGGCCGCCGCCGTCTCGATCTGCTCCGGCGTCCCGAGCACAATGGGTTGGGCGATGCCCTCGTCTTTCAATCGTCGCGCGGCCTGGAGGACCCGCTCATCCCAGCCCTCGGGCAGCACGACCGAGAAGTGATGCTTCTGCGCCTTCTCCTTGAACAACTCGATCACATCCATACATGTCGCTTTCCATGGTCCAGAAAGTGCAGAACATGTCAGGATCTCGTCTGGGCGTCCTTCACCAGACTGTTATAGCCGCGACCCCCCGGCCGGGGCAAGTGAAAAAATGAGATCGGAGACGACACGGGTGAATGATTATATCTGCACGCGTGCAATAGGGGTTCATGGAAACCTTCGAATGTCATTCCCGCAAGGGCGGGAGTCCACTTCCTGGGACACCCGGACACTTGCCATTTCCGGGCGGCTGTCGTACCATCTGTCCAGGTCGTCGCGGATGGCTGCATGCCCGACGTCGGGCGGATCGATGGAGTCATAATCATGGAATTGAGACGAGCGGTCTTGTGTTTGGTGTTCACAATCTTTGCGTTGTTTGCCTTTGGCTCCGTGCGGGGACAAGGTCCGGCCGCGACGGACGCGCGCCCACAACTGCCTGCGGGCTGGGCCGCCGCGTGGCGAGAACCGCCGGCCCCCCTGCGTCCGCTCCAGATCGTACACGGAATCCCTGCCGCGCAGGCCACCGTCCCGGCTATGACGGCCCTCAGAGATCTTGGGCTGGGAGGGATCGTCTGCAACGTGAATTTCAGCGAGTACCTGGTCTCCGACACCCACTGGCAGACGCTGGTTCAGGCCGTCGACGCCTGTCGCGATGCGGGACTCGTCGTCTGGATCTACGATGAAGATGGATACCCGAGCGCCGCCGCGGGCGGGCTGGTCCTCCAGCGGAATCCCGCGTATGAAGCCCTGGCGCTGACCTGGGACCCGTCGCGGCCCGAGCCGTTCGCCTTGCGGCCCGCCTATGAGCATACGCACGCCAGCAATAACTACTACGCCGCGAGACGCTACCCCAACCTGATCGACGAGCAGGCGATGCGATGCTTCATCGAGGTCACCCACCAGGCCTACTGGACCCGGCTCAAGGACCATTTCGGCACGACCATCCAGGCATTCTTCACGGACGAGCCCTCGCTGATGGCGGTGAATCTGGGCCCGCTTCCCGACGACGTCCGGACCAAGGTCCGCGTCGCCGATCCGCTCGACCCGAACGTCAAGGCGTTGCCGTCGGTCCCATGGGTCCAGGATCTCCCTGCGCTATACCAGAAGCGCTACGGCGAGGACCTCATGGCGGCCCGGCGGAGCCTCTTCGAAGGGACATCCGAATCCGACCGGCAGGTGCGACGGCAGTTCTGGTCTCTGATCGCGGACCTGACGGCCGACCGATACTTCGGCCAGATTCGACGGTGGTGCCAGGAGCACGGCGTCGCGTCGTCCGGACATACGCTGTGGGAGGAGACGCCGCTGCACCACGTGCCCCTGGAGGGAAACGCCTTGAAGGCTCTCCGGCAGATGGACATCCCCGGCCTGGATCTGCTCACGTCGGACCCGGAGGCGGTGATCCACTCGGGCTGGATGACCGCAATCCTGCCCGCGTCGGCCGCGGTTCTCAACGGCGCCCGGCGGGTCATGACCGAGGTGAGCGACTTCTCGCAGACCATGGCGGGCCAGGGACCCGCGTCGGTGAACCGGATGCAGGCGACCGCCGCATGGCAGGCCGCCCTGGGCGTCACCGAGTTCACGCTGTACTACGGCTACCGCCAGCGACAGCCGACCGAGTACCGCCAGTACTGCGACTACGTGGGCCGGCTCAATGCGGTCCTCCGCGAGGCCCGGCTCGCCCCCTGCGTGCTGCTGTACTACCCGATCTACGACCTGTGGCCCGAGTATCGACCGGTGGGCGAGAAACTGACGCAGGACAGCCAGTCCCCCAGGCTCAAACAGACCGTCAACTCGTTCCTGGCACTGGGCCAGAAGATGACCAGACGCCAGATCCCGTTTGCCCTGGTCGACCACGAGTCGTTGGCGGGCGCGGAGGTCCGCGACGGACGCCTCTCGCTCGCGGGACACTCCTTCACCGCGTTGGTCCTGCCCGCCGGCGTGGAGCTGCCCGAGTCCTGTGCATCCGTCGTGGGCCGGTTCAAAGCCGCGGGCGGAAAGGTATTCTCCGACGAGCCCGCAAAAGCAGCTTTCGACATGGAGTCCCTGCTCGCGACGGTCCCTGACGGCCGATTGACTGTCCCGAGCGAGCGGATCGTGATCGGTCGGTTCTCGCGCGAGGGCAGAGACATCCGGCTCGTCGTGAACGTAGGCGACAAGCCCTACACTGGTGCAATCTCACTCGGCACGAATGGGCAGTGGCTCGCGGCGCATCCAGACACCGGTCAGACCGAATGGGCGACGATGACCCCGTCGGGCGAGGTCGCTCTCGCCCTCCCGGCGCGAGGGGCGGTGTTGTTCATCAGCGCGAACCGCACAGGCACAGAGGTCTCGCAACGATGAATCCATGCCGCCGCACGCCGGCTCGTCCCCGATTCTCTACCGTTGCCATCCCTCGATCTTGAAGATTCGTTCGAGCAGCTTCCGCTCTCCCTGCCCTGAGTCGGGCACGAACCACAATTCGAATCGCGCCGCGTAGGGTTGTCCCATACCTGTCCCCTCGCTTTCCGGCATCCCAGGCCGTCTTGATATTCGAAGCGCCACACACTTCCAGTATCGGAGATTCGTGTGCCGAGCACGACTCCTGCCGCCACTATGGCCCGCTCTCGATGGGGCCGGGTCGGACGACTACGGGCGCGTTCTTGATCTGAGGACGAATGGACAGCCAGTCAACCCCCTGGAACTGCGGGTCGTCGATCTCGCGGATCTCCTCGTCGCCCACGTACGGTCCCATCGCGTCCACCCAGGCGATCACCCGCAGACGACTGATCTCGTCCACGCGGACATCGTGGTGCTGTCCGCTGGAGACCCGCTCGACGAGCCGGCTACGGTAGGACAGCTTCGTCATCGGCTCGGGCGTCACGTACGCGGCAGGATCGCGCGTGTCGTAGGCCTCGACCAGGATCGTGTCGGCAAAGCCGAAGCCCGGCGGCGGGTCCTTGGGCGGATGATACGCTTCGCCCCAGGTGGGGTTGCCGAGCAGCGTGACATAGGGCTCCTTGAAGAGGCCGTCGCCGCGGAAGGTCAGGTCGAGCGTCTTGCGGGCTTCGCCGTCGCCCTGGTGGCACCGGGCGCAGTACCGGTCCAGGACAGGTTGCACGAACCGCATGTAACTGATGGACTCGTCGCCCCACGGCGGCGGGGTGATCCGCGACGGGGCGCGGGAGAGCGCCATCGCCGGACGAACGGCAGCCGGCGCGGTGCTGTGCATCTCGTGACATCCCAGGCAGCCTCTCGCCTCGCCCGGCATGACGCCCGTGGCGGACCGCATGGTCTGGAGGGCACGCTGGTTGTCGTCGAGCAACTGGAAGTAGAGGGTCTTGCCCGACGGCGCACTGAAACTGACGGAACCGTCGGCCTCGATGGGCACGGTCCCGAGGATGCGTTTGACCCCTTCGGAGGACACCATGGACACGACCGGGCCGGTCGAGGCGTACGGCCGTTTGTACCAGTAGCTGTACGTCTTGGCGTCCATCGTCAAGATGCGCAGGTACCTGGCCTTGCCGCGGAGCTGGGCGGGCGCGTTCTGGTACACGTTGTAGCTGTAGATGACGCCATCGGCGGGATGCTGCCGCTCGGCCAGGGTGGGCCACTGCACCGAGGACGGGATCACGGGCGGTTTTGGACGAGCCTTCACCGGGATGGCGTGCAGGATGTTGTGCGTCCCCTCGTAGATCAGCTCGCGGTTCCCGTCGGTGTCCATCAGGTAGAGGACGAACTTGCCTTCCCGCTCGGCACAGACGAGGAAGTCGCTCTCGCTGAGCGGATACGGACTCTGATAGGCCTGATAGCATCCGCTCGTGTGATACCGGCTCGACTCGATCGGATCGACCGGGCCGTTGCCCGACTCGGGCCACTGCGTCTCGGCGGTGACTTTCGTCAGGCCATGCGGGAAGTTCAGGCCCCTGCGGGTGTCCACGATGCCGATGCTCCCAGCGAACCAGTCGTGGTGGGCAGAGCCGGTGAACATGACCCGATGGCTGCCCGGGATCTGGCGGGCGTCCTTGAGCAGGTCCGGCCAGACCGTCTGATTGCCCCAGAACGTGGCTTCCTGGGCGCCGTCAGGCTGCATCGTCCACAGCGATTGGATTCGCCACAGCGGCTTGTCCGTGTACTCCCAGCGGGTGTAGAGAATTCGGCCATCCTGCATGAGCGAGGGCAGGTAGTCGGGCTCGTTGTTCCGCGAGATCAGGTACATATTCCGACCGTCCAGGTCGCACCGCGTCAGCGTGAAGGAGTTCGTCGGCGGCATGCAGCGGACGTAGTTGTGCCCGCGCGTGCTGGCGAAGACGATGTACTCGTCGTCCGGAAGGTAGACCGGGTCCACGTCGTCGTAGATGCCGCCGGTGATTTGACGCAGGCCGGAACCGTCGATGTTGATCTCGTAGAGGTGGAACGCCTTCTCATTCGCGGGATGGAAACAGAAGAGCACCCGCTGCGCGTCGAACGACAGATCCGGACGCCAGAACGTCCCGTGCAGAGGCTCGACCGGCATCAGCTTCGTCAGATGTCCCGCAGGCGAGAGGCCGTCCAGGACCAAGAGCCTCCCGCCTGGCACCGCCATGTACCCCAGTCGGTGACGGGTCTCGTGCCGCCACTCGGAGCCCTGCGGGAACGGGATGTCCACGAACAGCACCCGGTCGAAATCGACGACGGGATTGGCGAACAGGATTTTGCGTTTGACCCGACGGACCGCGAAATACAGCGTCTCATCGGCGACGTTGGCCGCCTTGGCCTCCAGGCTGTCCAGTTCCGCCAGTTCCCGCGAGAAGTCGACCGCTACGCCGTGCTCCCGCTCGATCCGGGCCGCGACGTGACGGGCCCAGGCGATCTCCTGCCCGATCCGCTTCGCGGTGACAGGTCCTTCGGCCTGATGCAGCCAGTCCCGCTTCAACAGTTCCTCGGCCTCGTCGGCCGAGTAGTCGCGTGTTGCAGGCGTGTACGGCTGGACGTAGGGCGCCACCGGTTCATGCTGTTCCGGCCTGCGGACGATCCGCCGACCGGCGTCGAACAGGGCCTCGATCCAGTCGGCATCGCACGTTCCGCCCTGTCCCATCGCCTCCAGACGGGCGAAGCGGGCCTCCAGGGCCTCCACGTCGCGCCAAGCGGCGCGTTGAGCCTCGCTGAGTCGGGCCCACTGCCCCTCCGTGAGCGGCTTGTACTCGGTCACCATGCCCATGAGCCGCCTGGCCTGCGCCAGATTCCACGAATTGTCCCGCGCCCTCAGGTAGGCGGCCGGCTGGCTGCCGGTGATCTCGAGGAACTCGCTGTAGGCGTCGGGGAATCCGACCGCCAGCTTCGACTGGACGATCCGCAGCAGGACATCCGGCCCGTCTTCTGCCAGCAGGCTCCGGCGAGTCGCCGCCATCGTCTCCGCATACGTCGCCTTCTCCTGGTACAGCGCCTGGGCTCGCTCGCGGTATCGGCCGAGTTCGCCCGCGGCGGCCGACAGCCCGTCCTCGTACAACCGTGCCAGCTCACCGGCCGTCAGGGGCGTCCTGAAGATCCGCAGGTCGTCGATCCCGCCCTGGAAGTGCTCGCCTGTCCCACTGGACGAACCGATGAACGCCTCTGCGGGGCCGCCCGAGAGAATCCGTCCCGATCTGCCCCGCACGCCGATGACCAGGCCGTCCAGGTAGACCGTCATTCTCCGACCGTCGTAGGTTCCGGCCACGTGGTGCCACTGACGATCGGTCAGCGAGGCCGGATCGATCGGCGCATCGAGTTCCAGGTAGCCCGTCCCCTCGGTTTGCAGACCGAGTGCCAGGATGCGACCCTCATTTTGAAACGAGAACAGGATTCGCCGGTCGCCGTCCTCCTTGCGGAAGATCTCGCGATAGCCGGAAAGCTCGACCGGAGCAACCCAGGCCGAAATCGCAAACCCAGGGAGATTCGCGAACGCCTCGCTCGCCGGAACGCGAACCGCCGAAGGCCCTTCCAGCGCCAGCGCCGATCCGAGGACGCCGTCTCTCCGCGAGACGTGGCCCCCCACACTGGCCGTCAGCCCCCCGCCGCCCACATCTGCGAATTTCCCCTCCACCAACTCATCGAACGTCCAGTGCGCCAACAGATTGGGCGAAGGCGAGAGATTCGCCTTGTCCGACTCGGCGGCCTCCAGGCACGACGGCATAACGACGGCAAGTGCGAGAACAACGAGGTTCGCATGACGGATCCACATAGTACCCTCTGAAACCGGTCTATCGTCGACATCTGGACACGACGCTACCACCATATCACATTCCGCTGTCACACTCAATTGTGTCGCTGCGGGTCGGGACGGGATAGACAGACAGATCAGACGGACAATGCCCTGGACTGCCTGGAGCAGGCGATGGAAACCGCGAAGTCTGTGGGCATCATGGGATGCACCAATACGGTGGCGTGTGGCTGGCTCGGCCGAAGTCACGGCTGCCGACGAATCACGTAGGACCTCCGCTCCGCCGTAGGCGCGATCTGGATTTCCCTGCGAGTCAACGCGCCCCTTGTGATCTCCGCAAACGAGGTCGTGGGAGACACGGCGCTGCGGTTGCTAATCGTCTGGACGACGAACGGAAGAGGACTCCAGACCGCCACAAGTCGGTGATCCATCGTCACATCCTCGCGCTTCCCGAACCACTTGCCGCCGATCTTCGCGCCGTAGCCGCTGATATGGCCCTCGATCCCCTGTTCCTTGAACAGACTGGCACTGAGGGCGAAATCCCGGTAGCCGATGACAATGCCATGGTTGCCGCGCTCGCCCGCCGGAATCCTGGACACAATGGCCTGCAGCCTGCCATCGTCGATAGAGGAAACGTCAATGGAAGCATCGGATACTTCCGTGACCGTCACTTCTGCACGCGTCGTATCGTTCACCTGCCCCTTGAGATAGCCCAGCCATTCCGCACTCGCAATCGCGGAGTTCTCCAGGAACCTCTTGAAAACCAATTCCAACACGGCCGTCGTTTGGGGCTTCGCGTCACTCGTGAGGCAGTGCTCAACCGAAATGACCTCACCGGTGGTCAGTTTCACGACGGCTCCCAGCACGACGGTTGGGTGCATCTTACTGAAACTGTCGGCAATCTCGATTTCATTCGCCTGTTTCGTGAACACCGGCAGTTCCGCTGCGACCTCCACAGAGGGCCACTTCTGGACCTGGGCTCTATCGTTCTCTTCTTTCCGACACCCGGTGCCCACGAGCAGGAACACGACGGCCCAGCATACTCTCGACTTCATGTTTGACCTCTCGTTAGAATAGCGTCTGTCACCAGCGGGAAACACGCTGTCCCGTCTTTTCAGCGGGCGCGACGCAGATACAAACCTCTCATCGTTCGGGCTGATCCGGCGCTTCCTCGACGCTGCCGTGATGGCTCGCGGCAACTGCTGCCTGTCTCATGGCACCAAGCAATCCACAATCTGTTTCGACTCTCGTTCGAGCCTGCTGCCCATTCGCTCGCCTCCCGCGACCCCTTTCGCTCATATGTTGTGTTCACGCTAGGGACGCCCCATGAGACTGTCAAGTAGGTAAATCCCTTACTGGGGAACCGCATGGGACGTGGACGGAAGCGGGACGCTCGTCCCACAGGGAGAAGTGGCTGAACGACATGGGAAAAAGACGCCCACGGGGGATAGGCAACTACCATGACCATGATAGAATAGGGGTGGTGCCCATCGAGCGTTGGGCACGGAGGTGCTTCGATGCAATCTCCTGATCCGCAAGAAGTGGCCGGTGTCGTCCGGAGGACGGACGGAAGGGGTCTGCTCTGTTCCAGGCGTCCGGCCGGGCAGCGATTCCTGCAGGTGTGGGCGGTCGGCGCCCTGCTCGTGCTCGCGCTGACCGCGTCGTCCTGGGCCCGAGCGGACTCGGACGACGAGGCGTTCGTGGACCTCCCCCCCCAGCGCCGCGAGAATCCGATCGACGAGATGACCGCGGCCCTGCGTCGGTACGGTCGGGTCTTCCTCTATGTGGGCCTGGGCTTGTCGGGCTTGCTCGTCCTGAAGATCGTCGCGCCGGTGCAGGTCTACTACGGATTCCAGGAACGCCGGCTCAAGCGCGCCGTCTGGGGCGTCGACGAACTGCTCAAGAGAATCCAGAAGGAGGCAGAGGTCACCAGCGAGGCACCCACCAAAGACGACACACAGACGGAGAACGGCCTACTGGCCGGAATGATGGAGATGGCCGAGTTCGAGCAGGCCGAACAGGTCCCGCCGTACGTGCTCACGGTCAATGACCTCATGCTGGACAACATGGCCGTGACGATCCGAAAGCTCCGCCGCTTCACCGACGGCAGCGCAGAGAAGTACCAGGACAACATGTTCGCCGTCCTGCACGGGATCCAGACGATCACCGAGCAGAGCGAGGAGGCGGGCGTGGCCTCGGGCCTGGCGGTGGACATCCGCGAGTACTTCAAGGACGAGCATCGATACAAGACCTGGCGGAAGGTGCTCGGCCCCTGGGCGAAGAAGGGAGAACACCAGGACACCGCGTCCGCCTTCCTCGGATTCATGCGAAGCGCTCGCGAAGGGCGGGCCGTCGCTCGCGCCAAGCCCCCTACCGTCTCGCTGGGCGACACCGCGGTCACGAAGGCGCTGGATGTGCCGGACATCCCGGAGAGTTTGAATGAGGACACCCTGCCGGCGGTCCAGAAGGCGGCTGCCGAGGAGGCCCGCAACCTCTGTGCCCTTGTACAGACGGACACACCGGCCAAGAAGGCCGACGCCTGGCAGTTCGATCTCGTCCGCAGACAACAGCAGATCCACACGCGAGAGGCGGCCCAGCAGATGCTCACCGTCTTTCTCAGTTGCGAGCGAAAGGCCTTGCAGGAGATCACGAAAGTCAAGATGTTGCCCTGCCGAACGTGGGGACACGTGCTGCACCTGCTGGGCGTCGAGGACACCGGGCAATTGCAGAAACGCGCGGAATCCGCCCTGCTCTCGACACAGGAGATCATCCTCCTGGAGAAGGCGTTCTTGCAGACCTTTGCCAAGCGGGAACTACTCGAGCGGCTCTACAGCCAAGGCCAGGCCGCGGGCCATAAACACGATCCCTCGGTCGCGGCGGCCTCGGTCGACCTGATGATCGACACGCACGTCCCGGAGATTCGGCGGGAGGCGCTGGCGGTGCTGCGATTGTCACACCGGACGGAGCCTGGGCGACTGGACGCTGCGACAGACGCCCTCAACGAGGAGGAAACGCCGCAGAACCACCAGGTCCGGAAATTGATCGAGCATTATATGAAATAATCCGTCGCCGGATGCGACTGAGTGCATATGGCGCGCCCGCGACAGGTATGCGGCTGGCGCCCGAATGACAGGAAGGAAGATACCATGCGATCATCAAGGTCCCTCACACAAGCAATGGCTCTGACTGCTGTGACGCTGTCCGTCGGGGCATGCCACATCGACATCGGAGATTGGTCGGGGGCTCACTTCGAGCGGACCGTCGAACTCCAACACGCGATGGCGGACGGCTCGACGCTGGCCGTCGCGACAGCCAGCGGGTCCATCCGGATCGAAGGACAAGAGGTCACCGAAGCGAGAGTCGTCGCCACCATTCGAGGCCAGGCGTCCACCGAGGAGGAGGCCCGCGAGATCGCGGAGGCGACCGAGATCCGGTTCGAGCCGTCCGGCGACAAGCTCCAGATCAAGGCGGACAGGCCGAAGACGGGTAATCGCCGCTCAGTGAGCATCAGCTATGCCATCGTCGTACCCCATCGGACGAGCGCCGAGTGCAATAGCGCGTCGGGCAGCGTCGAGATCGTCAACCTGCAGGGCAACGTCCGAGCGGACAGCGCCAGTGGATCGGTGACCGGATCGGCCCTCCGTGCCGGCAACGTACACCTGAGCGCCGCCAGCGGCAGCGTGCGTCTGTCCGACGCCTCGGAGCTGGGCTCCTGTGAATTGCAGAGTTGCTCCGGCGGGGCTTCGGCCGAACAGGTGCAGGCGGACCGCGTCCGGATCGGCTCGGCCAGTGGATCCGTCAGGCTTCGCGAGGTCCGCGCCAGAGAAATCGACCTGCACGCGGCCAGCGGGCGGGTGGACGCCGACCAGATCGATTGCTCCCGCCTCACGGCCGAATCGGCCAGCGGAAGCGCCTCGGTGGAGTTCTCTCCCTCCGCGCCCGCCGACGTCGTCGCGGATGTCCACTCGGCCTCAGGCAGCGTCACCGTCGTCGCGCCGCCCGGTTTCGCCGGGCGGGTAGAGATGTCCACGACAAGCGGCTCCATCGACTGCGATCTGCCGCTCCAAGTCCAGGGCCGCATGGACCCCAGACACATCAGCGGGTCCGTCGGTCAGGGGACCGGCAGCCTGACTCTGCACGCCACCAGCGGCTCGGTTCGCGTGCGATAGGGCAAGCCGCCCGGCTCCACACATCCCGTTGCCCTGTGCCCCCAGGCATTTTCCGTTGCCTTCCCGACCGGCGGATTCATAATGGAACCGATTGAGACAGTGGACGTGCGCAAGAAAGACAGGGGATCGTGAAGTGATGAGCAAGGGATTGCCGGGATTCTACATAACGCTGACCGCCGGGGGTGTCTGGGCATTGCTGTGGCTGGGCGGGTGCGGACTCCGCCAGGCGTCGAGCCTGCAGAGCGAAACGCATATCGTCTATTCTTTCGAGGTCGAGGCCGACTACGCGACCGTCTACGAGCGGATCGCCCGCAGGGCCAGACAACGGTATGTGCCGATGGGCCCGCCGCGACATCAGCCCGGCGTGAGTGCTGAACTGTTCCCCGACAACCAGACCGGCGACGTGACCCTCTGGGACGGCGGCGGGGTCGCGATCCGCTATCGCCTGAGCGCCCGAATCCAGGGGATCGACTCGTCCCACACACAGGTCACCCTCTACGCCGCAGGCAAGAGCGACCGGCGGGAGGCCCGACTGTGGGCCGTCTGGGCCGCGACGCCGCCGCAGGACTGACGGATTTCACCACGCGCCGACCCGCTTGGTCCCGAAGGCGGGCGCAGGCATCTCCCTCGTGCGGGTCCTCCGCTGCAAGGCGGTCGCATCCTGCTCTCGATGGCTGCCCTCGCGGACGTCGACAGGTGGAACGACGACCTCGGTGCCGGGCGCGGGTTCCACACGAACCGTCACGATGCCGCCGTTGGCGTCCCAAGTCTGGGGGTTCACCGCGTGTACGTGAATGCCGATCAGCCGAATCTTGCCGGTGTGCATGGGGGTCGTCGCAATCCCGGTGGCCCGGTCTGCCGACAGGTCGAGCACGATGGGCTCACAGGCGGAGTGCCGCCCGTCGCCGGCGGGACCGATAACGGCGCCCACCGCAATCTCCGGCGGGGTATTCACGTCTCTTCGCACGTTGACGGAGATCAGGGAGAACTTCAGGGCAAACGCCTCATATCTTCCGACGTCCAATCCCACCAGGGCCCGTCGTCCGGCCGCTCCGGACGAGGTGTGATCGATGGAACAGACCCTCGGGCTGTTGCCGGGGAAACGGATGTCCAACTCGACGCCCGTCCCGACCAGCCGCTTGTCCAGGATCATCGAGCGTTCCACCAGCCTGCCGTTCCAGTCCAGAGCCATCAACTGCTCCGCCGACAGCGTCATCGTGGTGGATTTCGGGGCCGGCGTGGTTCGCTCGACGGCCGCCGGTTCGCGACGCTCATTCTGCGTACAGCCCACAACCGCCAGAAACACCGGCAATAAGGTCAAGACCAGCCAATTCTTCTGCATCCTGGTACTCCTTTACCTCGACAACATCACAGCCATGTTATCGCGAGCCCGCGCCGTGTCAACCGCCGATCTCCGTGACCGCAGGGCGAACGCAACGTCGTTTCAGAGGACTGCCGGGAATGTCGTTGCGAGCGAAGCGAAGCAAGCTCCCACGCCGGGAATTGAGATTGCTTCGTCGCGATGCTCCTCGCAATGACATCCGTGAAGAACCCTCCGCGGGCAACTTCGACACAGCCCGCCAGTCGCTTTCTCTTGACAATTCCGACCGGTTCAGGCAATATGGCGATAGGAATTGACGATTGATGATGGATGATTGGCGATTGAGAATCCGTGTGCGTCCGTGAAATCCGTGTCTGAAGAGAGACCGTGTCCATTCGTGTCGGCCCGGCCGCGTGTGGCGGGATACGATATGACAGGTGCGCACACGCTCCGCTGGCTGTACCACAAGGATAGCAGCGGCTCGGCGGGCAGCGACTGTGTGTGGGTGGACTGCGTGGTGTGGACGGGGATGATGCCCGACGCGAATGACTGGAACGAGATCGAGTACGTCTACGACCTGTCCGGCCGGAGGGTCGAGAAGAAGGTCGATGGCACGACGGAATTGAAGTTCCTCTACGATGGCGACCAGATCATCGCGGAGTACGACGCCAACGATACGCTGCTCCGCAAGTACGTCCACGGCCCGTGCATCGACGAGCCGATCTGCCTGATCGAGAGCAGCGGGACCTACGCCGGCACGCAGTACTACCACCACGACGCGTTGGGCAGCGTGGTGGCGATGACGGACTCCTCCGGCGACATCGTCCAGCTCTACGAATACAGCGTCTACGGCCAGGTGGCCGCCAGCGACGCGAACCACCCCAACCGCTTCATGTTCACAGGCCGGGAGTTTGACAAGGACACCGGCCTCTACTACTACCGCGCCCGCTACTACCATCCCGAGATCGGGAGGTTGCTCCAGACCGACCCCATCGGCTACGGCGATGGGATGAATATGTATAGATACTGCGGGAATGATCCAGTCATCTGCACGGATCCTTCAGGGAAATGGACTGAGCAGATACAGCAGCAGATGAATCAATTCAAAGGGTTGAAGGATATTGTTGATCATCCCGTTCTTGTGATAGGTATGCAGCGTGGAGGTGAGGTGGTTGTTCACGCGTATCAAATTCAATCGCGAATGGATATGTATCGCATGCTGTTTATCTATAATGTGTTTGATGACAATTGGAGCCCCAGGTCCGTGTATGACCAGATTGTATACTTGGATATACAGGGACATGGGTACTCCGATAAGCAGGGCCATCTCGCTATTGGCAAGGGAGATGACGACGAAAAAGAGGTAACTGGTCGCCTTGGTATTGACACTTCCTTCGAGAGGACGACGTTATTAGCGCAGGAACACAGGCTGTTATTGGAGCAAGTCGGGCTTACTACGGACATGTTTTCGTTCGAGACGCTCATGCAGTTCACTTTTGCATCCAATGCCGTCATAAACTGCGACTTCTGTTATAGCGCGAACGGCGGGCACGAATCAGTCGCGTATGCATTCAAGGAGCTACTGCCTTACGCCACTGTGTATGGATGGACTGGGCAGATGTGGGGACTTCCTACGAACGAAGAGTGGACGGAGTGGATTGTGGGGCCCGCTCCATGGCCGGCGTGGCCGTGGGGCTCCAAGCGTGTGAAAATCACTCTCTAGCTGAACATGGATAGCTTGTGTGTGAAATGTTGAGATAGGGCAACAATGGCACGATTATTGAAGGGTACCCATTCCCTGTGCTGGGTGCGGAGCAAGAGATGTCTTCGCCTTGTTGCTTCTGCGCTGTGTCTGATGCTATTCCTCATAGCGTCGCTGCTATGGTTCTCTGGCTGGTATCGCGACCGCTGTGAGCATCGCATCGGTGCAATCAGGGTTAGTCTAAAGACCATGCGCAGGTATGTCCAGTTTCTACGTGAGGAGCGCGGATGCTATCCCGATTCATTCGCGCAGTTGCGTCAGTCACTCGGCCGAAGTGGTTCGGCGAATTGGGACCGCATGTATGTGGATCTTACCTCCAACAGACAGGAACGAGTCCCTGAATATCGCGCACTGAATGGCAAAGGGGGCTACTACTACGATCCGAACAGTGGTGAGATTAGACTGAATCTGACGATGCCAGTAAGGCAATACCTGTATTGGTATCGAGGCTCATATGCAGATCAAATCCCATCGCAATGGTAGAGGGAATAGAGGGGTCATCCATATAGGGTTCCTGTCATGTCAAGTACACAAATGAGAAGATCGGGGGTCATCCATATAGGGTTCCTGTCCAGTACAAGAATACTCTCTCCGAGCCGAAATCTTCCCCGCCCGTGAATCCAGCGAGGTTTCGGTTTTCTGTCGTCTGCTGTTTTGCAGCGTGACATCCATCTCTCGAAACGGCCCAATTCCATCGTCCCATTTCGCTCCTGCGAAGTTCCTTGGCGCCACGTATCGAGTCCGCCGGCCGAAAGTCGGCGGTGGTGGAGTCGCTGGGTCGGCGTCTGGAGGGTTGGCAGGACCGCGAGAAGCCGCAGTTGCAGGCCCTTCGCTCGCACGGGTCCATCGAGGACCATCTGGCCGAATACAGCCGAAGGCTCGGGCTGGGCAAGCGGGAATACGCTGAGCTGCTGCATCCGACGCGGCACGTGGAGCGGCCCGAGCGGGACACGCTGATGTACCTGCTGTGGCGCCAGGGGCGGGTCCGGCTGGGGCAGATCGCGGGGCACTTCGGCGTGGGCGAGTCGGCGGTGTCGCACGCCTGCCGGCGGGTGGAAGCCCGGCTCAAGACCGACCGCAAGCTCCGCAGCACCCTCCAGACGATCACGGAATAGGCCGCAACGCGCAGTGGGAGGACCCCCGCTGCTCTCGCTGTCAAGGATCGGGTAAAACCGGCCAGTCAGATCGGGTTCAAAACCAGCCACTTTGAGGAGCAGACGGTTTGCTGTAGAGACTTTTCGGAATCGATCTTGTCACGGTTTCGGGAGGCTCGGCATGG
>JAGOLX010000052.1 GCA_017993835.1 Phycisphaerae bacterium
ACAACAAGGAACTGAGGATGGAGGAGCTGGCCCGTCGGTACAGCGAGGGCAAGATCGACCACCTCGACGGCGTTACGGTCGATTTCAAGGACTGGTGGTTCAACTGCCGTCCGAGCAATACGGAGCCCTTGCTGCGTCTGAACGTCGAGGCCAAGACCCGCGATCTGCTCCAGGAGAAGTTCGGGGAGATCGAGCAGCAGCTCGGCGCCCCGGCATGAGATGAGGAGTTGAGCATGAGGCAAGATCGTCTTTCCCGTCGAGACTTGGTTGCGGCGTCCGGCGTCGCCTTGCTGGGAGGTCATTGGGTGCGGGCTGCTGCGGGGTCGGGCACGACCGCTTCCGCGGGCGCCGATTTCTTCCGGTACAGCCTGAACACCAGCACGATCCGCGGCCAGAAGCTCGGCCTGGAGAAGGAGATCGACGTCGCGGCGGAGGCGGGCTACGGCGCGATTGAGCCGTGGGTCTCGACGATCCAGGACTACGTGAAGGCCGGCGGCAAGCTCGCGGACGTCCGCAAGCGAATTGAAGACCACGGCCTGACCGTGGAAGGGGCGATCTCGTTTTCCGCGTGGATCGTCGATGACGACGCCAGACGGGCCGGGGCCCTGGAACAGCTCAAGCGAGAGATGGACCTGCTGGTCCAGATCGGCGGCACGCGGATTGCGGCGCCCCCGGTTGGCGCGAACGGAAACGACGCCCCCATCCTCGATCTGGCAAAGGTCGCCGAGCGATATCGAGCGATCCTGAACCTTGGCGATTCGACGGGCGTCACACCCGCCCTGGAACTGTGGGGTCCGTCGAAGAACCTGCATCGGCTTGGCGAGTGCGTTTTCGTCATCGTCGAAAGCGGCCACCCGAAGGCGTGTCTGCTGGGCGACGTGTACCACATCTACAAGGGGGGCTCGGACTTTGCGGGCCTGAAGATGCTCAGCGCCGGCGCGATGCCTGTGCTGCACATGAACGACTACCCGGCCGATCCGCCGCGAGACAAGATCGCGGACCGTGACCGCGTCATGCCCGGCGACGGCATCGCACCGTTGCCGCAGATCCTCGCATCCCTGCGTGCCAACGGCGGCCCGCGGGTCTTGTCGCTGGAGTTGTTCAGCCAGGTGTATTGGGACAAGGACCCGCTGGAAGTGGCCAGGACCGGCCTGGCGAAGATGAAAGCTGCTGTGGAGGAGTCGATTGGCGTAGTGTAGAAACGAGATTCTGGAGCCGACGCGAATGAAGGGAGAGACGATGGCAGTTCACGCATGTTGGATGGCGATTCTGCTCGCGGCTTCCGCCGGTGGGGCGACGGATGTGCTGCTGGACCGGAACGACGAACCCCTGCTGGTTTCCGCGGACCCGGTCCTGGCCGATGTCAACCAGCTCACAGTGGTCCTGGCGACGCGGGATACGCCAGGCGTCGAGCGGATGATCGACGCAGCGGATGTGAAGGCCCGGGTCTTGCACAAGCTCGGCGAGGCTGGCGTCGGAGTCGTCCCGCGGGGGACGGAGACAACGCCAAGGCTGGTTGTGCACATCGAAGGAATGGAAGTGCCAGGCAGTGACCAGAGCGTTTTCCGTGTGCAGACGGCGCTGGACCGGCTCGTGATTGTCCCCGGCCAGGGGAATCGGCAGTTGCTGACCGAGGTCTGGCGGGTCGGTCCGACGATGGCTGTCGTGGCCAAGTCCCAGGTGGGCGGCGCGATCTGCGACGCCGTGCTGGTCCAGACGGGCGCCTTCGCCGACGCCCACAGAACTGCCCGTCGCCTGCTGGGTGCGACGAAGGACGCGCCGGGAGCCGAGACGCAGGGGCCGGCGCAGCTTTTGCTGCAAACCCCGGCGGTGACGTCGCCGTCTACGTTTGTCGCATCCAGGAACGGCCGGGCGTTTCACCGGCCGGGCTGTCGCTGGGCGCAGAACATCTCTGCGGACAACATGGTCCGCTACCAGACTCGGGAAGAGGCCCTTGCCGGCGGCAAGAAACCGTGCAAATCCTGCAAGCCGTAGTCGGAGAGCAGAAGGGTTGTATTGTGACGAATCGAGAACGCGTGTTGGCGACGGTGAGCCACAAATCGCCCGACAAGGTCCCCTATGACATTCGGTTCACGCAACCCGCCCGCGTCAAGATGGCCGCACACTACGGGGACGACCGGTTCGAGTCGAAATTGGGAAACTGCTTCACCTGGCTGCGGCCGCACCTGCCGGATGCCCGCTTCGTCGAGGTTGCCCCGGACATCTGGCAGGATGAGTTTGGCGTGCAGTGGGATCGGCACGTGGACAAGGACATCGGCGTCGTCTGCAATCGACGGGTCACGCCGGAGAACGTCGGCACGTTTCGGTTCCCGGATCCGAACGACCCTGCGCGTTACCGTTCCTTTGACGCCATGGTCAAGCCGAACGGGGACACCGCCGTGCTGGTCAGCCTGGGTTTCTCGCTCTTCGAGCGGGCCTGGACGCTGGCGGGGATGGAAAACGTGCTGATGGCCATGGTTTCCGACCCGCGATTTGCCGAAACGCTCTTGGACCGCATTCTGGAATTCAACCTGGCGATCATCGAAAACGCCTGCACGTGGGTGGTGGACATCTTCCGTTTCGGCGACGACTGGGGCCACCAGCGGGGTGTCCTCATGGGACCCGACCTCTGGCGTCGGTTCATCAAGCCGCGGTTTCGCGCGATGTGTGATCTCGTGAAATCCAAGGGGAAACTTGTTATGCTGCACTCCTGCGGCAAAGTCGATGAGTTATTCGACGACCTGATCGAGTGCGGCCTGGACATCTTCAATCCCTTCCAGCCGGAGGTGATGGATGTCTTTGAAGTCAAGAAACGGTACGGCGACCGGCTGACCTTCTACGGCGGCATCAGCATCCAGCGGACGCTCCCGTTCGGGACGGTTCAGCAGGTCCGGGATGAGGTCCGGCGGCTGATCGACGGGGTCGGCGAACAGGGCGGCTACATCGCCTCGCCTTCGCACGATATCCCCGGCGACGCGAAACCCGAGAACATCGCCGCGATGATCGAGGTTCTCCAGAACCAATGATGGAAACGTGCAGTAGTGAGTGTGCATGATTGGACCGATTGATTTGACCGCCTTGCCGGGCGGCGCGAAACGACTGCAACTGATCGCCTGCAAAGTGGTGCAGCGCGAAGCCTACTTCTGTGCGGCTCGCTCTCGGAACGTCATCGACGTGGTGCTCATGCCGCAGGGATTGCACAATGAACCGGACCGGCTCCGCTCCGAGGTGCAGAAGGCGCTCGCCTGCACAACCGACATCCAGGGACGTCGCTACGACGCGTCGTTGCTCGGGTACGGCCTGTGCAGCAACGGCGTGGTGGGCCTTTCCGCCGAGATTCCGATTGTCGTGCCCCGAGGGCACGATTGCATCACGCTCCTGCTCGGCTCCAAGGACCGCTACCAGGAGTACTTCGACACGCATCGCGGGGTCTACTGGTACAGTCCCGGCTGGATCGAGGCGGGCACGCAGCCCGGCAAGGAACGCTATGAGAAGCTGCTCGAAGAGTACACCCGCAAGTACGGCCCCGACAACGCCCAGTACCTCCTGGAGGTCGAGCAGACCTGGATGAAGGAGTATCAGTGGGCGACGTACGTTGACTGGGGCCTGACCGATTCCGACGCCTACAAGGCATTCAGCAGGGACTGTGCCGCGTTTCTGAAGTGGAACTACGGCGAGTTGACAGGCGACTCGGGCCTGATGCAGCGGTTCGTCGACGGCCTCTGGAGCGACGAGGAGTTCCTGGTCGTCCAGCCCGGCCAACGGATCGCGGAGGACGTCACCAACCGGGGGATCATCAAAGCCGAATGATTACGATGTCGCTTCGAGAGGAAATTGGTTTGCTCCTGTTCGGCCTGCTGATCCTGGCGCTCTACGGCCTGGAATTCGTCCATCTCGTCGGCTATCTCGTGGTCAGGATCCGCCAGGGATCGTGGAAGGGCATTCGGGTCGGGAAGTCCCATCTGGCTGTGCACGTGGTGGCTTCGATCGGGATTCTCTGCCTGCTCTATGCATGGCTCATCGAACCTCGTTGGATCGACGTCAATCAGGTGACTCTGCACACGGCGAAGCTGAAGGACTCGGGCTTCCGGATCGTCCAGATCTCCGACCTGCACTGCGACCGGAATGCCCGCAACGAGGAGCGAGTGGTGCAGATCGTCAACGCGCTCAAGCCGGACATCGTCGTTGCGACCGGCGATTACCTCAATGACACGGCCGGGCTGCCGCGTCTGCGCCAGATGCTCCGCCAACTGGAAGCCCCGCTCGGCAAGTTCGCCGTGACGGGCAACTTCGAAGCCTTTCACTGGCCCGATCTGGATGTGCTGGCCGACAGCGGTTTTCGCACGCTCGGACGGGAGACCGCCCTCGTGATGAAGGGCGCCGACGCCCTTGCCATCGGCGGCATGGGATATGTCCGTTCCGACTCCCCGAGGAGACCCTTCGACGGTTTCTCCGCGGGGCGATACAATGTCTTTCTGTTTCACACGCCCGACCTGGTCGAGGACCTCGGCCCGCGCGGCATCGACCTGTATCTGTGCGGTCACACGCACGGTGGACAGGTCCGGCTGCCCTGGTATGGCGCCCTGATTACGTTCTCGAAATTCGGCAAGAAGTACGAATCGGGCATGTACCGCGTTGGCAGCACGGTGCTGTACGTCAATCGCGGATTGGGTCTGGAACCCCGCCCGGCGCCACAGGTGCGGTTTCTCGCCCGGCCGGAGATCGCGGTCTTCGACATTCTGCCTGCACGGGAGTGACAACCAGCTGAGGAAGACGATCTGGAATGCATCTGGCAACGGTTCTCTTGATTGCGGTAGGTCTCGCGATGGACGCCTTCGCGGTTTCCATCGTCTCGGGCAGCGTATACAAGGATCTGCACGTCAAACACGCACTTCGCATGGCGTTGTTCTTCGGCGGCTTTCAGGCGGTCATGCCGCTGATCGGGTTTCTGGCCGGCCTGACCCTGAAGAGCTACATCTGCGCGTGCGACCACTGGATCGCCTTTGCCCTGCTGTCCTTTGTCGGGGGCAAGATGGTCTATGAGGCGTTCCGGATCGAAGCGGTGGAGAAGAACCGCGATCCCTCGGACCTGGCGGTCCTGCTGGCCCTGTCCGTTGCGACGAGCATCGATGCGCTGGCGGTCGGCATCACTCTGTCCCTGCTGACGACATCCATCCTGCTGGCCGTGACGATCATTGGCGTCGTCACCTTCGGCCTGTCCTACGCCGGCGTCTACATCGGCAAACGCTTCGGCCACTTCTTCGAGAGTCGGATCGAGGTCCTCGGCGGCCTCATTCTCATCGCCATCGGCGTCAAGATCCTGCTCGGTCACCTCCTCACGCCGGTGACGGCGTAGGCCTGGGGCGCCCTGTGAGCGGGAGGTTTCTCTCGGTCGCATGCCAGATCCTTCGCTCCGTTCGGGATGACAAATGCAGCACGAGGACCTTCCGGAATTCGCGTCAGGCGCGAGCGGCGATTCGCTCGGCGGCGTCATCGAGACGCGGGGCCAGACTGGGCCATTCGAACTGGCGCAGACGTTTTCCCAACGCCTCGGTCGCGTCGAGCAGCGAGCCGGTTGTTTCGATGCGAGCGGCCAGATCGGCGAGCCTGGCAGTCAGGTGCACCGGCGTGCCGTCGTAGAGAAAACCGCCGGCCGGACCGTCGTCCGGAGCCCCAAAGACCTCGGGATACGCCAGACGCCGGGGAACGAGCGGATAGGCCCCCGCGAGTGCGGCTTCGACGGCACTGATGCCGAAGAACTCGTGCGATGCGGTCGAGACGAATACGTCCGCCTCCAACAGGGCGGCTTCGTAGTCGGCTCGGGCCGCCTGGTGACCCCAGCGGTCGATGTGGTCCGCGAACCGCCGGCGGGCTTGGCCGAAGACCTCGGGGACCTCGCGGAACTGTTCTCCGATCACGCTGATTCGGAACGGAATGCGCCGTTCTTCGAGCTGTTCGACGGCTGCGAAGAAGTCGTCCGGGGTCTTGTCGTGCTCCCACCGGGCGGCCCAGAGGATTCGCAAGGGACCGGGGGGGCGGCTCGGCCGGCGGGGCAGCGGGCTCACGCCGGGCGGGCGCACCTCGGACTTGTCGCGGATTCTCTGGATGGCTTCGATGGGCTGGTGATCCGGCATGTGGTTCAGGAGGATCGCCATCGCGTCGAGGAACGAGTCCCGATGGAAAGCGGAGTTGAACCAGACCGCGTCGGCTGCCAGCGCGGTGGTCAGGTTCGTCATCGCGAACTGGTAGTCTCGCTCGCTCTCGCACCGGGTCGGATAGGTCAGTTGGTTCTCGTGGAAGTAGACGATGCGCGGCACGTCTCGGATGGGCCTCGGCGCCAGACCCACGAACTCCGCGAGATTGAGCATGTCCGAGCACAGCAGCACGTCGGGCGGCGTGTCCGCGTCGAACTGCTGCTCGATCTGTCGGGCGAAGGTGACAGCGGCGTGACGCATCCGCCATTTCCACTTGTACGCAGGCAGCGACAGGATAGACCATTCGTGCCTGCCGGTCGCCGACCAGCCGTCGAGAAAGGCCTTGTGACTGCCGCCATAGTAGGGCTCGAGCGCCAGGATTCGCATCGGTCTCACTCAGGAACACTTCGGGTCCAGGTTGCTCATGGCCGTCAGTGTACATGAGACAACGGCCAACGCAAGCGGATAGCCTTGCCTTGCCAGGGTCTGTGGGGCCCTCCTCGTCTTGTTCCAGGCGAGCCCGCTAATCGAAGGCGTACCACGCGACCCCTTCCTCGGCCCAGACCGCCGAGTAGGTGTCGATCAAGAACTGCCTTTCCGCTTCGCTGATCGTATAGAAGTGCCGCCCAAGGGCGTCCGACCAGAACCGGTAGACCGGTTTGCTGCCGACCGGCGCCTGGTGGGGTGGATAGGCGTAGAACGCAATCCCCTCGAAGGTCCAGGTGTCTGCGTAGTTGTTGATGATCAGTTCCTTCTCGGCTTCGTCGATCGTGTAGAAGTGGGCGCAGAGCTTGTCCGACCAGAACCGATAGACCGGGGCCAAGCCGGAATCGTCTGCGGCGGAAGTCTCAGTCGTGAGCAACTGGAACGCGAGGTCCCAGACGCTGCTGTCGGGACTGTCGATGGGCGAGCCGGAGAGCCACGTGCTGCCGACGCTGGGCGGCCACGTGGTGGCGACGCCCGTTCCGACGCTGACGGTGGCGATCCGGGTGGCCCCGTTGTTGAAGGACAGAGGCCGGGTGGTCCAGCCCCAGGGATACTGAGCGGTCGATGCGACGGTGTCGTAGAGGGCACAGATGCCCAACCAGTAGACCGCCGGAATCGAGACGCCGCTCGCATCCGTCGCCAGAGTCGGATGGAACCACTGATCCTGCGACAGCAGGCAGGTGAACTGAAAGCACGTATCGTTGGTGAAACCCCAGGGATCGTTGTTGTAGCCGGCTACGTTCCACGTCCAGGTGGTGCAGTACTTCTCCCACACGAGCGTGTCGGGATGGCCGGAGCCGTCCGTCCAAATCGTGATGTGAAGAGCCAGGGGCACCTGCGACGGGAGCAGGGGCTGGTTCCAGCCGTCGAAGGACCCCCACCACTGGAAACCTGTGACCGGGCTGTCGTTCTCGCACTGCCAGTCGTCGGCAGCGATCAGGTGCAGGCTCAGGTCGGACCGCTCGTCCCAGGCGTCAAAGAGGAACGGGGTGGTCGAGTCGGAAGGCTGGGGTTTCTGGTTCCACAGGAGCCCGCCTTTGCCGGAGTTGGACTGCGGCTGCAACTGCCGGGAGATCGAGATCGCGTAGTCCTCGACCTCGCCGTCGTTGGACAGGCCGTCCCAACTCAACAGCCCACGCGTGTTGAAGCGAAATCGTGCGAAGGTTGCTCCCGTGACGGCCGTCGCCGGGACCTGGATGGACAGAGTGTTCAAGCCGGAGGCGAGCAGCTCGTCGGAGAACACCTGGTCCGTCGTGTCGTCGAACGTGCCATCCTGGTCGAAGTCGATCCACGCATTGAGATAGCCGGCGACCGAAGCGATGACTTCGATAGTTGCCGACTCGCCCGGCAGCAGGGGATCGAGGAACGCGACACCGTCTTCGTCGTCGATGCCCTGGATGTCGTCTCCCGTCGCGAAGAGGTTGGCCTTGCCCTCCGCGTCGATGTCGAGGGCGGTTCCCAGAAACACGCCGGCCATCTTCGTGTGCCGCGCCCCGTCGTTGGCCAGGAGGGTCTGATAGGTGTCGGGGGCGTCGCCGAAGTCCATGCCGGCGATTCCCAGGACGCAGGCGTCGCACGTGGTTCCGGGACCGAGCCACAGCCAAGTGGACGGACAATCCTCTTCCAGGGTCAGCGAGCACTCGCCCGTGAGGGGATTGCAGCACGCGCCCTCCTTGGCCTGGCATTCGTGCATCGCACCGCGGAAGAGGTAGGCGTTGCGTCCCCGCACGTCGATCGAGATCCATTCGGGATTGTACTCTTCGATGATGTGGCTGAAGACCGGCTCGACGGTCCCGATGTACCAGTTGTCGATGACATAGAGCCGCCGGGAGGACATGTACTTGGCTTCCTGATCTGCGGTCGCGGCGTCCGCAGGCAGGGGGGGGCGACTGTAGCCGAGTTGCGACCACTCGGGCCTGGCCCAGTTGAAGTTGATCTCGACGTAGGTCAGTTTGTTCGGGTCGACGGCCTTGACGTATACCTCGTAGTTGAGATACCCCTTGCGGTCCGGGTCGTACGGCGCGTTGTAGAACCACTGGCGGTACCAGCCGGTCCTGGGGTAGTAGTACCAGGCGCCGTCGTTGTAGCCGTGACCGTCGCCCGAGATGAAGTTGCCGTCCGGATCGAGGGAGATGCGATACCAGGAGCCGGGATACGCATTGGGGTCCTCGTGGTCGGTGCGCTGCGCCAGCGCAATGGGTAGAGCGAGGAGTACAAAGGCTACGACGGCACACGGAACCGACTTGGAGACTCTCAACAAGCTCATGTCTGTGTTCCTATCCCAGGCTCTCGACTGGTTCGGGCTCCAGATCGGATGCATCGCCTCCGGCCGTGCCTGGACAAGGTCCGGCGGCATCCGACTCTCGTATCGGATCGGCGTTCCCGTGGGTCCGCTGGAGCAGAATGCCACGCGGGGCTCCTCGGACGGTCCTCCCCCGCCAGGCGGGCGAATCCGACTGCCGGCGAGGGCCTGCCAGTGTCCGAGAAAGGCAGCCGCTCTGGTTATGGGAACCGCCCGATGTCTCGCGCCGACGGTCTTCCTCCGGTGGCGGTCCGTTCGGCAGACTCAGACGCCGGCAGTGTGGGCTCTTGGGCAAGGTCCGCGAATAGACCGAGAGAAACGCGGTTCGGACTCCTTCCACAGACACCCTGCATCGCACGGCGACGATGAACTCGCGGCGGCCGGCGATGTATAACCTTCGTGCCCCGGTTCGCTCCGGGCTCCAGGGTTTGGGCGTGGTTCTTGGGAGATCGGTGGGACGATGATCCATTCCGAACGGATCAGACGACTGAATCGGCAGCCCGTGCGGGACGGCCGGTACGTCCTGTACTGGATGCAGGCGGCGCAACGGTCCGACTGTAACCATGCGCTCGAATACGCGATCGACAGGGGCAACGAGCTGCACAAACCGGTCGTGGTCGCATTCGGTCTGACCGCTGATTTCCCCGAGGCGAACGCGCGTCACTATCACTTCATGCTCGATGGCCTGCGCGAAACGCAGGCGGATCTCCGCGAGCGGGGCATTCGGATGGTCGTGCAGCCC
This sequence comes from Phycisphaerae bacterium, assembly GCA_017993835.1. Classification (GTDB taxonomy): domain Bacteria; phylum Planctomycetota; class Phycisphaerae; order Sedimentisphaerales; family Anaerobacaceae; genus PLanc-01. Next base: position 9,725 of record JAGOLX010000052.1, read on the forward strand.
GGCCCGCCGACGACCTGCATTCCCGACCTGGCCGGCGACGCCTGCTGCGCGGTGGTCGACGCGGGCCATCTGAAGGTCCAGCGGACCTGGCGAAACCAGGTGGGGCAGGCTGTGGAATGTGCCCTGGAGGAGGTGGAGACGAACCTGATCGTTCCACCGGATGAGGCCGCGGATCAGGAGAACTTCTCCGCCGGGACGTTCCGACCCAGAATTCACAGGCAACTCGATCATTACCTCGTCGAACTCAGACCGCGAAAGCCGGCAAGGGACTCTCTCGGGCTCAGACTGGCCGGTCTGGATCTCCGCGATCTGGATCGCGTTCTCGCAGACCTCAAGGTCGATGGCTCCGTGGGCCGGGCAGTCGGATTCCGTGGTGGCGCCTCGGAGGCCCGACGCCGTTTGGAGGATTTCCTGGCGAACCGACTCGACGACTATGCCGCCCGGCGGAACGATCCGAACTGCGACGCACAGTCCCATTTGAGTCCCTATCTGCACTTCGGGCAGCTCTCGCCCCTGCGGGCGGCGCTGGATGCTCGACGGGGATCGGGCCTGGGCAGAGAGGCATTCCTCGAAGAACTGATCGTGCGGCGGGAGTTGAGTCACAATTTCGTCTGTCACAACCCCCGATACGACCGTCTCGATTGCCTGCCGCCGTGGGCGATGCGGACTTTGAACTCCCACCGTCGGGACAAGCGGGAGTACGTCTACTCCCTGGAGGTATTCGAGGCCGCCCGGACGCACGACCCCTACTGGAACGCCGCCCAGCGGGAAATGGTGCGGACGGGCAAGATGCACGGTTATATGCGAATGTACTGGGGCAAGAAGATCCTGGAGTGGACGCGGACCCCCCGCGAGGCATTTCGGATCGCTCTGTACCTGAACAACCGGTATGAGCTGGACGGGCGAGACCCGAACGGCTTTGCCGGCGTGGCCTGGTGCTTTGGCAAGCACGACCGCCCTTGGGGGGAGCGGCCGGTCTTCGGAATGGTTCGGTACATGAACGCCGCGGGTCTGCGCCGCAAGTTCGACGCGGATGCCTACGTCCGGAGAATCGAGCGATTGGAGGCCGGCGGGTAGCGAATATGGCCAGGCGGATCGTCATTACCGGGGCAACGGGATTCATCGGTCGCGAGTTGTGTCGCTCGCTGCACGGCGCGTACGATCTTGTTGCCGTGTCGCGCGATGCGACGAGGGCTGTTGCGGCGGTTGGGGAATACGCCAAGGTCATCGAGTGGGATGGGCGAACCGCGGGCATCTGGGCGGGGCAGGTGGACGGAGCCTATGGCGTCGTCCATCTGGCCGGCGAGAACGTGGCGAAGGGCCGATGGACCCTCGCCAGGATCGACAGCATTGAGCGGAGTCGCACGAGCGGCGCGATCGCCATCGCGGACGCGGTCGCGGGCGCAAGGACCAGACCGACTGTGGTGATTCAGGGCTCCGCTGTCGGTTACTACGGGTCCCGCGGCGACGAGATTCTGAGGGAGGATTCCCTGCCCGGTGCCGGGTTCCTCGCGGACGTGTGTCAGCGGGTGGAGTCCATTGGCGCCCGAATCGCAGCCGCGGGGGTTCGATACGTCGCGATTCGCACGGGCATGGTGCTCGGACTGTCCGGCGGGGCGCTGCCCAGGTTGATGGCCCCGTTCCGGTTCTTCCTGGGCGGGTGGATCGGCAGCGGGAACCAGTGGCTCTCGTGGATTGGCTTGGAGGACGAGGTCCGCGCGATTCGGTTTCTGCTGGAGAACCCTCGCCTGGCCGGCGCGTTCAATCTCACGTCGCCCCATCCAATCGTCATGAAGCAGTTCGTTCGCACCCTGGGTGCCGTCGTTCGCAGACCCGCCTGGACGAGGATGCCTCGCTTCGCGGCCCGTCTTGTCCTGGGCCGGATGGCCGACGAGGTGCTCCTGACCAGCCAGAAGGCGATCCCGAAGAGGCTGGCCGACGCGGGCTTCGAGTTCAGATATCCAGAGTTGAAGGGCGCTCTGGAATCATTGCTCCAAGGAGACAAACGTGAATCTAGCTGACTACTTCGAGAAGACCAAAGGCCTCGGCGTTCTGGCGACCGCTGACGCTCAGGGCCGCGTGGACGTGGCTCTCTATGCCCGTCCGCACGTCATGGAGGACGGGGAGATCGCTTTCATCATGGGGGATCGCCTCAGTCACGACAACGTCGCGGCCAACCCGCACGCGGCGTATCTGTTCCTGGAACGAGGGGCCGCAGATCCGGCGGAACCGGAGGCCGGCTACAATGGGCTGCGACTCTACCTTACGCGGACGAGGGAAGAGACCGACCCGCAGAAGATCGACGCGGTCCGGCGGACCGGCCGGAGAGGGCGGGGGCCCGAGGACGTCGCGAAGTTCCTGGTTCATTTCCGTGTCGACCGGGTGCGGCGGCTCGTCGGGGACTGACGCAGCGTTTGTGGCTTGCGGAAAAAAAATACATCAACACGAATGTTGCAGATATGAATCCTGTAATTTATTGTGATTCCGGTAGTGCAATATAACTCTTTGTTGTAAAAAGATTTAGAATCATGTCAGTGCGGTTCTGACGGGGGGATTCGGCTTTGGTAGTTGACCGGCGCACCAGCCTGCCGTATAGTGACTTCATCGTCAGTTTGTGAATGTGAACACAAGCACGAAGGTTGGTGTTGCCCGGTATGAGGTACCCCAAGATTCCCGACGAGACGGTGCGGCGGTTGCCGATCTATCTGCGAGGCCTGAAGGTCTCGGCGGATCAGGGGCATGAGCACATTTCCAGCCAGGCCTTGGCGGATTTCGTCGGGGTCCAGTCGTGGCAAATCCGCAAGGATTTCTCCCACTTCGGCGATTTCGGGACACGAGGGGTCGGGTATCATATCGAGGGACTGGCCCGCCAGATCAAGAAGATTCTCCGTCTGGATGTGGTTCACAGGGCGGCCGTGGTGGGCATTGGAGACCTGGGCAAGGCGCTGCTGGCGTATCCGGGATTCGAAGGGTACGGCCTGGACGTCGTGGCGGCCTTCGACATCGATCCGCACAAGATCGGCAGGCTGGTCAACGGCATTCGGATCGAAGGGCTCTCCGATCTCGGCACGTTGGGCGAGCGGGGAATCACGCTGGGAATCGTCGCGGTTCCCCGGGCGGCGGCCCAGTCCGTGGTGGACCAGCTTGTCGGGGCCGGCGTCCGGGGGATTCTGAATTTCGCCCCGTGCAGCGTCGTCCTGCCCCGCCGGGTGAAGGTCATCACCCTGGATATCGCAATGGAACTCGCCCGTCTGCCGTACTACATGCGGACGGCCGGTTCGAGTGAACACCCTGCGACAAAGGGTGGTTCGTCGCAGGGGACGTCGTGATGAAACAGAAGGATTGTGGTCGAGATTTTTGGAGCCGGATTGTCCCATGAGTGTGAAGAGAATAACGAAGAGTGATTTCGCGAGCTTCGTCGATTCCCTGATCAGGACGGAGAACGTCATCGGGGTCCAGGCGAAGGGAGATCGGTTCGATTTCGCCCCCCTGGAATCAGCAAAGCACCTTCGGCTGGACTATGACGTGACGCTCCAGCCGCCCAAGAAGTTCTTCCTGCCGCCGACGGAAGTGCTCCTGACCTATGAGGTCGGCGGGGCGTACAAGTCCCAAACGGATGGGCAGAAGTTCGTCCTGCTGGGCGTGCATCCGTACGACATGATTGCCATCAACCAGATGGACGAGCTATTCCAGCAGGACAACTACGACACCCACTACATGGCGCGGCGGAACAACGCGACGATCATCGCCTGCGACGTGGCCAAGGCTTCCGACCACGTGTTTGCCTCGTGCATGAACACGGCGGTCGTCAAGGATGGCTACGACATCCTCCTGACGGACATTGGCGACAGCTACGTGATGGAAGCCGCCACGGCCAAGGGCAACGATCTGCTGGCCAAGGCCAAAGGCGTCGTCGAGGCCGATCCGCAGGCTTTGAGCATGCGAGAGAAAGTCTGGGCGTACAACAAGAGATCGTTGAACAAGCACCAGCTCAAGTGCGATCCCGCCTATCTGCCCCGCCTGCTGGCCAAGGCCTACAAGCACCCGGTCTGGGAAGAGCGGGCCAAGACGTGCTTCGCCTGCGGGTCCTGCAACCAAGTGTGTCCGACCTGTTACTGCTTCAACGTGCAGGACGATGTGAACTGGGACCTCAAGACGGGCCAGCGGGCTCGTGCCTGGGATGGCTGCCTGCTCGATGGATTCACCAAGGTCGCGCCGGACCATGAGTTCCGCAAGGCCCAGGCGGACCGCTTTCGTCACCGGCTCTATCGCAAGGCGATGTACGTGCCCCAGAAGATTCGCGGCCAGATCGCTTGCGTCGGCTGCGGCCGATGCGTCGGCGCGTGCCTGCCCGACATCGCCAACCCCGTGAGCGTGTATAACCGTCTGATCGACGATCTGGGAATAGGCTGAGAGAATTTATGATTTACGATTTACGATTTGCGATTCGGATCGGGCGCGAGCCCAAATCAGAAATAGTAAATCGTGAATTATCGATTGCTAAGGAGTGGACTGATGTGTCAGTGCTGTGTTGAGAAGAAGGACATCTATCTGCCGCAGTTGGCGACCGTTGCGGACATCAGCCAGATGAACGCCACGGAGAAATACCTGCGGCTGACGATGGATGGCGGCCAGTTCGACTTTCTCCCCGGCCAGTTCGTGGAGGTCTCCATCGCCGGCATCGGCGAGGCCCCCATCACAATCAGCTCGTCCCCGACTCAGAAGAACGGGATTGAACTGGTCGTGCGGAAGATCGGGAACGTCAGCGGCGCCATCCACAATCTCCAGAAGGGCTCCAAGCTGGGCATTCGCGGTCCGCTCGGCAAGGGGATCTATCCCGTCGAGGAGGCCAAGGGCAAGAACGTGGTCTTCGTCTGTGGCGGTCTGGGCCTGGTCCCGCAGCGATCGTTCATTAACTACGTGTTCGACAACCGCAGCGACTACGGCGACGTCGCGATCCTCCAGGGCACCAAGAACCAGGACATGCGTTTGTTTACTTCGGAGATCGACGCCTGGAGCAAACGCGGCGACGTGCAGGTGCTCGAGACGCTGGATGAAGGGAATCCCGCCTGGAAGGGCCACGTGGGTGTTGTGACCAAGTTGATCCGCAAGGTTGAAATGGACCTGAAATCGGCGAAGATCCTGGTGTGCGGCCCGCCGGTCATGTACAAGTTCGTGCTGATGGCCCTGGAAGAGTACGACGTGCCGCACAACAACATCTTCGTGAACCTCGAACGAAAAATGAAGTGCGGCGTGGGCAAGTGCGGGCATTGCCAGATCAACAACGTATATGTCTGCATGGACGGCCCGGTGTTCCGTTATTCTGATTTGGCTTCTCTGCCGGAGGCGATTTAACAATGGCAAAACCCAAGATTGCGATATTCGACTTCGCCTGTTGCGAAGGGTGCCAACTCCAGATCGTCAACCTTGAGGAGGAGATCCTCAATCTCCTCGGGGGCGCCGACGTCGTGGAGTGGCGCGAGGCGATGAGCGAAAAGAGCGACGAATACGACATCGCCGTCATCGAAGGGTCGATCACCCGCCTGGAGGACGAGGAGAGGCTCAAGCTGATCCGCAGCCGGGCCAAGGTTCTGATCGCCCTCGGCGCCTGTGCGACCATGGGCGGCGTCAACAAGCTCAAGAACAACTTCGACGACCTCGACGAGGTGAAGAAGTGCGTCTACGGCAAGGCCGCGAGCAAGCCGCACCTGCACACCGGCCTGACCAAGGCGGTCGACGAGGTCGTCCAGGTCGATTTCTACGTTCACGGCTGTCCCATCGACAGGAAGGAATTCACCTACATTGTGCGGTCTCTCCTGCTGGGCAAGAAACCCGAGATTGCGGACTACCCCGTGTGCGTCGAGTGCAAGGCCAAGGGCAATCCGTGCCTGTGGCAGTATGACCAGGTGTGCCTGGGACCGATCATCCGGGCCGGCTGCGGGGCGCGGTGCCCGTCGAACGGGTTCCGCTGCTTCGGCTGTCGGGGCTACACCAGCAATCCGAATGTGGATGCGGCCAAGGATGTGGTCAACCGATTTGGCCTGAACGTGGACGATCTCAAGACCAAGATGGTTCTCTTTGGAAGCAAGCAGGAGCCGACGATCTATGAGTAAAGGCACAGTCAACATAAACGTACATCACGTGACCCGTATCGAGGGGCACGGCAACATCGTTCTGAACGCCAAGAACGGCAAGATCGAGAAGCTGCAGTGGCAGGTGCCCGAAGCCCCGCGATTCTTCGAGGCCATGGTTCGCGGGCGGAGCTACGAGGACATCCAGACCATCGTGAGCCGGATCTGCGGCATTTGCTCGATCACGCACTCGCTGGCTTCGACCAAGGCGGTCGAGAATGCCATCGGAGTGAAGGTCTCCGAGCAGGCGGACAAGGTCCGCATCCTGATGCACTATTCCGAGCAATTGCAGAGCCACGTGCTGCACGTCGGCTACCTCGCGGCGCCGGATTTCTTCGGTGTGCCCTCGGTCGTCCCGCTGGTGGGGATCGCCCCGGATGCGGTCAAGACGATCATCGGACTGCACCGGCTGGCGAACGAATGGTCCGACCTGATCGCCGGTCGGACGACGCACCCGGTGACGCTCAAGCCGGGCGGCCTGACGAAGTTTCCCACGGAGAAGGAGCTCCGGGACCTGCAGGAGCGACTCAGGAAGGCCCTCCCCGACCTGAAGGTCGTCGCCGAGGTTGTGCTCTCCGTGGCCGCGAATATCCCGAATTTCCAGCGTCCGACGGAATACGTCTCGCTCAAGCAGGACAATCCGCCGATCTATACGTTCTATCACGGCGAGATCACGTCGACGGACTATGACGGTGCCGTCGCGATCAACGACTGGAAGACGGTCGCCAACGAGTACGTCTGCGATCAATCCACCGCCAAGTGGACGAAATGGCATCGCAAGTCCTATGCGGTCGGTGCGCTGGCGCGGTTCAACAACAATGCCGATCTGCTTTCCCCGACGGCCAAGGCAGTGGCCAAGATGTTCAACCTCCAAAAGGGCTGCTGCAATCCCTACATGAACACGGTCGCCCAGATCGTGGAATGTGTTCACGTGGTCGAGGTCAGCATCCAGATGATCGACGAACTGCTGACCAAGGGGATCAAGCCCGAGACGGTCAGGACCTCGCCGAAGGCCGGCAAGGCCAGCGGCTGTGTCGAGGCCCCTCGTGGCATCCTGTTCCATGAGTACGAGTTCGACCGCAAGGGCAACTGTGTCGGCGCCGACATCTGCATTCCGACGAACCAGAACCACGCCAGCATGCAGGAGGATTTCGAGGCCCTCGTGCCGCAGATTATCGACGAGCCCGAGGACCAGATTCGCCTGAAGCTCGAGATGCTCGTGCGGTCTTACGATCCGTGTGTCTCGTGTTCGACGCACATGCTGGATGTGCAGTTCGTCCGATGATTGATTGTGGATAATGGATGATTGATGATTGAAGAATGGCTTCCACCAACAATTCATCATCCATCAGGAACAGCCAATCCACGAAGCGGTCTACCGTGGTGCTTGGTCTGGGCAATCCGCTGATGGCGGACGAAGGAATCGGGGTGTGCCTCGTCGAACGGCTCGCGGAGTCGTCGTCGGACTACCCGGACGTGGATTTCCTCGACGCCGGGACGGGTGGGTTGGCGGTGCTGCACCACATGGCGGGCCGTCGCAAGGCGATCTTCGTCGATTGTGCGTACATGGAACAGGAGCCTGGAGCGATCCGGCGGTTTGCGCCTGACGAGGTCCGCAGTACGAAGGTGCTGGCTCACCAGTCGCTCCACGAGGCAGACCTTCTGCGGATCATCGGCATGGCCCGGGAACTCGGCCAGGCCCCTGAGGAAATCGTGATTTTCGGCATCCAGCCGGAGCGGATCGAGTTCCGACAAGGCCTGAGCGCGACGCTGGCAAACGGCATCGACCGGTGCCTGGATGCGATTCGGGCTGAGCTGGATGCGCAGTGAAGGACAACAGTGGGGGATTCCCAAGGAGACCCAATGGGACAGAGCAAGATTCTGATCGTTGACGACGATCCTGATATCACCGATGCGATGACTGTCGTGCTGGAGAACAAGGGCTATGAGGTCTGCTGCGCCAGGGACAGCGACGAGGGCATGAAGCGGCTGAAGGCGTCCCGACCGGATCTGATCATTCTCGACGTGATGATGAGGACCTCGCAGGAAGGGTTCGAGTTCGCCCGCGAGATCAAGCAGGATGCGCAGCTCAAGGACATCCCCATTCTCATGCTGACCGCAGTCAAGCAGAAGAAGGGCCTGGATTTCAAGCCTGCGGCCGGCGACGAGACCTGGCTGCCCGTCCAGGCATTCCTGGACAAGCCGGTCAAGCCCGACATGCTGATCGAGAAGGTCCAGGACCTGCTGTCGGCTCGCGATGCGTGAGCCGGAGGATTTACGATTTGCAATTGACGATTTACGATTTGCCGGCGGCATTCTGTCGCGCCTCTTGTGTTGGCGTATGACGTGCAAAGCCAAATCGTAAATAGTAAATCGTAAATGGTAAATGAACTATGGAAAGCCTTCTCAAGAGCACCAGCCTGGTCCAGAGGGCCCGGTGGCTCATTGGCTTGCGATGGGTGGCGATCGCGGCACTGGGCTGCGCCACGTTCGGCGCCGACGAGTTCATGGGGGTCTCTCTGGCAGCCTCGGCCTTGTATGCGATGGTCGCCGTGCTGCTCGTGTACAATCTCGGCCTTCACACGCTGCTGCGATACTGGACGCATGAGGCGAGGGAACCCTCGGAGGCCCGGATCGGCGGCATCATCACGTTCCAGATCTCGGCCGATTTGCTTATTCTCGCGACGATCCTGCACTTCTCGGGCGGGATCGAGAATCCGTTCCTGTTCTTCTTCGCGTTTCACATGATCATCGCGAGCATACTGCGGTCCCGGCGGCAGAGCTATTTGCAGGCGACGCTGGCGGTGGGCCTGTTCGGCGGGCTGGTCGTGCTGGAGGCCGCGGGCTGGCTGAAGCACCACAGCCTGGAGGGGTTCGCCGGCCACGGATTGTTTCGCGACTGGACCTACGTCTTCGGCACGCTCTTCGTGTTCACCGTCACGCTGTATCTGATCGTGTACATGACGACTTCGATCAGCGAGCAGCTTCGGCGCCAGCAGGAGGGTCTCGAACGGGCCAACGCCCAGCTCCAGGAAAAGGACCAGGTCAAGAACCAGTACGTCCTGCGGGTGACGCACGACATCAAGGGACATCTGGCGGCCGTGCTGAGCTGCCTGGATTTGGTCGTCGACCAGATGCTCGGTCCCCTTAACGACAAGCAGAAGGATTTCATCGGGCGGGCGCACCATCGGACGACGAAATGCCTGGAATTCATCACGGCCCTGCTGAAGCTGACCCGGATGAAGCTGACCGGGATGCTGGAGGTCGAGCAGTTCTCGCTGAAGAAGTCCATTCTCAACGCCCTGGCCCTTGTCCACAACAGGGCGCAGGGCAAGTCGATCTCGCTGAGCCACCGGATCGACCCGCAGGTCGATCGGATTTGGGGCGAGGCCGTCCTCATCGAAGAGACGATCGCCAACGTCCTGTTCAATGCGGTCAAGTACACCCCGCCCGGCGGCAAGGTGTCGCTGGAGGCCGAGGCGGAGGGAGACCGCGTGCGAATCCGGGTCGCAGACACGGGGATCGGCGTTCCCGAGGCGGATGCCTCGCGAATCTTCGATGAGTTCTACCGGGCGGACAACGCCCGGGAAACGGAGCGGGATGGGACGGGCCTGGGCCTGGCGTTTGCCAGGCAGGTCATCGAACGCCATGGCGGGCGGATCTGGTTGGAGAACAATCCCGGCGGCGGCAGCATCTTCACCTTCACGCTGCCGACCGGCCCCATCGCCGGTGGAGCCTGAAAGACATGACGCCCGCGTCTCTGTTGCTGAAGGTCTACTATGAGCAGTTGCACGACCGGATGGAGACGCATCGGTCCCGCCTTCTCCGCCGGATTGACGAGCTGCTGGCGGAAGAGATCGAGAAGCGGGGTTTCACCGGTGTGGAGGGCGAGCGGCTCTCCGCCTATCGCGAGACCTGCGAGGCCTTCATCGACGAGCGTCTGGAGACCTACAATCCCATCGGTATTCAGTACACCTTCGGGAATACCCCGTCGCGCACGGCGGCGGACCTGGAGTTTCAGCTCAACTGGTACGACAGCAGGCCCGAGTTCGCCGATCTCGTCGCGGCGGCTCGCGCCCTGGCGGAAGAGGATGCGTCCGACGCCAGGCTCAATGATCTGGCGGCCGATCTGATCCGTCGGGTCGGCGCATTTCCCGATCGCAGCATCGTCGGCGCCTACCGGGCTCAGCCCAGCCTGCAGAAGCTGCCCGATTACATCGTTGCGCTGGCAATCGAGGAGATCGCCTGTGAACGCAAGCCCACCTTCTGAATTCCAAGGCAGATGCTCAGACGCAAACTCGAAGCACGAAACTCGAAATCCGAAACAAATCCTAATGACCCAAATCCGAATGACGAAGACGCTGCCGCAGGCCGGCAGGCCCGTTTTGAATGTCGAGCTTTGGTCATTCGTGCTTGTCTCGGATTTCGATATTGGGATTTCGGATTTGCCATTGCTCCCACCACAGACGCGGATAGTCCTTGCCGTCGTCGATCCACCAGATGTCCTCCGTCCCATTGGCCGTCTCACCCATGAAATCCCAACCGGCATTGAGGAAGGTACTCGCCGTCTGCATCTCGGCCGTCGATAGACCTACGCCACCGTCGCTTTCGGCTTGGCCGGAGGTCTGGGTGTCCCAGAAGCTCGAAGTAACGGTGCCGGGCGGCCAACCGAGGCCAACCAACCCGCCGACACTGTAATTACGATCTCCAACTGCCGAGGCGCTGCTGTAGCATGCAGCGATGTTGCCGCTGTTGTAGCCCACGAGGCCGCCGACACGATCCGATCCACTGACCGCACCGGCGCTATAACTCGTAGCGATGTTGCCTCCGTCGTTGTCGCCTACGAGTCCGCCGACGTAGGAGTACTCTTCACTTGCGTTGACCGAGGCGTCGGCGCAACTCATGGTGATATTGCCTTCGTAGTTTCTGCCCACTAGGCCACCAACATACTCCGTCCCGTTGATTGAGCCGCTGCTGGAACTTGCGGCGATGCTGCCTTGGTAGTTGAGCCCCACCAGCCCACCGACACAGCGAGTGCCGCTGGCCAGGCCGCTACTGTGGGTCGCCGTAATGCTGCCATGCGAGTTGTAGCCCGCGAGGCCGCCGACATAACCGCCGGTTCCCCTGACTTCGACCGCTTCCAAGCCCAGATGCGAGATGCTCGCGTCGGAGGCTGAACATCCGAAGAGACCCAGTTCGCTGCCCCCTTGGATGTGGAGATTGCTGATCACATGGCTATCGCCATCAAAGGTCCCCCCGAACCACGGGATCACAGCCGCCGACCACGTAATCCCGGACAAGTCAAGAGAGCAAGCCAAACGGTAATGTGCCAGCGGCTCGAACCACACGGCGCCCAAATCCTCCGCATCCCGAATCAGGTAGGGCTGTTCGATCGTTCCCAGCCCTTCCGGCATCGACGGACGGTTGCCGCCAAGGTGACGCAGAAGCGGATAATCTCCTGGCGAGATGTCCCAATGATCGCAGGTACCGTTGCTGGCCTCTCCGACGAGGTCCCAGCCGGCACTGAGGAAGGTCGCCATATCCTGCATCTCGGCGGTAGTCTTGCCCTCGCCGCCGTCGCTTGTGGCTTGGCCTGAGGTCTCGGTATCCCAGAAGCCGGAAGTGACCGCGTCGTCGTAGCCGCTGCCCACGAGACCGCCGACAGAGGAATTGCCCCTGACCGGACCGGTGCTGTAGCTCATCGCGATGCTGCCGCCATCGTTCTGCCCTACGAGGCCCCCGACTTGTCTCTCCCCGCTGACCGCGCTGCTGCTGCAGCCCGCAATGATGTTGCCCGAGTGGCTGCCCACCAACCCGCCTGCACACCATTCGACGCTGTTGACTTCGCCGTCGCTGGAACAGTGAGTCACAGTGCCGTGGTTCCATCCCACGAGACCGCCAACGTACGTGCCACTGACCTTGGCGGCGGTGTAGCTCGCGATGATGCTGCCACTGCTATTGGTGCCCACGAGACCGCCGACAGCGGTCGCACCGTCAACGCTACCCGTGCTGTAGCACTGGATGACCACACCGTCGTTGTCGCCCGCCAATCCACCGGCATACCAGCCTGTGCCGGTTATGTTCACGTCGGCGATGCCCAGGTCCCTGATCTGGGCCCTCGACCCCAACCGGCCAAACAGGCCCAGGCTGTTGCTGCCTGCGATGGTCAGGTGGGAAATCTCATGGCCTTGCCCATCCAAGGCCCCGCTGAAAGCAGGAATCACGGCCTGCGCGAAGATTCGTCCGCCGGCAACTTTCGGGTCGAGGTCGAGGTCCGCACGAAGAAGGAACTGCTGGTCGCAGAGAACGCTGGCCCGCCCCACGAGGACCAGTTGCTCGGCCGTGTCGATGCAGTAGGGGTCTTCCGGCGTTCCATGCCCCTCCAGCCAGTCGATGCCCGGCTCCGGGATGATCTGTCCCGGTGTCCCTTCCCAAACCAGGCGAGGATAGTCTCGCCCGGCGTCCAGGACCCAGTTCGGGTCGTTGGCAAAGCCGTTCAAGCCGAGCATGTAGGGGTCCATCATTTCCGCGGTGGTCAGACCTACGCCGCCGTCGCTCCCCGATAGGCCGGAGGTCTCCATGTCCCAGACGCTGTGCATGACCCCGCCCCATCTCCCCACAAGACCCCCCACGTCCTCTCCGTCGCTATGAACCGCACCAGTGCTGTAACAATGGGCGACGGAACCTGAGTTCGACCCCACGAGCCCGCCGACAGTGTTCCCGCCGGCAACCTCGGCAGCACCGTGGCAGTGGGTCACAGTGCCGCCATTATCCCCCACGAGCCCGCCGGTGCACCAATCGCCACTGACCTTGCCTGTGCTGTAGCAACGGCTTACACGGCCTCCATCGTTGTCCCCCACCAACCCACCGACGTAGTGGGAACCGGCCACGTTGACGTCTACGACTCCGAGGTCCTTGACCTCGGCACCGGGCCCCAGCCTCCCGAACAAGCCTACGGAATACTCGCCCGTGATCGTCAGGTGCGAGATTCTGTGACCGTTGCCGTCGAAGACACCGGTAAAGGGATTGTCGTAGCCTGTCCCGATGATGTTGAACGCGGGCCTGCCGTCCTTGCCGTCAAAGGCCGACAGATCGATATCGGCCGTGAGCTTGAAGTGCTTGTCCCAATCGCAGAGAGTCGGACCGATCATCCTGAGGTCGTCGGCGCTGTTGACGAGGTACGGATCGGTCTGGCTGCCACTGCCGCCCCCGTAGTAGTAGACTCTCGCCAAAGGCACTCCCTGTGCATTCTCCCACAACAGTCTCGGGTAATCTCTCCCCTCGTCAATCGTCCAGACGCCGTCACTTGCCCAGGAACTGAAGCTCCGTGCGGTCTTCATCTCCGATGTAGTCAGACCCGTGCCGCCGGCACTGGTCGTCTGGCCCGAGGTCTGGACATCCCAGAAGCTCGAAGTGACACCGCTGCTCCAGCCATAACCTACGAGGCCGCCGACATCCTCGGTGCCGGTGACCGAGCCGGTGCTGTAGCACATCGCGAGGCTGCCGCCATTGTAGCCCACGAGGCCCCCGACAGCCTCGGTGCCGGTAACCAAGCCGGTGCTGTAGCTCGCAGAAATCTCGCCAGAGTAGTTGTACCCTACGAAGCCGCCGACATACCTGTCGCCGCTGACCGGGCCGGTGCTGTAGCTCGCAGTGATGCCGCCAGACTCGTTGTAGCCAACCAAGCCACCGACAGATTCTTTCCCATTGACCGTACCCGTACTGTACGACTCGGTTACCCATCCGCTGGCGGTACAACCCATGACGTAGACAGCGTTATTGCCGATCAGACCGCCGACGTAGGAGTTGCCAGTGGTTGCGCACGTGCTGTAGCTTCGGTTCACCCAACCGCCATTGGACCCCATCAAGCCACCCACGTTGTAGTCCCCGCTGACGACACCAGCACTCCAGCAGTCAGTCACATCTCCACCCCCATCTTCATATTCGCCGCTGCTTCCCATCAGGCCACCGACACTGGACCCACCATGGACGGAGCCAATGATATGGCAGTGGCTGATCGTGCCTGCCGACTCGAAGCTGCCTGCAAGTCCTCCGATGTACTCACCGGTTCCACTGACTTCTACAGCCTCCAGGCCCAGATTGGCAACGCTCGCACCATAACCCAATTGTCCGAACAGACCCACCCAGCTTGCACCATGGATGGTCAGATGCGAGATTGTGTGGTCGCCACCATCGAAGACGCCCGCAAAGAAGGGGATCACAGCGGTTCCCCACCGGATATTCGAGAGATCGATCGACGCGGTCAGGCGATAGTGGGCCTCTGGGTCGTGGTAGTACATCGCTCCCAACTCGGCAGCATTCGAGATCCGGTAGGGGTCTTCTGCCGTGCCTCGACCCGGCAGTTGGAGTGGCACATAGCCATTGAAGATCGCCAGGACGGGATAGCCTCCACCTTCTGGCATCTGCCAGACCTCGTGCAGACCATCTCCGCTTTCTCCCCAGAAGTCCCACCCGGCGTCCTGATAGGTGTGCATGTCCTCCATTTCGCCGGTGGTCTTGCCGATGCCACCAGCACTGGTCGTCTGGCCCGAGGTCTGGATGTCCCAGAAATTGGAACTGACGCCGCCATACCAGTCGGAGCCGACGAGACCGCCGATAGACTCGCCGCTTCCAGTGACTGGGCCGGTGCTGTAACTCAGACTGACGCTACTATGGTAGTACCCGTTCTCGCCCACCAAGCCGCCGACTCCTGAATTGCCGCTGGTTGCGGCTGTGCTGTAGCATCGGAACACGGTGTGGCTATTGTACCCCACCAGCCCACCCACACTCCAGCCGGTTCCGCAGACTGAGCCGGCGCTGTAGCTCATAGTGAGACTCCCATAGTTGGAGCCCACGAGGCCGCCGACCATGCTCACGCCGCTGACGGAGCTGGTGCTGTGGCTCGTCGTGAGACTCCCGGAGTTGTAGCCCACAAGGCCGCCGACCGGTGCGTACTCACCACTTCCGCCGCTGACCGAACCGCTGCTGTGGCTCGAAGTGATGCTCCCGCCGCTGTACCCCACGAGACCACCGACATCGCCAGCCCCGCTGACCGACCCGCTACTATAGCTGGAGACAACGCTGGTGCCCGGGGTGCTGTATCCCACAAGACCCCCGACATCATTGCCTGAACCGGCGACATTCACATCAACCAATCCGAGGTCTTTGATTTCGCACGCGGACGTATCCCACGAACCCAGCAGGCCAAACAGACCCAGAAAGCTCCCTCCCGAGATCGTCAGATGTGAAATCCTGTGACCGTTGCCGTCAAAGACGCCCGTGAACGGTGTTCCCTGGTGCCATGACTGAGTATCATTGGTATCCGCCGCGATGACGGCCTTGTCGAAGACCCTGCCGCCGGGGAGGTTCGGGTCCAGGTCGATGTCGGCCGTCAGGACAAAGTGCTTGCCGTAGTCGTTGGGTTCCTTTCCCAAGGCGATCAGGTCGGCGGCCGTGCCGATCTGGTACGGGTCGTCGGGCACACCCCTCCCGCCGCTGTATTTGGCGCTGGTGGTGGAAACCAGAGTCAGAAGAAGGCCGGCTACGATGGTCTCTACGAATCTGCGCGCGACGTTCATGCTCCACCTCCAAGTCAATGGGAATGCCTGACAGGTCGTCGTGTGAGAGAGCCTTTGCCTTCGAGAAGACAGACCCCTGTATCTGTCTGCTCCGTCGACGTTCAGTATACCAGGAATAGGCGTGGCGCCGCAACAGGATCATTGCCCTTGCGGATGGGGTTGATTGGGCCGGAATCGCTGCGGAAGCAATGGCATGCCCCGGCCCTGGGGGGTATGATGGTAGCCCGGTGGCAGTCGGAGGCTGCGTGAGGTCCGGTCTACCGAAGATGGGCAAAGGGATATGATGCTGACGGATCTGGCAAATCTTCTTCTCGGTACTGGTCTGCTGCTCAATGTGACGGCTCTCGCGACGGGGGGGCAGGCGGGCGACTGGCCGATGCTGGCGCATGATTGTGCCCGCTCCGGTGCCACAGCGACGGAGATCCGCCCGCCGTTCGAGCGCAAATGGTACCGACTGTTCCCCGATGAGGGCCTGATGGCGGGAGTGCAGCCCATAATCGCAGGTGGCAAGGTGTTCGTCGGGACCATGCGAGGATCGCTTTATGCGATGGATGCGGACACGGGCAGAGACGTATGGAGGTATCGCTCCGAGGGGGCGATCTTGCACACCTGTGCGGTCGGAGACGACAAGGTTGTGTTTGGCGATGCCGCGGGCAGGATCTGCGCGGTGAACGCGGGGGATGGTGCGCTCGCCTGGTCGATTCAGACGGGCACAGCCGTCTGGAATGCACCGCTGATCTACGACGGGGTGGTTGTCGTTGGCGGCCGGGATGGATACCTCTACGCTCTGGATCTGAACGGGGGGAAGATCCGATGGAAGGCGGCGGTCGATGCGCCATTGCTTTCGAGTTCCGCTCTCGATGTGAGCAGGGGGCGCGTATATGTCGGCGGCGAGGACATGTGCGTCCGTGCGCTCGATCTCAGCGACGGCCGGCTGCTGTGGCGAACCGGGAAGCTGCCAGGGGTCAGCTTCCGGGGTTATCACCCGGTGATCGCGCCGGATGGCTCCGTCCTGCTGACGACGACACCGGCCCTCTGTCTGGACTCCTTCGAGCCCATCCTGCTGGACATGGTCAGGGAGATCTTTGGCGACTTTGCGAGTTGGCGGCACGGCAAAGAGGAGAACGACCGTCTGCGAGAGGCCAACTTCAAGAGGATGGCGAAACCCGGCGTCTACGAGGCGCAGCTCGATTACCTCCGCAGGCGTCTGACCGCAGAGCCGATCTACCAGACGTTCTTCGTGCTGGACCCGGACACGGGCAGGCAGAAGTTCGTCGCGTCCATCGTCTACGCCGAGAGCATGAACGGGACCGGCGCGCCTCCCATAGTCACCTCCGATGGGAAGGTGGTTGTGAAGTATCAGGCCCTGCTGCGGAGCCGGTACGAGCACTATTCGCCCTTTCTGAACGTGGGGTATCTCGACACGGCGACGGGTTCCATCACGCCGATCATGGACCCGTCGCGAACCTACGGCTGGCACGACAGTCTGCTCCTTGTCCATGACGAACAGTGCCAGCTCTCTGCCGCCGGGCGGGTGCTCATCAACACGCACCTGGACAACGTCAATGCGATGGACCTCGACACGCTGCAAGGTTATGGTCAGCCCTTCTGCCGGAATCTCCACGAGCCCAAGCCGGGCGTCGCGCTGGGCATCTGGGCGACCGTCTTGCGAGACGAGCCCCTGCCCATGGGCACGGAATGGCTTGCTCGCGGCACCGCGGTCTACGGCGGGGGCTCCGTGACCGATGTGGCGGTCTCGATTGCCGGCGACAGTTTCTACTACATCCCGACCCACGAGATCAACGCGGGTGCGGCGATCATCGCCTACCGGATGACGGCCGATGGCAACGCCGGCAGGGAATCGGACCCACCCTTGACGAAGCTGACTGACGAGGAGTGGCAGAAGGTCCAGAGGTTGCCATGGGATTGGGACACCCTGTCGGTTCGCAGGCTCAGGCATGTGCCCGATGTGCTGCCGGGCAGAATCCGGGGCACTGTGCAGGACCCGCTCACCGAACAGGCCAACCATCGCGTCGCCCGAATCGTCGATGCCGAGCTGGACCGCTTCATCTGGGAAGTCCCGAACGTGACGCCTGACGCGGACCCCGCGGCCGGCGATCTGAAGGTGCAACTGGCGTCGCGAGTTCGGGAACTGATCTCCCAGCAGTGGCAGCCGCTGGTCTTCCCGCCGGGCAAGCACCCTCGCGAGGCATACCGCATCTTCGCCGATCCCACAGAAACCCTGCTCGCGCTGGCCCGTGCATACAAGCACGTTGACGATTCCCTTCAGAAAGACATCCAGCAATACGTCGAGCGATTGGAGAGTCCTGGCGGTCCCTTGGAGGGACCCGTGGGTCGGCGCGCCGTCGATCCGTCCATCGGTGCTGTCCGTTCGTTCTACGACATTGCTCCGGACAAGCTCTTTCGCCTGATGGACGATATTGTGCGCAGCGATCTGGCCCGGCTCTATCCCCTGTGGCTCTGGGCGCACACAACAGGCGACTGGCGGCGGATCGAGGCTCACTGGGGTCAACTGAGGACGTTCGTGCACCAACCGCCCGACAGGATGGACGAGGATTGCCGCAATGGCTATCTGGGAGGTCTGATCGCCTGTTGCCGGATCGCGGCTCACATGAAGGACGCGCAAACCCTCGAAACGGCTCTGACGACCACGCGCAAGGCTCTTCGCGATCGGTTGGCGTATGAGTTGTCGCATACGGAGGGGGGACTGATCACGGAGGTGCCGGTCGCCCGAGGTGTATTCGCCCGCTGGCGACACTTGACGCCGGAGGTGGGCCGGTTCCTGGCTCACCATGCCGGTCCGATCCACAGGCATCTCATGCAGGCGTACGTGGATTATCACCGACCGACGTGGCCCCTGGCGTGGGGCGTCGAGACGATGTGGCGCAACGAATCGCCCTTTGCGTTTCCGACAATGTCCGCGGAGATCTTCGCGGCACGGGCCTGGATCCTGGGCGAACCCGCGGAGCGGCTATCGCCCTGCCTGGACATTCCCTGGTGTCGAGCCGATCTGTTCTGCATCCAGAAGCTGATTCTGTGCCTGGAGGCCGACGGCCAGACGATCTGGCAAACGCTCGACCATTGACGCGAGGCCCCATTTCGGCTACAATGGCGTTGTTTCACATGCACCTCGCGAGGGTGTTTCATAGCGGGCTGCGTGGGTCGCCGTAAGGGCCACAAGGCGGGGTGTTCAGCAGCAAGCAAAGGCCGACGATGCGTGTCTCTGCCAACGTGTGTTTGTCCCTCCTGTTGTCGTCGCTGATCCCTTGTGTTGCCCTCGCCGGCGGGGGGAACGGGGTCGTCGCATGGTCCGTGGTTCTCAACGAGGTAATGGCGAAAAACGAAGGCGCCGTCTCTGACGCGCAGGGCGATTATGACGATTGGATCGAGTTCTACAACCGCGGATCGGAGGCGATCGATGTCGCGGGCTGCTGGCTGAGCGATGATCCATCCAATCCCGCCAAATGGCGGATTCCCGCGTCGGACCCGCTGGCGACGACGATCCCAGGCCACGGCTGGTTGCTCATCTGGGCCGATGAGCAGGTGGGCGACGGGCCTCTCCACGCGGATTTCAAGCTCGCTGCCGGCGGGGAATCCGTCGCCTTGTACGACCCCGAGGGTGTTCTGTTGGACGAGGTGGTGTTCGGTGAACAGGCCCCCAACGAGTCGTATGCCCGGTTCCCAGACGGCGATGGCTTGTGGCGGGTTTGCGTCGCCCCCACGCCGGGACGGACCAACGGCGCGGACCCCGGCGGCGTCGTCATCTCCGAGATCATGTACCATCCCTATCATCCGCCGCTCACTCCCGAGAACACCGCCCAGGAATGGGTCGAGCTGCTGAACCGGGGGGCCGAGCCCGTCGTGTTGGCCGACTGGAGGTTCGCCGATGCGGTCGATTTCGCACTTCCCGACATGGTGCTGGGGGCCGGCGAACACCTTGTGGTGGCGGCGGATGTGGATGCGTTCCGGGTCCTCTATCCCGACGTGACGAATGTGGTGGGGGGCTGGACGGGTTGGCTGAGCAATTCCGGCGAGAGGCTGACGCTGGCCAACGCCGCCGGAGTGGTGGTCAATTCGATCCAGTATGCCGACGAAGGTGATTGGGCGGCGCGCGAGCTTGGGCCGGAGGACCGGGGGCATCGGGGATGGCAGTGGTCGGACGAAATTGACGGCGGGGGCAAATCGTTGGAACTGGTCGATGCGGGTCTGCCCAACGAGTTCGGGCAGAACTGGGCGGGCAGCCTGGAGAACGGAGGGACGCCCGGGAGAGCCAATTCAGTCGCTGCAAACGGCAGCTCGCCGATTATCGCGGACGTGCGGCATGACCCGTCGATCCCGAAGCCTGACGATTCCGTCACGGTCACGGCGCGGGTGATCGATGGATCTGCCCCGAGGGCGGCGGTTCGACTGCGATACCGCCAGGATCGGTCCTCCTACACCACTACCGACAGTTATCCGCACGCGAGTCCGGACGATTTCACGGTTGTCGAGATGTTCGACGATGGGGCCCACGGGGATAGCCGTGCCGGCGACGGCGTGTACGGAACCCAGATTCCCCCGCACGCGGACGGGGTCGTCGTCGAGTTCTATGTGGAGGCCTTCAGCGAAGGCGGCGGGAGCCGTACGTGGCCGGCCCCCAGCTTCGTGGACGGACAATGGGAGCAGGTGACGAATGCCCTCTATCGTGTGGATTCGGTACTGGACGCAGACGATTACTGGCAGATCGGAGGCAAGCCGCTCTACTACGTCGTCATGACGGAGATGGAGCGCGGACACCTCGCTCGGATCGGCAGTCGCAGCAATGGGGAAGAAGACACCGGGGCCGCGATGAACTGCACGTTCATCAGCATCGACGGCATGGGCACGACGTTCTGCCACCGGGCGGCGGTCCGCAATCGCGGTCATGGCACGCGGACCGGGCCCCCCAACAACTTCCACGTGTCGTTTCCTCGCGACGGTCTCTGGAAGGACCGTAGCGCGATCAATTTCAACTGCCGGTACACGCACGTGCAGATCCTCGGCAGCGCGATCTTTCGCCTGGCGGGTATCGCGGCTGCCGACGCCGTGCCTGCGGAACTGCGGATCAACGGCGCCGATCTGGCCTCTTCGGGCAGCCCCATGTACGGCGTGTACGCACGCCTGGATGCGTTCGATGACGATTTCGCCAAGAAGCACTTTCGTGACGATCCCAACGGCAATCTGTACACGTGTTTTCGCCTCGATTCGGGGGCGGCCGAGGCGGAGTTGCGTTATGAAGGCTCCGATCCGAATGTGTACCGGAACCGCTACTTCAAGGCCAACCACGTCGCACAGGACGACTGGTCGGACCTGATCCACATGGTGGACGTGCTCAACAACGCCCCGGAAGCCACGTACCTGGAGGAGGTCGAAGAAGTCATCCATCTCCGGCAGTGGCTGCGATACATTGCGGTCGATTCGCTCCTGTTGAACTACGAGACCGGGCTGAACATGGGCATGGGAGACGACTACTATTTGTATCGCGGCGTCGAGGACCGTCGCTTCATGCTGATCCCGCACGACCTGGACACCATCCTGGACCAGGGGAATGCCCACGGAAGCATGGATCTGACCGTGTTGTCCATCGTCGAGGGAGCACCCGGACGCAACGGCGTCGACGGGCTGAAGCGGCTGTTCAGTCATCCCGAAATCGTCGCCCTCTACTGCGGCGAACTGGCTGATCTGATCGACACGGTCTTCTCGCCGGAACGGTTCGATCCCCTCGTGGACCATGTGCTTGGCGGTTGGATGCCTGAACAGGTGCTCAACAACATCAAGCGGTTCGCCGTGAATCGCAGTGCGGCTGTGCTCGCCCAGATTGGTCCGCAGGACGATGCGAACGATCTCAATGTGGGCGGCGGCGATTCATCTGTGACGACGGTGGCCTCCGGGCCGTTGGTCATCAATGAGGTCTTGGCGAACAATGAGTCCGCCGTCGCCAGGGATGGGGTTTTTCCCGATCTTGTCGAGTTGTACAACGGGGGTTCACAGGCGATCAGCCTGTCCGGCGTGAGTCTCAGCGACGATCCGCAGGAGCTGGCGAGGTTCGTCTTCCCTTCGGGCACGATACTGAACCCCGGCGAGTACCTGGTCCTGACCGCAGACAATAGCATCGCGGCATCAGCGAGCGATTTGGGCTTCGGACTCGACGCGGAGGGCGATGGCCTCTACCTGTATGATGCGACCGGCGAACTGATCGATTCGGTCGAATTCGGGTCGCAGGCCCCCGATTTGTCCATCGGTCGCATCGGGCCCGACGGCGCATGGCAATTGACGGTTCCGACGCCGGGTCGGGCCAATGTCCCGCAACCGCTCGGCGATCCCGCTGCGATCCGGATCAACGAGTGGCTCGCCAGTGAAAGAGTTCTCTTCGAGTCGGATTTCATCGAGTTGTACAATCCGGACCCGCTGCCCGTTGCTATCGGGGAGTTCTGTCTGACGGACTTGTCTTCCGTCGATCCTTGCCCGTATCGGCTCAGGCCTCTGAGCTTCATCGGCGCCCAGGGATACGTGGTCTGTGTGGCGGATGACGAGACCGATCCGGGCCACCTCGGGTTCAAGCTCTCCTCCGACGGCGATCTGATTGCCTTGTACGATGCTTCGTACACGCCGGTCGACGCGGTTGTCTTCTTTCCGCAGACGCCCGATGTCTCGCAAGGCAGGCTGCCCGATGGGACCTGGCAGTTCGAGTATTCCGTTCTCCCGACGCCCGGATTGCCGAATCTTGCACTGCCTGAAGACATGGTCACGAGGTTTGACGTCGTCCCGGAAGATGGGGCCAAACGCGCAATCGTTCCGACAGCGGCCGATCAGGTCGCGGACGACTGGAAATCCCGGCTGGACTTCGATGACTCGGCCTGGCTGAGCGTTCCAGGGTTCCCTGGGGGCGTCGGGTACGAACGCGGCACAGGGTATGAGGATCTGATCGGCTTGGACGTCGAGGAGATCATGTATGGGCAGTATACGACGTGCTATGTTCGCATTCCGTTTGTCGTCGATGGCGACCGGCTGGAGGCTCTCAACGGACTGTATCTGAGCGTTCGATACGATGACGGTTTCGTGGCATATCTCAACGGCGAGGAAGTGGCTCGGGCCAATGCCTCGGAGACGCTCCAATGGGATTCGCAGGCGACCGCCAGCCATGAAGCAAGCGGCACGGGGTTCGATGGAATCTACGATCTCTCCGATCGCGTGGACCTGCTCCACGCGGGCGGCAACCTGCTCGCGATCCAGGCGATGAACAACTCGACCACGAGCAGCGATTTCCTTATCACGGCTCTCCTGGAAGGCGAGAGCACCGCGACCGCCGGGGACGAGTATCCGTTCCTCGACGCTCTGGCCCTGCTGGACGGCCTTCGCGTGACTGAATTGATGTACAACGCCCCCCAGGGCGAGGCCATGGATTACGTCGAGCTGCAGAATGTCCGGACGGAGCCGCTCGATCTGACGGGCGTGCGGTTCACGTCGGGGATCGACTTCAGCTTCCCGTCGATGTCACTGGCTCCGGGCGAATGCACCGTTGTGGCGGCGGATCTGACGGCATTCCGGTCTCACTATGGAGCGGCCATTCCCGTGGCGGGCGAGTACTCAGGACGCTTGAGCGACGGGGGGGAGGAACTGGTCTTGAAACTGGCCCCGCCCTTCGATGCCGCGATCCTGCGGATCCACTATGCCGGCACGTGGTATCCCTCCACGGACGGCCACGGCGAGTCCCTGACGATCAGGGCCCCCGGGGCCAAGCCGGCGACATGGAACGATCCGGCGAACTGGCAGGCGTCGCAGCCCAGCCCCGGCGAGCCCTGAGCGCAGTCGAACGGCCAAGCCATTCGGCTGCGACTCGAGATACGACAGAACCCTGTCAGTTCCTGGCGTACAGAACTGCCTGGTCCGTCTCCTCGGGATTCGCGTTCAACTCATCGCAGGAGTCGAGAGCCGCGACGATCGCCTCGGTGCCGGAGGCTTCGACGCAGTGGATTCGGCCGCCGTTCTGTTCGTGTTGGGCGGCTACCTCCATCCATTTCTCCCGATACTTCTCGTAGCCGGTCTGCTTGTATTCCTTTTGTGTCTTCAGCGATTCGATCTCGCTGGGATTCCAGTACTTGATGATGAGGTTGCGGTCTTTCAGGAAGAAGTCCGCGCTCACGAGCTTGCTGTCGATCATCAGGACTTGGTTGATGTTCACGTCGTGGTGGCCCTTGTCCTGAAGGCAGCGTCGGATCGTCTCGATCGGGTTGGGTCCCCGGTTTTCGACGGCACACGCGCGAGGCCCACCCACTGGCGCGTGTCGCACGGGGACACAGACGGGTCTGCTGCCGCACGCGGGAGCGTAGTGGTCGGATGACGTCGAGTATCCGTAGTAGTCGATGACCAGTCCGGAATGTCCGTAGCGGAGGAGGTAGGGGGTGTATCGCACTCCCTCGGGCACCAGGCCCGAATGCCGGTAGCTGAAGGCCTGCGAGGAGTAGTCCAGGCCGCCCGGGACCATACCGGATTTGTGGTAACTGAATGCATAGGGGGAGTAGTGGGTGCGATATCGCGGCGGAACGTAGTCCACCGCCTCGACGATGCCGGGAGCAAAGACCAGCATCGCCAGCCAGAGTGAAATCCTTTTCATGGGGAAGTCCTTTCCTCAAGAAGATGAAGTCCAACAATCCCTTGTCATCATCTCCTCCCCCGCCCGGCGCAGCGTTGCCGCTGTGCAGTGGGCCAAGTACTCAGGCGCCTTGTTGTGCGAATCCTCCTTTCATTACCTGGAGCAACTGCAAACTGTCCACCTTGACCAAAGGGCGCAGTTTCACACTCGCTCGGTTTGGGTCACAGGTATTATCGATTCCCGGGGGAAAGGTTCTTTAGGCTTTTTGCTCAACTCCGCCTGAACTGTGCGTCCAGACGTATCGTCTGTCCCTTCGTGAAGTTGATCTGCATCGTCTTGTCTCGATATCGCACGACTGCCGGCCCGTCCCACGTGCTGCGGATCGTGGCCTCGGTGAGCCTGCCGTCCCGCCAGGCGATGTCCACCTCGAAGCCGCCTCGTGCACACAGCCCTTTGACATGGCCGCTGGGCCATGCGCTCGGCAGCGCGGGCAACAGGTGGATCTCGCCTGCGTGGCTTTGCACGAGCATCTCCGCGATCCCCGCCGTGCCACCGAAGTTCCCGTCGATCTGGAAGGGCGGGTGCGTGTCGAACAGATTCGGGAGCGTGGACTTGGCCAGCAGCGCCGCGATGTTCTCATGGGCTTTCTGTGCGTCCCGGAGGCGGGCCCAGAAGTTGATGATCCAGGCGCGACTCCAGCCGGTATGTCCGCCGCCATTGGCGAGCCGGAATTCCAGCGACTTCCTGGCTGCTGCGGCCAGTTCGGGTGTCCCGGTCACTGTGATCTGTCGGCCCGGGTGCAGGGCGAACAGGTGGGAGGTGTGGCGGTGCCCCGGTTCGGCCTCTTTGAACTCCTGAGACCATTCGAGGAGCCGGCCGTCCGAACCGATCTGCGGCCCGAGCAGCCGCTCGCGGGCGGTGCGGACTCGTCCGATGAATTGATCGTCGATGCCCAGGATCTTCGCGGCCTCCAGGACGTTCGTGAACAGGTCCCAGGTGATCTGCTGATCCATCGCGGGCCCCATGCACAGCGACGCGCGCTGGCCGTCGGGGGTGATGAAGGAGTTCTCGGGCGAATTCACCGGGCCGCTGACGAGCCTGCCGGTCTTGGGGTCTTCCGTAAGGAAGTCGAGATGGAACTCGGCCGACTCCGCCAGGATCGGCCATGCCCAGACGAGGAATTGCCTGTCGTTTGTGAACGCGTAATGCTCCCACAGGTGCTGGCAGAGCCATGCGCCCGCGGCGGGGAACAGCCCCCAGCCCGGCGACTCGCCCGGCGAAGTGTACCCGAAGACATTCGTGATCGTATGGACTGTCCAGCCGTCGGCGCCGTAGTGGACCTTGGCGGTCTTGCGGCCGCTGGGACGGAGCGAATCGATCAGATCGAACAACGGCTTGTGACATTCCGACAGGTTACAGACCTCCGCGGGCCAGTAGTTCATCTGCACGTTGATGTTCGTGTGGTAGTCCGCGTTCCATGGCGTCTGAACGCCGTCGGCCCAGATGCCCTGCAGGTTCGCAGGCAGGTTGCCCGGGCGCGAGCTGCCGATGAGCAGGTATCGTCCGAACTGGAAGTACAAGGCGATCAGGTCCGCGTCCTCGCCGCCGCCCCGCACAGCCCGGATTCGCTCGTCCGTCGGGAGTTGCGCGACGGCCGCGTCGCCGCCCAGGTCGAGACTGACGCGTCGAAAGAGCTTCTGATGGTCCGCGACGTGCCTCTTCCGCAGGTTCTGGAAGGACTTTGCTGTGGCCTGGGCAAGCTGTGCGGCGGTGGTCTTTTGCGGATCGTCGCCGCGATAGTCGGGCGGATCGAGCCTGTAATCGGTCTTGGCGGCCAGCAGCAGTGTGACGGCGTCGGCTCCGTCGATTCGAAGGCTGTTGCCGGTCGTGCTCGTCTTGCCGCCCTCGGCTGTCGCACGCAGACAGGCGACGTACTGGATCCCGCTGGTCCCGTTGAGCCCGTCGTCCATCTGTCCGGTCATCGTCAAACCGTCGGTCCCGTCGGCGGTCGTGGTGAATCGCTCCGGCCGGGACAACTGGGCCGTGAAGGTGATCCGTCCGGGTTTGTCACACGTCAGACGCACAACCAGGACCTGATCGGCGGCGCTGGAGAAGACCTGTCGCGTGAACGTCGCGTCGCCTTGGCGGAAGGTGACGGTGGCGATCGCCGTGTCAAGACTCAGCTCACGACGGTAGTCTGTTGCGCCCGCCAGGCCGTCGAAAACCAGCGACAGATCGCCGAGTGTCTGGTAGCAGCCGTAGGGACACTTGGCGCCTGCCCCGCTGCCCGATCCTCTGCCCTTGCAGATCAATGTCCTGTTCGCCAGTGCATTGGCCTGGACGTACTTGCCGTCGAAGATCAACTGGCGGATCTCCCGCATCGCGGCCAGTGCCTCGGGATTGTCCGCGTCCTGGGGACTGCCCGACCACAAACTGACCTCGTTTAACTGGAGCCGATCCTTCTCGACGCCGCCGAAGGCCATCGCGCCAAGCCGGCCGTTGCCCACCGGCAGTGCCTCGGTCCATTCCTTGGCGGGTTGACGGTACCAGAGCTTGAGATTGGCCCAGGGATCGCTGTCGTCGTCCGCCGATGCGAGGTCCGCGCCAATCGCGATCATCGCGGCGGCACACAGAAACCACGCATATCGTTTCTGAGATTCCATGCATATTCCCTTTCAGAGAGGATTTCATTCTGCGGGCGTGAGGGTATACGTCACGCCGGGGTTTGTCTCGAACTCAACGAGGTTCCTCACAGGGTGCGACGGGCGGATGCTCCGGCCACCTGCCTGCACATCCACGGAATCGTGCGTACGGACCCGACAGTCCCCGCCCAGTCGAGATTGGATCGTCGCGGCTGTCAACCGCCCGTCCTTCCACGCGATGTCCACCTCGAACCCGCCGCGTGTCCGCAGACCCTTGACGGAACCACTGGGCCAGGCGTCCGGCAGGGCGGGCAGCAGGTCGATGATGTACCGGCCCTCGCTGTCCCGGCGATGGCTCTGCATCAGCATCTCCGTGATGCCGCTGGTGGCGCCGAAATTGCCGTCGATCTGGAAGGGCGGGTGGGCGTCGAAGAGGTTGGGATAGACGCCGCCGCCTTTGTAGTCGGTCAGGGGGGAGTATGTCAGAGTCAGGAGGTTCTTGAGCATCAGATGGGCGTGGTCGCCGTCGAGCAGTCGGGCCCAGAAGTTGATCTTCCAGGCCCGGCTCCAGCCGGTGCCGCCGTCGCCGCGGAAGAGGAGCGATTGTCTGGCAGCCTGGAAGAGTTCAGGCGTCTCCGGCGTGATCTCCTCGCCGGGGAACAGGCCCCACAGGTGGGAGACGTGCCGGTGGTCGTTTTTCGGGTCGTCCTTGTCTTCGAGCCACTCCTGGAGCTGGCCGTGCTTGCCGATCTGGTTCGGCGCGATCCGGCTTCGCATCGCGTCGAGCTTGTCCGCGAATTCTGTGTCGATGCCCAGCGCGCAGGCCGCTTGGGCGGTGCTGGCGAAGAGGTCGCGGATGATCTGGTGGTCCATCGTCGGACCCATGACTAAGCCGCCCAGCTCCGGGCTGTTGCTCGGACCGCTGATGAGCCATCGTTTGTCGGTCCGTAGGTCTTCGACGAGACAGGCCGCGAAGAACTCCGCGGCACCCTTCATCAGCGGATAGGCCCGCTCACGCAGGAAGGTCTCGTCGCCTGTGTAGAGATAGTGCCACCAGAGGTGCTGGCAGAGCCAGGCGCCGCCGGTGGGCCAGATGCCGTGGTTGGAGGCGTTGATCGGGGCCGCGCCGCGCCACAGGTCGAAGTTGTGGTGCAGGACCCAGCCGGGGGCGTCATAGTGCTTCTGCGCGACGGAGCGACCGGTTTGGCCGAGGTCGGCCAGCGCGTCGAACAGAGGCCCGCCGCACTCGCTCAAGTTGGTCGGTTCGGTGAGCCAGTAGTTCATCTCCGTGTTGATGTTCACCGTGTACTTGCTGTCCCAGGGGGGGGCGACGCTCTCGTTCCAGAGGCCTTGCAGGTTGGCGGGCTGACCACCGGGACGGGAACTGGCGATCATCAAGTACCGGCCGTACTGGAAGAACAGAGCCGCCAACTGCTGGTCTTCCTTCTGTCCGGATCTCAGCACCCGCTGGTCGGTCGGAAGGTTCAGCTCCGTCGTCGGACCGAGGTCAAGCGAGACCCGCCGGAATAGTGCTCGATGATCCGCTACATGGGCGTCACGCACTGCGCGATGCGTCTTGTGTGCGACCTTCGCAAGCACTTCGCTGCACGTGACGCCAGGATCGGCTGAGAGGTCATTATAGCTCTTGACGGTGGTAGCCAAAGCCAGCATCAGTGTCGCGGCGTTGGCGCCTTCGACGGTGATCTGCCTGTCGTCAACGGTGGCTTT
Organism: Phycisphaerae bacterium; assembly: GCA_017993835.1. Lineage (GTDB taxonomy): Bacteria > Planctomycetota > Phycisphaerae > Sedimentisphaerales > Anaerobacaceae > PLanc-01. The sequence continues at coordinate 38,436 of JAGOLX010000052.1, forward strand.
GCCCCCGTCGAGCAGCACGCGACAGCGGCCCTCGAATCGCACCGTGCCCGGGACGATCCCAAAGTCGCCGCGGGCCTTGCAGTCGCGTGCCCGACCGCGGATGGCCAGTGTTTGCACGTCCGTCGCCTGGGTCTGCACGTCCTGATTCGGGCTGGTCAGCGCCGCGGCAAAGGCCACCATGCCCGGCCGATCGCTCTCGATCCGCACGACAATCACCTGGTCCGGCCAGCTCGCGAACGCCTGACGGGTGTATGTTACGCCGTTGACGCGGTAGGTCATCGTCGCGATGGCGGTGTCGAGGTCGAGTTCCCGTCGGTAACCCTCGACCTGCTCGTGCCCTGGAAGCGTCAGTCTCAGATCCCCGAATGGCTGGTACGGCATCTGTCCCAGCGGAACCGACATGAAGTGCTCCATCGCCAGATCCTGTGCCTCCTTCTGCTTGCCCTCGAAGAGCAGTTGGCGGATTTGCGGCAGGTACTGGGCGGCGCCGTCGTGTGCATAGTCCCGAGGTTGGCCGGCCCAGAGCGTGTCCTCGTTGAGCTGGTAGCGGTCCTCGGCAGGGCCGCCGAAGACCATCACGCCGAGTCGGCCGTTCCCGATCGGCAGGGCCTGTGTCCATTCCGTCGCCGGGCTGTCATACCAGAGCCTCAGATCCGACTGCGGCTGGTCCGCCGTCAGCGAGCCCGCCGTCCAAGCGCCCACGACAATCCCTGCGACCACCCACACGCGATACAGAGTCATCCGTAATCCTCCTGGCACGGACCATCTTCAACAGTTCCGTCAGCATAACAGATCGGCCGTCCGCCCGCCAGCGAGCGAAACCCCGTTTCGCGGGTGCATATCCGTATCTGCGCGGATGCGACGGAGGTCCGGCAGGACCGTGGGCTGTCATTCCCGCGGAGGCGGGAACCCATTCACCCGGTCGCGCTCAGTTCCGTGGTTCCTGGATTCCTGCGTGCGCAGGAATGACAGAGTCGTGTCGAAGGACCATGCCAGACTCCCAGAGTGTTGTTCCGTCTCGCGTCTTGTCATTCCCGCGGAGGCGGGAATCCACATCACGGGACGTCCCCAATCCCGCGGTTCCTGGATTCCTGCTTGGCGCAGGAATGACAGAGTCGAGCCAGTGTCTCGCCACCGTGCACGAGGCCGCAAGAACGGGTATCCCCCCGTGCGTCCCGCCCCGGCGGGGATTTTTCTGTGCATTGCCGGCCTCTTGTTGTTACCATAGTGTGACTGCAAGGCCCGGTGTCACGTGGGCCGTCCTGAGAATGCGGAACAGTTGTGGGGAGACTCAACCATGATCAGGTTCGCGTGCGGACGGTGCGGCCGGCTCATCAGCGTGGATGACCGACTCGTCGGGAAGAAGGGCAAGTGCCCCAAATGCGGCAGCGCGGTCACCGTGCCGGAGAGATCGACCGTCATCTCGTTCCAGTGCGAGGAATGCGGACACAAAATCGAGGTCCCCGAGATCCACGCCGGCAAGAAGGGCAAGTGCCCCAAGTGCAAGCACGTCGTCGTGGTGCCCGCGGTCGAGGAAGAACCGGTCGAACAGCCGGATCTCGAAGCCTTGTCGGAAGCCGCGTCGGCGGAGTCCGACGATTCGTTGCCGCCCGAGGTGGATGAAGACTCAGCCGAGGAGCCCGCCTACGCGGCCGGTCGGCCGAAGGAACGGGATCGCCGTCTCATTGCCATTGTCGCCGGCATCGCGGCGGTCGTGGTCATCGCAAGTGTGATTCTGGTCGTTGTCCTGCGGTCCAGGGGTTCCCGCCAGGTGGAAGACCTGATGGAAGCGGCTCGATCCCAACGGGAAGCAGCGACCACGGATCAGCCGGCGCAACCGGCTGCCTCTGCGGCCTCGTCCGGCAAGGCCGCGGGAGCGATTCGCCTGTGGTTTCGTCCTGCCCCCGGGACGAAGCGGAGGGTGCAGTTCACGACGAAGGTGACCCAGGCCGCTGAACAGGAGGGGCAGCAGCAGGGCATGACGGCCACCGAGTCCATGGATTTCGACCTGGAGGTGCTGGAACCGCCCGCCGACGGGACCGTCGCTGTCGCTGTCAGTCTGGCTGCGGTACGTTTGAAGTCGGAGGCAGCGGGCCAGACTGCCGGCGAGTACGATTCCGCCCAGCCTCCCGGAGAGAGGAACATGATGGCGGAACTCTACGCACCGTTCCTTGGCAGCCGGTTCACGATCCACGTGTCGCCAGGCGGCGAGATCGCAGACCCCAACCTGGACGCCCTGTTTCAGGCCGCCGCAGACCGACGCGTGCAGGATGAGGACGCCGCGATGCGAGAGCGACTCAAGGACAGGGCCGACGAGGCCATCCGGAAGACCGACGAACAGTTTGGCTCGCGCGAGAACCGCGTACTCGATATGAGGAGCAAACTGGAGAAGTTCCCTGTTCTCGGCAGGGAGAAGATCGGTGAACTGCTGAGCAGCATGGTCGTCGCCCTGCCGGACAAGCCCCTGCGAAGAGGCGATACGTGGCAGGACTCGTTCGCAGTCGGTATGGGCTCGCGGATACCGATGGCCGGTACGTATACGGTCACGTCGGTCGAGCCGGACGTCTGTACGATCCAAGTGGTCGGTCAGAGGAGCCTGGACGAGGAGCCGCTGGTCGAGGGAACCGGGCAGACGAAGATGACCACCAAACTGGGCGGCTCTTCCGAGGCCACCTTGCGGATCGAACGGAAGACCGGCTGGCTGCTCGCCAGGGAATTCAAGGCCCATTTCCAGGGTGAGATCCAGATGGCAACGACAGGAGAACAGTCTCAGGGTGTCTCCATGCCCGTCTCCGTCGAGGTCACGATTACCCTGACGACCCTCGAATAGCCGGCAGGGGAGTTGAATCATGCGACGAACTGTGTTCATAGCCTGTCCGGTCCTGATCTGCGGAGTCCTCACGGTCGGATTGTGGCAGTCTGCCCTGTTTTCACAGGTGCCGCAACGCCCTGGTGAGGGGACATCTCCGCGTCCCGAGATGACGGAACACTTCCACAGGATGCTCCGCTACCACCTCCGCATGGACGGGAACGTGCCCGACGGGGCCGTCGTGTTCATCGGGGACAGCCTGACGCAGGGGCTCTGCACCGACGCGGTGGTGTGTCCGTCGGTGAACTACGGGATCGGCAGCGATACGACCGTAGGCGTGCTCACGCGGTTGCCCCACTACCGGTCGCTGCTTCGCGCCTCGGCACTGGTTCTGGAGATTGGCCCGAACGATATGAACCGCCGGGACAACGGGCAGATCATCGAGAACTACCGGCGGATTCTGGAGGCCGTTCCACCGGCTGTGCCGGTGGTGTGCTGCGCGATTCTGCCTGTGAATGAGCAACGGACATTGCCTCCCGAGGAGGGCGTCAACGCCAGGATTCGCGAGTTCAACGCTTTGTTGAAGGCCTTGTGCTCGGAGAACCCGCGTTGGGTGTTCGCAGACCCCACCAGCCGGTTGGTCGATGCCGACGGCAATCTCGCTGCGGCTCTCCAGGACGGCGACGGCGTCCACCCCAACAGCGATGGCAACCGCATCTGGATCGAAGAGCTGCGGACCGCGGTCCAGAAGGCCCAGTCCACAGTTTCTTCTGTTGCCCCTTGAGTCGTCGCAGGCCCACTGTATAATAACCCGTCTGTAGGGAGGGAGGTACGGGTCCAGACTTGATGGGTGGACGACTGTGCAGGCACCCGTCTACATTTGGTATGGAGAATCGAATATGGCAAGTGCACCGAAGGCAAATGCGGTAGTGGGGCAGTCCGGCGGGCCGACCGGAGTGATCAATGCGTCGTTGGTCGGCGTCATCGAAGAGGCCAAGAAGCACCCGGAGATCCAGACCATCTACGGGGCGGTCCATGCCGTCGCGGGTATGGTCAAAGACGAGTTCGTAGACCTGAGCAATCTCTCGGCCTTGACACTGGAGACCGTGGCGACGACGCCGTCGTCGGCACTGGGGACCAGCCGGGACAAGCCCGACGCCGAGTATTGCCGCCGCATCCTGGAGGTCTTCAAGAAACGCAACATCCGTTACTTCTTCTACATCGGCGGCAACGATTCCGCCAACACCGCGTACATCCTCAACACCGTCGCCGACGAGGGCAATTTCGATATTCGGGCCTTCCACGTGCCCAAGACCGTGGACAATGATTTGCTCGTGACGGACCACTGTCCCGGCTATGGCACTGCGGCCAGGTTCGTCGCCAGTGCCGTGATGGGGGACGACCTGGACAACCGGGCCCTGCCGGGCGTGAAGATCGACGTCATTATGGGCCGGCACGCGGGTTTCCTGACCGCGGCTGCCGCCCTCGGCAAGACGCGAGATGATGACGGCCCGCACTTGCTGTACTTCCCGGAGCGTCCGGTCTCGATCGGCAAGTTCCTCAGCGACGTCGAGTCCGTCTACAAGAGGCTCAATCGCTGCGTGATCGCGGTCAGCGAGGGCATGTGCGACGCCGACGGCGAGACCTGGGTCAAGAAGATCGCCCAGGATGCCGAGAAGGACCCGCACGGCAACATTCAGCTTTCGGGCACCGGGGCGCTCGCCGACTTCCTGGCGGCGCAGGTGAAGAACAATCTCAAGATCAAGCGAGTCCGGGCGGATACCTTCGGCTATTTGCAGCGGAGTTTCCCGGGTCTCCAATCCGCGACGGACGTGGATGAGGCCCGTCGTTGTGGCCGTGAGGCGGTCAAGTACGCGATGGTGGAGGACAACGGCTCGGTTGCCATGAAGCGGACCGGCAACGGCAAGAACTACGGCGTCGAGTTGTTCCGCACGGAACTCAAGAACGTCGCAGAGAAGACCAAGTCGATGCCCGCCGAGTACCTCAACGACGAGGGCAACGGCGTCACACAGGCCTTCGTGGAGTACGCGGCGCCGCTGGCCGGCCAGTTACCCAAGACGGAGTACCTGGGCGGTTATCCCAAGGCGTGACCGCGCAGCAGGGTGCGCGTCCCAGTGGAAGAAAGAAGGGGTCGCCAACGCGACAGTCTGCATTGGCGGCCCCTTTGTCTGTGCGCGACAGGATATGAAACCGCGTGTCTCTGGTTTCCTGTCAGTTCACGGTGAAATCGAAGGTGTAATCTGTCTGATCGTACTGCCACATCTTGCCGGTGGCCAGGTCGACGATCAAGCCCGGCCAGAACAGGATGTTGACGAAGTAGAGCACGTCAACTCCCTTGTCCAAGGCCTGCGTCTTGGTCCTGCCCATGTAGCTTGCCTGAACGGGGAAGCTCTTGCCCCTTGGGATCGCCAGCGTGCAGGGTGCCACGCCTTGATACGGGCCGACTTCCACCTTGGCCCCCGCCGGGTTCGACTTGATGTTGAGAGTGTCTGTGCCGTCGCGGAATATCGTGCAGCATCCCTGACTGAAAACGATGGCTACCATCGCCAAACACAACATTGCCTTTTTCATGGCGAAACCTCCAACAAAACCAACACAATCCCTTAAACAACACACGATGGCGGATTCTACTGTACCCGAAGGACAGGGGCAATCAGGAAAAGCGGAAAATCTGACTGTTCAACCCGTCCGGAGTATCACAGCAAGGCGACGAACTTCTTCCACTGCCTCTCGATGTCGCCGGGCGGTCTGGTCGCTGTGGACGGACAAGCCGTAGCGGATGTGCAGGGGCTTGTACAGCGGGATCTTCCGCGGGCCGTCGAAGGTCAGCGAGACCCCTATCCCGCTGAAACGAAGCCTGCTCATGAGCCTGCGGCACCATCTGCAGCCGCGGCACCGCCTTGGCTTCCGGCAGATCCTGTGCTCTCGCCACAGCGATCACGTTCAGCGTCACATAAGACACCATCGTGAGTGCCTCTGGATCGACAGTCCTGCCTGCACAATGCACCCTTTCCGATGACTTGTTACAAGGCGATTTCGGACTTGAATACGATCACCGCCCGGCTGCCGACCTCGTGATCGCTGGATGTGGGTGACAAGATGAAGGCTGTCTCAGAGTTGTTCATCTCCCGGGCAGTCGCCTGCATCCGAGCTTCAGTGAGCCCGTCGTCATTTGTGACAACTCCGGCGGGGTTGCCCCGAAACAGGTCAGTCGTGAACGAATCCACTTGATACAACCTGTGTTTCTTCATCGGTGTCTCTCAAGTCGCGGCGTACTGTATCCTAACGAAGGGGGAACAAGACGAGAACGCAGCAGAGTGGGTACTCCGCTTCCCGTCGTGATCGTGTGCGAGCCAGTCTACAGGCCGTCGTAGCCTCCGATCATGATGAGGGCCTTGTATGCGGCCTGCTGAACGCTGCGGTCCTCGTCCTGGGCGTAGGCCCGCCTCAGGGCGGGCACCGTCTTAGGGTCTCTCACACGGCTGAACAACTCGGCCACCGCCTTGCGGACCTGCACGTCGCGGTCTTTCGACAGGGCCCGTTCCAGTGCGGTCCGGGCTTTCTCGTCGCGGGCGAATGGCTCGAGACCCCGCA
>JAGOLX010000053.1 GCA_017993835.1 Phycisphaerae bacterium
TGGGATCGGCCACATAGCTTCCGGGGCCATCCATGACCATATCTCCAAGAAACCGCTTTCTGGGAAATATCGTCCAACTGCGGCCTCGAAGCTGAGAAAATCCTCTGTAACAATGCTACAGTCTCGGTTTCGCTCGGCAGCGGCGCGGTGGCCCTGTGCCGCCGCAGGCGAATCCTCTGACCGCAGTCGCCCGCAGCCAGACCGAGGCTCGGTTTGTAGTGACGCCGTAAGGCGTTATCCTCTGCTCCTGGGAGTCAAGATATGCCCCGTCGACAAGCTCAGGGCAGGCTCTTGGGGCACGCGACAAACGGCCTGATCTTACTCCCGTGCGACCGGTCTGCCCTTGCAGGACTCGCAGTTGACATCTTCTCCCTTTTGTGCGATGCTGAGTGCAGTCGCAGATCGTGGATCTGAAACGGAAGTCATCCCGAGAAGGATGTTGATCGAGTTGCTGTTCCGCAGATTTGGGAGGTGACGATCATGAGTCCTGCGATTTCACAGAACGAGCGAGCGGGATCTGTTCCCAAGGGCCCAACGACGCCGACGGGCCGGACCGGCGAGAAGGCGATTTGCCCCTGCTGCCATGAACCCTATCTGAAGCGGATCGTCGTGCTGGAATGCTCCAGTTGCGGCTATCACAAGGTCGAATCCGAGACCATTGTCGGGGGCTGACGGGAGTCACGACTGAAGACGCGGCGGCGCCGTCCTCCAAACGATGGCAGGGGGGATCGTGCGCGACCTCTCGTTCGCTCAGGGCTTCGCCGTCCATTCCAGCGGCAAGTCGAGCTTGCCGACGCCGAGCGGGACGAAGTCCCCGCCGTAGGCCTGCTTGAACAGTGCAATGGCCTTCTCGCCCGTGCAATGGCTCGGGCCGGCCCTCTTCACCCCCAAGTCCCTGAGCTGCCCGATGATGGCCCGGACCTGAGCGTCCGATTTGTCGAGCAGATGAAACCCGCCCATGACGAGGTACACGTCCTTGCCGAGCGTCTCCTTGGCCCTGCGAACGATCTGCACGACGCCCGGATGGGCGCAGCCTGTGATTACTACGAGACCCTTCGTCGTATCCAGAACCACCGCCTGCTCGATGATTGCAGTCCCGACCGGGCCGGTCAGGTGGGCGTGTTCGCACAGTTGGTGCGGTCCGTCCACAATCACAGGGTTCGCGCCGCGCGTTCCGGCGGCCTGAACCAGTCGCTTCGATGCAGACTTTGGCAGGCAGACGTCCACGCCGCCGCGACGGTCGAGGAAGGTGGCCAGACCCCCCGTGTGATCGCCGTGGTCGTGCGAGATGACGACCAGGTTCACGTCCTCGACGTTGATGTGCAGCTTGTCGATGTTCTCGAGCAGGATGTCGCCGCGTGTGCCGGTGTCGAAGAGAATGGTCTTCTCGAACCCGGCGATCAGGCAGGAGAATCCCCAGTCGGTTCGGCAGTCCTCTTGCCGCTTGTAGTTGTCGTAGAGAATGGTGATCTCGATCGGTCGGAGGTTCGGGTCGGTCCCGGTTGTGGAGCGCGTCTCGCCGGCCCCGGCCCATGGAACGACGGTGACGGAAGCGACCGCAGCGAGAATAGCAGTCCTCATGACGATCCGCCAAACTCGGTCTGCGACGAACATGACTCACCTCCTGGCTTCGAGAGCCTCCGAAAGACTATGTCTCCACGATGGCAAAGACCAGCAGCGACGTGCAAACGCTGCAGAGCCCCGACTGCCCGCAACGTCCCCATTCTACCACTGCAGGGGGGAACATGCCATCGCAACACCTGGGCGTTTCTGTAAGCCAGACTCCGCATGAACACCCGGATCGCCGCAGCGCACGCGGCATTGCTCGGAGGTTGACAACGCCCTCGCTATGTGCTATCCTCAAAATGGTTGCGGAGGCCATGTTTGTCGTTGTTCGTTGCTCTGGGTGGCCGGCGTCCATTCCGGCCGTAGTAGTTGAGGGCAAGCGATGAAGAAGACAGTCCTGTGGGTCATGCTGGTGACAATCGCGCACGTGCTGCTGTCGGAGGCGCTCTGCCGGGTGTCCATTCATTGGCGGGAGAGCTCGCAGGAACTGGCGGGCATGGCACTCTTCGTTCTTCTACTGGCCGGCCTGATCTGGGCGGTCTGGAGGGCCTTCCGCAGACTGAGCACAGCGCCCTCGCGGGTCGCGTGCCGAGCCGCCTTGATCGTGGGACTATTCGCAGCGACCTACACGTTCGACTATTTCTACTACTGGCACTTGCGACCCAATCTGGGCTGGTACCAGGAGTCCGACTGGGTCGCCCAGCACCCGGGATTTCAACGCGAGCTGCGGGCGAGGATTCAGGCCAACCTGTGGTGTTCGTCTGCAAGCGTCAAGACGCCGGACGCTCCATGATCGGTGCACAGCTTGCGCCGCTTTTCTCATGATGAATCTCCCCTCTCGGGTGTCTATACAAGTAGACGAACTTCTGCGCCGCAGACCATGCGCCTGCGGGCGCCGAACGCCGAAAGGGGAAACGCCATGAGTACTGCACACAGTCTGTTGGGTCTGGCGATAGCCTGTGCCCTCTGGAATGTCGTGGCCGGCATCCTGATCTGCATCGCGCTGAGCAAAAGGGGCGTGAAGATCAACTACCTGTTCCTGAAGGCTCTCATGCCCTGGTACGCCCATCGGTACAAGATCGCAACGCTCCAGGAGACGGGCGAAGTCGGCCCGCTCTTCTACCGCTGGCTCATCTCGATCAATGCGGCCCTTGTCGCCGGCATTGCAGGAGTCCTGGCCCTGTGGATCTGACGGTTGCTCTACGGGCGCTTTGTCGACGGCCACAACTGGATGCACACCACGTCGATGAGCAGGACCGCGAATCCGGCGTTCAACAGGTAGTCGCCGGAGCCCGGCCCGAGCTCGAATGCCGAGCCGAGCAGTGATGCGGTTGCGAGTATGAACAAAGCTATCTGGAATCTTCTCATAGTGCGTGCTCCGATACAGTCTGCGCAGGACGCTGTCATTCCTGCGCCAAGCAGGAATTGACAAGCCGTGGGACGCGACGTGTCCCGGGAACTGGATTCCCGCGTTTCGCGGGAATGACAATCGAGGGTCTTCACCGCTATTCCACGCGTGCAGAAACGGACATACAAGTCCGGCCGAAGGAGAACCGTCTCGGCCTGGCCTTGATAGAAGGGGCCGGCGGCTCATCCGGCCACCGGCCCATTCCGAAAGTGTGTGTCCGAATCAACAGGCCCGCCGGGCAATGCTTGCCGATCGCGGACGAAGCCACCGGCCGGGCCTGAAACCTTTCCATCGCCACTTTCGCGCGACTCACGGATCGTCCTGTGAATCCGCTGGATTCACCTTCTCCCACTCGGCGATGAAGACCTTCAGGTCCTCGATATCGACGACGCCGTCGCCCCAGGCGTACGGTCCAATGTCGTAGAGCGAGTTGTCCGTGCCCCAGTTGTCGATCAACATCGCCAAATCGTTGACGTCCACGACGCTGTCGACGTTGAAGTCCACGGTGGGGAGGATCGGCGCTTTGTAAGTCCACGTCGACATGTCGTCGTTGGGGTCGCAGAGGATGTACAGCGTGGAGCCATCGGCGCTCACGAAGGGCCTATTCCAGGGCGTTGCGTTGGCAATGGGTCCCAGATTCACCGCCGGCTGCCAGGGAGCAGAGCAACTGGCCCGCCTCGCCACATAGCCGTCCCCCCAAGCGCTGAACCCCCCGGGTCGGTTGCTCGTGAAGAACATCAACAGCCCATCGGGTGAGAGCGTGGCATAGAAGTCCTGGACGGGACTATTCACCGCCGGTCCGAGATTGACCGGGTCGCCCCAGGGATCGTTCGGAGTCGTACGCTTGCTGACGTAGAGATCAAAGAGATCAGGACTGCCATATCCGCTCGCGGGATACGTGGACATGAAGTAGAGCTCCAAGGCGTCGGGTGACACCGCTGGGATACCGTCGTCGGACGATCTACTCACCTTCGGCCCCAGATTGGTCGGTGGCTCCCAAGGGCTGGTTCGGGTCGCACGCTTGGTCACATAGAGATCACAGGCGCCGTACCCTCCGGGCCGGTCGGAGTGGAAATAGAGCTCCAGGCCATCGGGGCAGATGAATGCGCACTTATCCCAGTTTGCACCGTTGACAACAGGCCCGAGATTCTCTGGAGGACCCCAAGCGTCCTCGACTGAGGCCCGTTTGCTTACCCAGAGGTCCATCAGGCCATATCCGCCCGACCGCTGGGATTCGAAGTACACTTCCAGCCCATCCGCGGAGAAGCAGTTAATCCATCCGGTCACTGGGTCGAGGAAAGGGAAGTCCGATTGGATGTTCACCGGCGTGCCGAAGGTGAAATCGGCCTGCACATTTGACGTGGTGCACGCCGCCACAACAACACACGCCAGGATCAGAGTGTTCTTTGTCGCCTTCATAGTTGTTGCCTCCATTGGTTGGTCGCGTCGGCGACCATTCGTGATGGTTGATGCTCCCTAGGGCTCCACGGCCCGGTCGTAGACTCGCACGTCGTCGATCAGGCCCTGCCAGAAGGTGCCGGGGTCGAGGGTGCTGCCGGCGCCGATGCACAAGGCTCCGGATGCGATCGGCGGGGGGCCCGGCTTGTCCTCAGCTACGATCATGTCATCCACGAGCAACGCCCGGCGGGGGTCCTCCCACGTCAATCCCACGCGATGCCACTGGCCGTCGGCGACGAGCGTCTGCGAAGAAAGGCTCGCAGCGTGCCGGCCGGACCCTTTCAGATTCGTCATCAGCGCGCCGGTCGAATCGGCCAGGAGCCAGTCCTGTCCGCTGGTCTGCGAGAGAATGACCCGGCCTGGGACATCGGATTTGGCCCATGCCAGGACGCTGAAAGAACCGGTCACAGGATTCACGCGCGACGACATGGCCACTCGGTCATCGACGCCGTCGAATTCGAGCGCGCCGCCCGCGGCACCTCCCTCCGGTCTCCAGGTTGCACCGACGACGACTCCATCGTTTGCCCCCGCGCTGTCGGAGGCGACGTTGCCTTCGCTCTCGTCCAGCTTCCAGTGGGCCCTGAGGGTGCCATCCTGGATCTCTTGTTTCCAGCAGCCCATCAGGACTTCCAGGTCCGCCGCATCGACGAGGCCATCCCCGAAGGGCTCGGGTGCGATGTCCACGGCGCGGTCGTCCGTGCCCCAGGACCTGATGAGTCGCAGCAGGTCCTGGATGTCGACGATGCCATCGCCATTGAAATCCACGACCGACCGCGGGTGAAAGACCGCCAGACCGCCGTTGGCGGTGCCCACCCATGCATTACCCTGGGCATCGAAGGCTACACAGTAGACGTTGTTATCCGGCAGGCCCGAATTTGCGCTGTCGAGGATGATCCAGTGAGTCCCGTTGAACGCGGCCAGTCCGCCCTCGGTGGCCGCCCAGACGTTGCTGCCGGCGTCGACCGTGACATTCCAGACCATATTACTCGGTAGAGGAGAATTGGAGGTGACAAAGGTCGTCCAGGCGCCTTCGGCGAAGTGGATCAAGCCGCCCCCATAGGTCCCGAGCCACAGACTCCCATCCGGGGCGGCTGCCATGAAGGAGATGCTGTTGTAGGTCAGCCCAGAGTTGCCGGTGTGGTAGCGGGTCCAGTTGGTCCCGTCGAATTTCACCAGACCGCCGCCGAACGTGCCGACCCACAAGACCCCCTGGGCGTCGAGGGTCACGCCGGTGACCAGACCGGCCGGCATGCCGGAGTTTGTCTGGTTGTAGACGGTCCATGTCTGCCGGTCGAATCTGGCCAGGCCTGCGCCGGTGCCGATCCACGCGTTTCCTTCAGCGTCGAACACAGGGGCGCCTGCCTGATTGTCGGGCAGTCCGGAGTTTGACGTCCGGTAGACCGTCCAGTTCTGGCCGTCGAACTTCGACAATCCGGTCTCGGTGCCGCTCCATACGTTGCCTTCGGCGTCGATGGAGAGACTGATGTGATCGTTGCCGGGCAGGGGCGAGTTCGCGGTATTGTAGACGGTCCAGTTCTGGCCATCGAATCGGGCCAAGCCGCCGCCGTCGAATGCATACCACCGCCCGGTCCCGACCCACGCAACACCCTGGGCATCGAATGCCAGAGCGGTGACGCCGTTATAGGGCAGTTCGGAGTTGGCGGAATTGTACACGGTCCATTCGCCTGTCTGACTCCACGCCACGACGGGAAGACACGAAAGCAGACAAACAACAAAAAGCATCCCTCTCACCCTCCAGATTGTCTTTCGCGTTTTCATGGTAGGTGTCTCCTTGCTGACATCCGTCGCATTGGACGTTTGCCACGGGTTCATTGGGAGGAGAGCGGATGGCCAAAGCCGATATCGTCCACGTAGATCATGCCGGTTCCGCCTGCCACAGGATTGTCGAAGTGGCCCACGCCGATGCGCATTTTCCTGACCGCGGCCATGTTCACACCCGCTTCGGCGAATTCGTTCAATGGAACAAGCCACTGCCGCCATTCGATAGTCTGCGATGCCGCCGGATCGGGGTGGATCAGCGTCTTGGCATGTCCGGCGTCATCCTCAACCGCCACGTACACCGGCGCCGGGTCGTTGCTTGGCTGCTCGACTCCGATTGCCTCGGTCTGCCACGGACCGGTGATCTCGCCTGTCGACGAGACATCTGAGAATTCCGCGATGGTCGGCATCAGGATGTTGTGACTGGTGACCGCCAGACCGATGTAAACATCCGGGGCCATGCCGATTGTCGCGGGATTGGCGCCGTTGCTTCCGGTATTCGCATTGTCCGGTTGGTTGACGATCCATTTGACACCATCCAGCGAATAGTAACCGGTCAAGTCATGGCCTTTGCGTTCCAGCTTCAACCAGACCGGCAAGGTGACGATGCCCACGTTGCTGTGGACGGACACCGCGCTGGCGCCGAATGTGTTTCGCGTTTGGAAGGCCCGCCGGCCGTCGGGCGTCGGGAACATGAAGGCGTAGGCGGACTTCGGGTCCAGGCTGCCGCGAATCATCACGCCGGCCTTCGCCCAGGAATGGGAAGCGAACAGGCTGTGGATCTTCACGGTCATGGAGCCGTCGCCGCGGAGTGGCTTGCAGGCGAAACGGAACTGGTCGGATGTGTCCCAGATATCCACGCCGCCGCCGCTCAGTTGAATGCTGCCGTCGGGACGTTCCAGGAAGTCGAGCGGGTTGCCGCGGAAGTAGAGGGCCAGGGTGTCGGCCCCATGGACGGTCCAATCCTGGGCAGGCAGGAAGGTCCTCTCGGCCTGGCTATAGAACGGACTGTCGGCGTTGTTGTACGCCAAAGGCATCGACTGCGCGACGCTGTGGGTGACGATCTGCTCTGCGAAGGGCGGGTCGATGTATCCGACGACGGAGCCGCTGGTCGATGTGGCGAGACCGTCGATCCAGGATTGATAGATCCGGCTGCCTTCATCATTGGCGTAACTCTCGAAATCGTCCACGGTGAGGTATTCCCTTGTCGAGAACTTCCAGATGTCTCCCTCCCAGACGGCGGTGGTTGCAGCCTCATTGACCTCGTCGATCTTCCAGTAGTAGATCGTGCCCAGATCCAGCGGGCCGGGGTCGAAGACGGCTTCGTCGAGAGAGCCGATGATGGCCGTGCCGTCTGCCACGGCCTGCGGATCTGTGCCGAAGGAGATTTGGTGCAACGCAGCCTGTCGGCCGGGCCTCCAGGTGAGAGTCGTGTCCGTGCGCACGTTGCCCTGACCATCGGGCGGCGCGGGGTCGCGAGGACGCACTGGGATGCAGTAGAAGCGGACTTCACTCAGGCCGTACTGTGGCTTGCCTGCCGTGCTCCAATTGTTCCTGGCGGTGAGCCGGACGTACTTGGCCATGACGCCGCCAAGGTCCACTGTCGTGTTGTGGGCGTAGCCGTTCGTACTCGTTGCCTGGGCGAACTGAACATCCCCCAGCGACGTCCAGGTTGTGCCGTCGAGCGAGTGCTCGATGGCGACGTCCTTGAACCCGAAGCCGAGGGCAGACTCAAATTGCAGATTGTAGTTCCAGACCCACATTTCGTGCAGCACGCGGACCGAATCGAATTCATACCGAATCCACGGTGACTGCCCTGCGCCTGCGGTGCTGACCCACATGTCCTTGCTGTTCATCGAGTGTCCATCGTTTCTGTCCAATCCGGAGGCATTGATCGTGTTCTCCGGCTTGGCGTCTGGCAGCGAGCTGGACGCGGTGGCGATGACATTCGTGACGGGACAGGCGCAGGCTTCCGTGGTGAAATCCAGGACGGCGCCTCGATAGAGGGTAGCATCCGGATCGGCGCCGATGCTGTCGATCCGCCAGTAGTAGGTCCGCCCAAACTCCAGGAGGCCCGAGGGATCGTATTGAGTCGTCGTCTGACCCTGGCCGACCAGCACGCCCAGCGGATTGTCCCGGCTGGCGTTGCTGATATCCTCCATGGAGGTTCCGAAGTACACATCGTGGTTCGCAGCAAACGTCGGCGACGTCCAGCTCAAGACCGTGTCTCGCGAAACTTCCCCAGCGTGCGGCGGTGGGGCCATGACGAAGCCCGGCCCCTCGATCGCTTCCAGGAGGACGATCTGGTCTTGCGCGTCCACGATCCCATTGCCCCAGGGGAAGGGACCGATGTCGCAGCGTGAATCACTCTGGCCCCAATGCTCCGCCATGACCAGGAGGTCTGTGTCATCGACTTGGCCGTCGCGGTTGAGATCGCAGTTGGGGGTGATGGTCGTCTGCCAGACGTCCCAACTTCCGCTGCGTTGAGAGGTGAAGTACAGCGTGCGACCGTCCGCCGACATCCGAGGCAGGCAATCGTTCGTCAGTCCATTGACTGCGCTTCCCAGATTCACCGGCGCCTGCCAGGGGGCCGTGGGGCTCGCCCGCCTCGCCATCCAGAGATCCGAGAGCCCGATGTTGCCGGCGCGGGTCCCGGTCGTGCCGAAACCCTGGGAGAACAGCAGCAGCAGTCCGTCCGGCGAAAGGCACTGCAACGCCTCCATGGTCGACGTATTCACGACGCTGCCGAGATTCACCAGGGCGCCCCAGGCGTGCTCGGCTCTCTCACGTCGTGCCACGAAGATATCGTAACGTCCGTATCCACCTGCCCGGTTCCAGGAGTTGACGTAGAGTTCCAGGTTGTCCGGCGAGATCCAGACGCCGAAGTCGGGGCAGGAAGAGTCGCTGATCCCCGAGCCCATTTTCGCCGCCGGACCCCAGGGGGCGTCTCTCGTCGGGCGCGTCGTCACGAACACGTCGTACGCGCTGTCGTCGCCGTAGGGCCGATCGGAACTGAAGTAGAGAGTGAGTCCATCGGCAGAGATGGAAGCCAGGAGTTCATTGTCCTCGCTGTTGACGGCGGGTCCCAGATTCTCCGCAGGACCCCAAGGCTCGTCCTTTGAGAGACGTCTCATCACCCACAGGTCGCAGTTGCCTTGGCCGCCGCCGCGAACGGAGTCGAAGTACATCTCCAGGCCGTCAGCGGAGAAGCAATCGATGTCGTCGCCGCCGGAAACGGCCGCTCCGAACTTCTCGGGCGTGCCGAAGGTGAAATCGGCCTGCACATTTGACGTGGTGCACGCCGCCACAACAACACACGCCAGGATCAGAGTGTTCTTTGTCGCCTTCATAGTTGTTGCCTCCATTGGTTGGTCGCCTCGGCGACCATTCGTGATGGTTGATGCTCCCTAGGGCTCCACGGCCCGGTCGTAGACTCGCACGTCGTCGATCAAGCCCTGCCAGAAGGTGCCGGGGGCTGCCTTCGCGGAGACGCCCAGCAGCAGGTCGCCCGTCGAGCCGGCCAGTTTCGTCTGTGTGTCCGTGGCCACCTTCACGTCGTCCGTGTACAGCGTCCGGTTGGCGCCGTCCCAGGTCAGGCCGATCCGGTGCCAGTTGCCGTCCGTAATCACCGCTGTCGAGGTCAATGTGCGCGCTGTCCGACCGGCCGATTTCAGTTCGGTGATCAACGCGCCGTCGGCATCGGTTGAGAGCCAGTCGGCCCCGCCCCCTTGAGAAACGACGACCTGGCCGGGGGCGCCGCCCTTGATCCAGGCGAAGACGCTCAACGGCCCCTCGGACGGGTTTCGTACGAATGGCGCCACGACCAGATTGGAGTCGCCGCTGAGTTCCAGGGCGCCGCCCATCATGCCGCCTTCCGGCCTCCACAGCGGAACGCCCATCACGGTGGCATCATTTTCGCCTTCGCTGTCGGAAGCGACCATGCCCTCGGTCTCATCGAGCCGCCAGTACGCAACCAGACCGGGGTCGCCGCCCTCCTTCACCTGTCCCACGAACGTGCAGTCGATGATCTCCGGGCGGAGATTGTGCCAGAACTCGACGGCGATCCCCTCGGGGCTCTCCACGACGCAGTTGCGGATCGTCGGGGCGGCATCACGGCACGAGATCCCCACCGTCTCGCTCTGGATTGTCAGTCCAGCAAGTGTGCTCCCTGCACTTTCTGCTCCAGAGAATATCACCGTCGGATCGGCATCCCGCCCTCTGAGCATCGTGCACATGACCGTAACGGGATCATTGGGGTCTGCGGAGGTCACCGTCAGTGGCACCGAGACCGTGATGTTCTCCTCATAGGTTTGGGGTTCGAGCCGGATCGTGTCGCCCGGCGCGGCCTCCTGGATGGCATGGCCGATGAGGCCGTATCGCTTCCCCGTTCGGCTGTTCTCCACGGGCAAAGGCGGCAGACTCATCAGATCCAGATGCACGGGATCGGCATAGATCGTGGAGCCGTGTTGATCGCGAACCCGTATGGTCCACCACGTCTCGCCCGGGAGAAAGTCCCGGATCACTGCCGTTGGCGGCAGGGGCGTATCCGAAACCACGTGGAAGGCCATGAGGGGACAGGGGGCTGAGCCGAACAGGAGTTCATAGCCGACGGCGTTCTCACTCTCATGACAGCTCAAGACCGCCCCATCCACGTGCCCGGAGCTGTCGACGACGTTGACCCAGGACGCCAGGGTGACCGGCTCCGGCAGGCGAGCCGGCCAGTTCGTCGGATCATACAGGTCCATATGCCCTGAGGCCGTGTCGCCATACCAGGTGAAATGGTAGGTCTTGGAGTTCGGCGTCGAGGCCAACTGGAGGTTCTTGCCGGGACCGATCACCGACCAGTAGGCGCCCGCAACGGCACCCTGGCTGAACCTGTTCGCATCCTCGAGTGCCGGAGATCCGCGATACCAGTTGCGCGGAAGACGGTGCCTTTCCGTCGACGCAAGGGAGGTGTTGTTCCCCTGATCGAACCAGATGTTCAGGACATCGTTCTTTCCGCTGGCTCCTGACAACGTGCCCACGTAATTGTCGATCCAGCAGAGTTCGCCCTCGACGTCGCAGGCGAGAACCATGTCGATGCTCGCCTGATAGGACGCGCGACAATAGGCCGTCGCATCCAGGAAGGTGACACGGTTCACCGCATACCGGGCGTCTCCGTACGTCGTATTCAGGCGGATGGCCACGTCTATGGCGGGTTGCCCACCCGTACTGTGACCCGCAGTCTGAATTGGCTGCCAGTAATTCGGTGCAACCGTGGACAGATACGTGATGATCATATCGCCATATTTGTAATAGGTGGGCGTACCCGCGCCGGAGTCGGGCGCGTAGCCATCGGGAAAGCCAATGATGTTCGCAGCGTCTGTCCATGCGGGACCGCCGCTCCAGGGCTGTCCCGAATAGCCATTCACACAGTCTCCCCCGCCGAAATAGACGAACGTCGGCTTGTCAGGATCAAAGGAGGTGTTCTCCAGTCGCAGGGAAGTCGGGCCGAAGTCGGGCACGATGACGACCTTGACCCTGTCGGGAAGACTGGCCGATTGGCCGTCGTTGACGACCAGCTCGAACAGGCATTCCTGGATGTCTTTGGTCTGGACGAAACCGCTGATCACGGGGGCGACGGTATTTGCCCCTGTGACGATCAAGGGCGGTCCGGAGACCTGCGTCCAGGCATAGCTCAGCGGGCCGGAACTATCTGGGTCGTAGGACCCGCTCCCATCCAGTTGCACAGGGACGTTTGCCGCATATCTCTGCAGCCCGGTCTCCGCAACCGGCGGCCCGTTCGCAAACGCGACGCCCACGCGGCCATCGATTGCCAGAACAAAAACACAGATTACAGTCACGATGGGCATTTGATGTCTCGTACTCATAGTCGGTCCTCCGTTTGAGAGTCTGTGTCCCTACGGTTTCACGGCCCGGTTGTAGATTCGCACGTCGTCGATCAGGCCGGACCAGAAGGTGCCGGGGGCCATCTTCGCAGAGACGCCCAGCAGCAGTTTGCCGGTTGAGGACGCCAGATTCTCCTGGGGGTCGCCGGCCACCTCTACGTCGTCGACAAACAGGGTCCGGCTGACGCCGTCCCAGGCGAACCCGACGCGGTGCCAGTTGCCGTCCGTAATGACGGCCTCGGACACCAGCGGCGAGTTCGCCAATCGCCCGACGTGGCGGAGTTCCGTCGCGAGGGCTCCGCCGACCGCATCGGCCATCAGCCAGTTGGCGCCGTCCTGCTGGGCGACGATCACCTGGCCGGGAGCGCCGCCTTTGACCCAGGCGAAGATGCTCAGCGGCCCGTCGCACGGGTCCTGGATGTATGGCGCGAGGACGAAGTTGGCCTCGCCGCTCAGTTGCAGCGCCCCGCCGATCATGCCGCCGGTCGGCTGCCAGGTGGCGGCGCCATAGACGGTCCCGTCTCTTCCTTGGACGTTCTCGTGGGCCGTGCCCCCCTCGGTCTCGTCCAGGGCCCAGTGGGCGAGCAGCGTCGGATCGATGAACTCCATCCCGACGTACATCTCCACCATCGCTATATCGCAGGCATCGACAACGCCGTCGCCCCAGAGGGTTGGAGCCATGTCGCACGTGGGCTCGTTCTGGCCCAGGTACTTCGTTACGACGAGGACGTCCTGGTCGTCGGCCTTGCCGTCGCCGTTGAGGTCCACGATGGGTATTACGTCCAGGCACCAGAGATCCGATCCGCCCAGCCCCTCGGGGTTGTCCGAGGTGAAGTAGAGCGTATAGCCGTCGGGGGAGATTGTCGGGCAGCCGGCGTTGCTGGGCAGATTGATCTCCTTCGCTAGGTTGCGAGGAGTCCTCCAGCGGCCGTCCGCGCCCAGGGCGGAGACCATGATGTAGTTGTATGTGCCCGCATTACTCGGGGTGATCGAGGTGTAGAACAGCCATTTGCCGTCGGGCGAGAGGCTGGGACCGGCTTCGTATCCACTGGTGTTGATGGGCGCGCCGAGCTTGACCGCGGTGGACCAGGGGTCCCCCACGGCGGTCCGTCGCGCCATCCACAGGTCGCCGCCGGAACGCTCGGAGGAGAAGATGAGCGTCAGCTTGTCGCCGGAGAGGGTGGTGTTGCCGTCGGGGGACGGGCTGTTGACGCCGGTCCCGAGGCTCGTCGCGGGACCCCAGGGGTCGTCGGTGGTCGCCCGCGTGCAGACGTAGATGTTCCAGTCGTTCCCGACGCAGTTGTGCTCCGAGGTGAAATACAGTTCGAGTCCGTCCAACGAAACACACGGCGCCCAGTCCCAGTCGTTGCTGTTCACGTTGGGTCCGAGATTCACTGGGTCCCGCCAGGGCTCTGTGGTCGAACTGCGGGTCGCCATCCAGAGGTCCTGGTAGCCGCACCCGCCGGCGCGGTCCGAAGCGAAGTAGATCGTCAGGCCGTCGGCGCTGATGCTGGTCCATGTGTCGTTGCTCGTCAGGCCCAGGGGCTCGACCCAGGGGTCGGACGGGCTCGCTCTCTTCGCGATGCGGATCGTGGCACTTTCGTCGTAGTAGAGGGTCAGGCCGTCCGCGGAGAGGCACGGCGCGTAGTTGCCGTAGGGCGAGTTGATCACGTCGCCCGCATTCACCGGCTGGCCCCACGGATTCTGGAGCGAGGCTCGCGTCGCGACATAGATGTCCATGGCTCCGTAGCCGCCGGCGCGGTTGGAGCAGAACCAGATCGAGAGCCCGTCCGGCGAGATGTACGGGTGACAGTCATTGCCTTCGCTGTTCAGGCTAGATTCGACCACCTGTGCCTTGTCCCAGGAAGTGCTGACGGAATCGCGTCGGGCTTCGTACAGGGTGGTCTGACCGCGGTCGAAGTAGAGCGTCAGGCCGTCCGCGGAGATGGTCGGGTCCTGTTCGCTGGCCGTCGTGTTGATCGGCGCGCCCAAATTGACCGGCGCCTGCCAGGGGGCATCGAGCGCGGTCCGCGTCGTCACCCAGATGTCGGTGCTGCCCTTGCCGCCCGAACGATTGGACTGGAAGTAGATCGCCAGGCCGTCGGGCGAGAGCTTCGGTGCCCATTCGTCCGCAGTGGTGTTCACCCCGGTCCCCAGATTGACGGGTTCGCTCCACGGATCGTCCTTGGACGCTCGGGTCATCATCCACAGGTCGCCGCCTCCGAGACGCCCGGGGCGGGACGACGCGAAGTACAGCGTCAGTTCGTCCTGCGAGATGGTCGGGTCCACTTCTCCATCTCCCGAGGTGGAGTAGCGTGGCCCGAGATTGACAGGGGCCCCGACGTTTGTGATCTTGCCGAAGAGAAAGTCGGCTGCCGTCGCGGACGTGCCGCACGCCGCCACAACAACACACGCCAGAATCAGGGAGTTCTTTGCAGCTTTCATAGTCGTTACCTCCATTTTGGGGTTACGCTTCGCTCATTGGTCATCCTGGACATCCTGTGCATCGACCTTTTCCCACTCGGCGACGAAGGCTTTCAGGTCCTCGATGTCCACCACGCCGTCGCCCCAGGCGAACGGTCCGATGTCGTAGAGTGTGCTGTCCGTGCCCCAGTTGTCGATCAGGAGCGCCAAGTCGTTGACGTCCACAACGCTGTCCGTGTTGAAGTCCACGATGGGGAGGATCGGCGCTTGGTAAGTCCAATTTGACCCATCGTCGTTGGGGTCACCGCAGATGTACAGAGCGGAGCCGTCGGGACACCCGATAGGCCAAGTGAAGGTTGTTGCGTTGACAATAGGTCCCAGGTTCACTGCCGGCTGCCAGGGCGCGGAGCGACTGGCCCGTCTTGCCACATAGCCTTCTCCCCAAAGGCCGAACCCCCCGGGGCGAGGGCTCTCGAAGAAGAGCAACAGGCCATCGGGTGAGAGCCGGGGGATCATCTCCGGGAAGGGACCATTCACGGCCTGGCCGAGATTCACCGGGTCACCCCAGGAGTCCTGGGTCGTCGCACGGTTGCTGACGTAGAGATCGCCGTCGCCCAGGTTTCCCGGGCGGTCCGAACTGAAGTAAAGCTCCAAGCCATCCGGCGACACCATAGGCCATGTATCCCCGAACGATCCATTCACCTTTTGGCCCAGATTGGTCGCGGGACCCCAAGGGCTGGTTCGGGTCGCACGCCGGGTCACGTAGATATCGGCGTTGCCATAGCCTCCGGGCCGGTTGGAGAAGAAATAAAGCTCCAGGCCATCGACGGCGATCGATGCGCCCCTGTCCCCAGCCGCACTATTGACAATCGGCCCGAGATTCTCTGGAAGACCCCAGTCGTCCTCGACCGAGGCCCGTGTGAAGACCCAGAGATCGGCCCCGCCCTGTCCGGCTTTATGAGCCGATCCGAAGTACACCTCCAGCCCATCTGCCGAGAAACAGTCGATGTACTCGTCGGGCGTTGGGTCTAGGGAAGGAAAAGTGGATTGGATGTTCACGGGCGTGCCGAAGGTGAAATCGGCGTGTGCAGGCGGCACATCGAGACCTGCCAGGAAGCACAGGCCCACCAGGGACGTTACTACCATCGGAATCTCGAACCGTTTCATCTCACACCTTCCTTTCTGCCCGAAGGCAACTGACACCAGAGCGCCGGCAACTCCATTGGCCGCCGGCGCATTCCCAAGTATGTGTGTGCAGTAGATGCTGTGATCTATGGCTGTGCCGGCGGGTTCTGTTCTTCCCACTCGGCGACGAAGACCTTCAAGTCCTCGATGTCCACCTTGCCGTCGCCCGAGGCGAACGGCATGATGCCATAGATCGCGTCGTCTCCAATTCAGATCGATCCGTTCCGTTCTCAGAGGAGGGCTGCGGACTACTCTCGCGTTCACAGCCCTCCACGTGCAAGGGTTCTCCTTCTTCATCTCCACAGGAACGGGGAATCTCCATCAGTTCACTGCTTAGGCAGCAGGAGTCACGGCGCCGGCACTCCGATCAACTCGACTTCGGCGATCTGCATGCTGTTCGCCGAAGCAGGATCGCGCACCGCAGGAAACAGGACCTGATAGTACCTGTAGGCGGTCTCGTTGGGGAACGTGATCGGCGTGCTGTTGGGGGTAAGCCGCGGCCATTCCACTGGCCCGGCAAAGTCCGTGATATCGCCGCTGGCGATCAGCGTGTACGGCCCGTCGATGCCTTCAGTTGCCCCGTAGACCTCGAATTGGACTGGGTCGCGTTCGGTGGCGTCGTTGGCCGTCGTGAACGTCATCTCATGGATGATCGTCGGCCCGCTCGCGGGCTGGACCTGGAATCCGGTGGGTTGCATCGCGCCTTTGAAGTGAAGGTACTTCGTGTCCACATCGTTGTCGATTGCGTTGGCAGGCGCTTCGGCGTCCGGCCAGTCACCGTCATTCGGAACGCCTCTGATCGCGTCGCCCGGCGCGGTCACGTCGGCCGGCTTCGGGACTTGGTCGTGGGGTACCACGACCAGGGCGCTTGCCGTCCTGGCGTTCCCACAGAAGTCGACCGCTTCGTAGAGAAGCGTGTACACCCGGTCGCAGCTCGTTCCGCTGCGTTCGGCTCTCAGGAAGATGCGGCCCTTGGGGTCCACATAGATGTCATCGGTCGTGTTGCCACTGCCATTATCCTTGTCGGGTGTGTATTTCTTCCTGAGTTTGTCCCCTTCATACATCGTGATGCTCTTGAGCGTGACCACGGGAGACGGATCGACCTCATCCCACACGGTCCATTCGGACTTGATCAAGACCATCTTGTGGTTGGGCGGCCACAAGACCGTCGGACTCACCTCAAGCCACAAGTCGGGAGGCGTCGTATCGTGCCTCAGCAGCGCGAAGTACTCGAAGGCATTCCACGACTGCCTTTCGGGCTCATGGGATGTGGCAATCATCCCGACGTGTTGATACGTTCCGGCATCGTCGAGTGTTGCGCCGCCCACGTAGATCCAGTTGCCCGTTGGACCATTAGTGGCGTAGTAGCCCGACACGGTGGTGCCTCGTTTCTGGAGTTTCAGCCAGCAGGGATAGCTGCCCCCGCCGGAGCCGGTCCAACTGTCGAGGAATCCGTCCGGGCCCCAGCCCGTCGTCCACACCTGGCGAGTGAATTCACCCTGAATGGTCTGCCAGCCAAAGCCGGGACCTCGCCACTGGACGGTCAGATGGTCGCCCTGTGACCCTTCCTTGTGCAGGGCCTCGACGTAGTACTTCTTGGCGGGATCCATCTCGATGGGCGCGGACTGTTGCGAGGGGAACCATCCGTACTCGTCCGCCGGGGTCCACCCTTCCACAGAAGCGATCAACTGGCGGTTGTCGGGATTCTCATCGGTGCTCAGCCACAGTTCGCTGCTGTCGTCGCTGGCGATTCGGAAGAAGTACCCCGGTTCACATTTGCCATCGATCATCACTTGGGAGATGGCACCGCTGAAGAACCCGCCTTCCACGCCTTCGCCGGTGTTGTCTGGTATGGCGGCGATCCGGATGGGAGTGCCGCCGTAGGTGTTCAGGGAGATCGGGGATCGGATGCTCTCTTGCGTATGCATTTGCGTTTGTATGTCGACGACGCCGGCGGTCGCGGTGACGCCGTCATAGTTGTAGTCCAAGAGCCACCATCTGTTTGCTTCAGGGGCAGGCGCATGAGGGCCTTCCCAGCCCATGTCCCAGAAGAAAGGCGGTTCCCATGCGTCATCCCAATGGGATACCGCGCCTGCTGCGGAGCTGCCGTAGTTGAAACCCATATACGTCCCGCTGGGACCGCCGAGATGGCCCCAGGTGACCAGCGGTTCCGCTCCCCCAATGTCCCAGTTGAACGCTCGGACGATGATCGTTCGAGAGCTGCCGCCTTCAATACAGGGCGAGGATATCGGTCCTTCGAAATAGGCGGAGCCGTCGAATACGGCGGCTTTGAACCCGATGTCTACACTGTCCTTGATCTTCTTCACAGAGATGTTGCCAATCGCTTTGAAGACCCCACCCAGGGTGCCGCGGTTGGGCCACTCCGTCACGAGGCTCCCTGCGGGCGGAAGGTCCTCGGCAAGCAGAAGGACGAGAGGACCCGTGCTGTCAGCCGGAGGTTCCGGCGGTTGAATCAGCCCGCTGACCCGCTGCCCGTAGCAATCTCCCCAATCCACCGGTGTCTTGAACTCCGAAAGCATCTCGACGAGATCGGGAGTGTCCGGGAAGTTGGGATTTCTCCGCAGCGCCGGGACCGTGGTCGAGCACTCCCAGCCGTCCCACTGGAATGCGTATCCGTTCCCCGGGGTGACGAGGATCGCCGCGTACCCCACGGACCCGGGCGCCTCGGGGGTCCCTGGCTGGGTCATATCGTTGCGGACCGCAATCCCGGCCTTGGCCCATTCGTTCAACTCATCCATATCGGCGGAATACTGACCCTGCATTTCGACAATGGCGTCGAAGTCGCCGTCGACGGGCATGTACACGGACCCGTACTCGTCGTTGTCGGTCCAGATATCTGTTCCGTCGGCGACGATGATCATGCTTTCGCCATACTTGTCCGAGTTCTTCTCAAGGACGAATCCTGAGGTGGAGAAGAAGGTGTTCCACGCCGGGTCGATGGCGTTGTCGTTGAAATGGTCCTCGAAGACGACGCAGCCCCAATCGTCCGGCGGATACTCGAGCGTGACCGCCACGATGGCCAGGCCGAACCAGTCGGGGGACGCGTACCCGTAGTACGTCTGGTCGGTATACGAAGCGGGATCGAGCGTCAGTTCCAGGTAGGCGAGCGGCTTGGCTGCGAGCGGCACCGCCGCATAGAAGTGGTGGCCATCATACACTTCCGCCGACCCTTCGTCCTCGTTGAAGGAGAAGCCGGGCGTGACCTTCGTGTGCTGCAAATAGGGCGCCATCTCGGGGCGATCGTAGGCCCACTCGGCGGTGTTGACGCCGACGATGAGGTCCACGCTGGATTGCGAGCCGTCGTCGTAGAAAACGGTAACGCGGCCCGCCGGGGCGCCGTCGGGCACATTGTCGGCCCAGGCACAGTACTGCATCATGTGGAGCGTCTGGGGAGCGCCGGACGACGAGAGATCCAGCGTGGCCGACGGGATGAATTCATCGGGGTCCACCGTGTGTACCGCGTACAGCCATACCCCCCACTCTTCGAACGGAATCCCCATATAGGCATGCGATACGCCATCGCCCAGAGGGACATACGTGGAGGCCGTTGCGATGGTCGGGATCAACCACACGACCATGAACATCGCGAGGCTTCCTGGAATCGATTGTGTGTGTATGCGTTTCATATCCAGATACCCCATAGAAGAATCGTCGTAGTTATCTGTGTTGTTTCCCGTCCACTCCGTGTGACTTTGCATGTCGTCATGGGACCGGCCTCGCGGTTGGGCGGCCTCGGCAGGTAGTTGGGAATCCGAAACATGGTCCATAGCCTCCATGCCTCAACGGCACTTGATGATGTAGTTCACGACAAGGTACGGCTGGAGGTTGCTATGGGCTGCGTCCGAGCCTTTCGATGCTTCCGACACACCGACCACAACGCTCTGTGCCGATGCGCTGACCGTCGTGTTCGCTGCAGAGGCGGTAGGACTCGTCTGGCCGACAGCGATACCGGTGGTGGCCTTGTTGATGCTCATATTCGTATAAGCCTTGTTCACGGAGATGCCGGTCTTGCTCGATCCCGTCTCGGTATCTCCTCGGTGGTTGACGCCCGAATCGTCCACCTGGCCTTGTCCCAGATGGTCGTGAAGCCAAATCGTATGCGAGTGCCCGGGATCGGTGACGCCGTGGCTGTGTCCGGGATCACTCACAGAGTGGCTGTGCCCGGGGTCTATGATGCTGTGGGTGTGCGCGGCAACGGCGATCGCGTGCGTGTGCGGGGAAACACTGATCTCGTGCGTGTGACTAGCGACGCTGACATCGTGCCTGTGAGACGGCATCTGGTCTTCTGTCAGAGTCACTTCTTCCTCGCCGCCTGTCTGTCCCAGGTCCTTGCAGTACCATCGGGTGGGGTCGGCGCCTACCGGGATTCTCCCGGTCAGATCGGGCACTCGGAAGGCGGTCTTCGCCGGGTTGCCGCCGTACGTGAATTCGAGTACCGCGAACAGCTCGGGGTAGTCGTCCACCTCATAGAGTTCCCCGTCGCAGAGGAGCCACCCTTCCGGCGGTTCGCTCCTGGCATATGCGAGGATCGACCCTGCAGGCATGTCCGCGGCCAGGGGCGCCTCCAGAGCGCCCTGTGTGTCGCTTCGTTGAAACAGCAAGAGCGCCGATAGCGCCACGGCCACGATTCCGATGATGGTTCGCGTCTTCATCTTCCCATCCTTTCGACGGAGAGTCCCTGAGAATCGTCCTACGGTGCGCCATCAAGCCCAGGATCTCGCGGAAAGGTGCCCTTCATATCGCCCGGCGCCCTGAGGTCCGGGGCCACGAGATGTGCCGGCGGGCCCCGGATCGCCGGGTTCGGCAGAAACGTCGTGATGACAACCGCGATCCCGCGTTTCATGGCAGACTGTCCTGTCTTGTCTATCGTTCCTCGTCGCCCATGCGACTGGGCTTTGTTGGTTGTGCTTTCTAGGGTTTCACGGCCCGGTTGTAGATTCGCACGTCGTCGATCAGGCCGGACCAGAAGGTGCTCGGGTCGAGGGTGCTGCCGGCGCCGATGCACAAATCCCCCGTTGAGCCTCTGAGGTTATACTCCGCATCCTCGGCAACCTTGATATCATCGACGTACAGAGTCCGGTTGATGCCGTCCCAGATAACACCGACTTGATGCCACTGGTCGTCTGTGATCACGATCTCGGATGTCAGTGAGCTCGCCTGGCGGCCAGCGGACTTCAGATCCGTCATCAGCGTGCCGTCAGGCGTGCTTGCCATGAGCCAGTTGGCCCCGTCGCCTTGTTGGGAAACAAGCACCTGGCCGGGGGCGCCGCCCCGGATCCAGGCAAAGACGCTGAACTCGTCCTTGGATGGGTCCACGACAAACCCTGTTCGGACGTAATCGTCAACCCCATCGAAGCGCAATGCTCCGCCGACTCTGCCGCCTTCCGGCTGCCAGAGTGGCCCGCCGATCACAGTGGCATCGTTCTCGCCCGCGCTGTCTTGGGCGATCGTGCCTGCCGTCTCATCCAGTTTCCAGTGGGCGACGATCCTCGGGTCCTTCCACTGTACGACCTCTCCGAGGATGTTGCAGTCTACGATGATCGGTTCGTACCCTTCCCAGAATTCCACTGCAATGGGACCGTCGCCTCTGATGGTGCAGCGTGCGATCATCGGTCGTGCCTCGCAGCAGGAGACCGCGACAGTTCCACCGAAGATCGTGAGACCATCCAGCATACTGCCTGCACTCTCGGGCCCGGAGAAGGTCAGGGGCGGAATACCGTCCCATGCCTGGATGCTTGTGGCGGCAACCACCAGGGGATCATTGGGGTCCAACGACTTCAGCGTCAGGGCCTTTCCCACAACGCGAATACTCTCGCAATACGTTCCGGGACTCAGCACGAGGACGTCGCCGGACTCGGCCTCCCAGACGGCGGAAGCGATGGACACATGTCCTTCTCCTGTCCGAGTGTTCTCGATGGAAACAGGAGGCAGACTCGCCGGGTCGAGTGAATACCTGTACCTCGTAGCACTCACGCCGTCATCGTCCGTAACGGTGCAGCTGATCAAGTAGGTTCCTGCGATCGCGTAGGTATGTAAAGGGGAGTGTTCGGCGGAGGTGTAACCGTCGCCGAAGTCCCAACTGATGGTGGCGAGGGAGCCGTCGACGTCGTACGCCGCCAGGGTGTACAGAAACGTCAGATCTTCAGAGAATACATCGAAATCGACCTGGGGTGCGTGGTTATCGGCCTGGCGTTTGTCCAGACAGTACAGCAGGCTGTATGCATCTGCCGCGAATTGATGCTCGACCCGCTTCATTTCCTCCGCCGAGACGCCGGTGACCCGCCAATGTGGGAGCAACGTGTCAAGAACCGTATCGAAGAAATGGGCCTCAAGGGGAAAGACGCTGGCCTGCGTGGCGGCCTCGTTACGCTTCGTCCACAAGGATGTTGCTCGGTCGTACATGTCGCCATTCGCCAGACATGCCGGGATTTCGGACACCTTCACCCACGCCGGCACGGCGATTCCGTAGTTCGATTGGCCGAGGATCACCCACATCGTCGCTGAGGCAGGGTCTTCGCCCGGCAAGACCCCGTGCACGACGATGGTGGCAATGTTGCTGTCCCGGGAGATGGCCGCGAGCGGACGGTCCGGTCCCGGACCGTAGCGGGCGAATTCATAGCCGCGGTTGGGGCCCTCATCTCCTTGGATCAGGGTCTTTACGCTGAGGTTGTCCGTGGCGACGAGCCCCAAGACGTTGTAGGTCCCGCTCGCATAGCGTCCCCCGATATTCTGATCGTCTGTGCCGTCGGACTTCCTGTGGAGTTCATTGGCACGGACGACGAAACCGTAGAGCCCCTGTGCCTCGCGGTCAGGGTCCATACTGTCGTATTCTGCTCGCCATTCGGACAGGAACCCCTCAAACATGACCGCATTTCCGTTCGCGTCAATGACCGGAAAGCAACCGTTCGCGATCGACTGGGACGGCCAGTATCTTCTGACTTCCTCGAGATTCGCATGTCTGCCCAGGATGTCGGACATGACGTCCCAGTTGGCGCCGCCGCTGCCCACGTTGGAGTTGCCGGTTGCCACCCCGGCACTGTTCACGCCCGCTCCAACGCCCCCGTCCAGGTTTCCCTGGAAGATGCAGGCCACAGCGTAGTCAGCGTTGCCGGGATGGTGGAACACCCCTTGGCGGCCGTTCCAGTCTCGGACCTTCCACATGATGGGCCGCCCGTCCATCGTCGCGTGCCCGTTCGCGACGCCGATCGTGCAACCCTCTGCGCCATCTTCACCTGCCATCGTCACGGTGTATGTGGCGGCCGAGGCAGGCCCCAGACAAGAGAACAACACGGTGATTGTCGCAATGGTGCCCACGCACACCAAGGCGTTTCTTGTCGTGTTCATTGTCGTCACCTCCGTCTGCTGGTCGCGCCAGCGACCGTTCTTGATGGTTCGCGCTTCCTAGGGTTTCACGGCCCGGTTGTAGACTCGCACATCGTCGATCAGGCCGGACCAGAAGGTGCCGGGGGCCAGGGTCTTCCCGGTGCCGATCACGAGTCGGACGGAAGAGACATCCAGCGTGGGTAGAGCGTCGCTCGCCACCTCCTGGCCGTCCACGTACAGGATGCGATTCGTCCCGTCCCATACCAGGCCGATGTGGTGCCACTGGCCGTCCGCAATCACAGCGTCGGAAGTGAGTGGTTCGAGCACCCGTCCCGTCGTCCTCAGGGCGGTGGAGAGACCGCCGTGCGAAGCGTCGAGGTAGAGCCAATCGTCCCCTTGCTGGCGGCCAACCACGGTCTGGCCCGGTGCGCCGCCCTGGACCCAGACCAGCACGGCCAGTCCGTTGCCCGTCAGATTCGCGCTCTGACTCGCGGCGATGAAGTCGCCGACGCCGTCCAGGGCCAGCGCCCCGTCCACTTGGCCGCCCTCCGGTTGCCATGTGGGATTGCCCATCATGATGGCATCATTTTCGCCGACGCGATCGTAGGCGGTGCTCCCCTCTGTCTCGTCGAGGGGCCAATGGACCAGCAGGGTGGGGTCCACGACCGGCGCGTCGATGTATCGGGCGAGCACCTTGAGGTCCTGGATGTCCACGACGCTGTCGCCCCACGCGGTGGGACCGATGTCACAGATCGACTCGCTCCCGCCCCAGCAGCCGATCATGGCGAGGACGTCCTTTTCGTCCACTCGCCCATCGCCGGTGAAGTCGACTATGGGAATGATCGCCGACTGCCAGATGTCGTGTCCGCCGTGCCCGCCGGACCGACCGGAATCCCAGTAGAGCGTGAAACCGTCCGCGGAGAGATAGGGGCACTCCTCGAAAGCCGAGCTGTTGATGATGGGTCCCAGGCTCTGGGCCCGGCTCCACGGGTCCAAGAGCGTTGCCCGCTTCGACACGTACAGGTCGTTTTCTCCCCGCCCGCCTGCCCGACCGGAGTCGAAGAAGAGCAACAGGCCGTCGGCGAGTAGCCTGGGGCGGGCGTCGTTCGCGGCGCTGTTGATCGCCCATCCGAGATTGACCGGCTCGGCCCACGGGTCGTCTCTCGTGGCTCGCCTTGTCATCCAGATGTCGGCGCACCCGCAGCCGCCCGGACGAGCCGATGTGCAGGTATATCCGGAGAAGTACAGTTCCAGACCGTCGGGCGAGACCGTGGGGGCGATATCCGTGTAGACGCCGTTGACGTTCGGCCCTAGATTCTCCGGCTCGCCCCAGGCGTCTTCTATCGTCTTACGCTTGATGACCCACAGGTCGTGATCGCCGTACCCCCCGGGTCGGACCTCGTTGAAATACAGTTCCAGTCCGTCCGCGGTCGTGAATCCCGGCATGACCGTGATGGGGCTGTAGAGGACGGTGACGTCGCTGGCGCCGCCCCACAGACCCAGGCTCACGGAACTGCCCCACGGATCGTCCGAGGTCGCCCGCACGGACACGCGGATGTCGTAGGCGCCCGCCCAGTTGGCGGTCTGTGCGAACAGGAGCATCAGACCGTCGGGCGAGATCCACGGGTCCGCTTCGTTGGTTGCGGTGTTGATAGCGGTTCCGACGTTCACGGGCGTGCCGAAGGTGAAATCGGCCCTCGCGCCGGACGCGGCGCAGATCGCCACGACAACGCATGCCAGACTCAGGAATTTCCTCATCGTGTTCATAGTTGTTTACCTCCAATTCGTGGGTGTTCTCAGGAGACAGTTCCCGCCTGGAAAACCCGGGTTGTCATAGGGCGCCGGACCCGCCTCCCTCTGGCATCGCAGCGGCCGGCGCTTCGGTCCGTTGTTCAGATGTGTCTCGTACACTACGGGGCTGCGTCCGCCCAAGGGCGCCATGCCCCACATAGGGGAATACTCCGTCTCTCGCCAATCCTGCGCGCCAGTGCAAGAATTTCACGGAAATGTGCATTTCGGGATGGACAAATAGAGCGCCCCAGGGCAATAATGAGTGGCGATTCGTTGAACACAGAACGGAGGGTTCGACGAGTGGACAAGCGGTGTCTTTGTGAGGTGTCCATGAGGCACAGGGATCACACAGACATCGGCGGCACGTGCGATCAGTTCCTCAGCACGGAATGGTCGGTGATCAGGAGCATCCAGCAGGGAGAGGATGAGGATGATATCCTGATCGGACGGCTCACGGAGCAGTACTGGAAACCGGTGTACTGCTATCTGCGCCACAAGGGTTTGGACAATGAGACGTCCAAAGACCTGACCCAGGGCTTCTTTCAGCAGATCGTCCTGGGACGAGATCTGATCCGCCGGGCGGATCGAACCAGGGGCAGTTTCCGAAGGCTGTTGCTCACCGCTCTGGAACGCTACCTGCGGAGCGAGCACCGCAGGGAAATCGCGTGGAAGCGACATGGAAAGGGCTGGCAGATTCCCTTCGATGAGACCAGCCTGACGCGCAGCAGGGGGCCCATGACGTGTCTGACCGCGGAGGAATCCTTCAATTATACCTGGCTGGCATCCTTGCTGGATGAAGTCCTGGCCGAGGTCGAGAAAGAGTGCTGCGCGCACGGCTTGGAGACGCACTGGCGGGTGTTCCGTGATCGGGTTTTGACCCCGATCCTCGACGAGACGGAGCCGCTGCCTCTGACCGAAGTAGCCGGGATGCACGGCGTCGCCGATTGCGCCACGGCCTCGAACATGATCGTCACCGTCAACCGGCGTCTGCAGACCGCCTTGAGACGGCAGTTGCGGCGGCATGTGAGCACGGATGCCATGGTGGAGGAAGAATTGGGCGATTTTCTGAGGATGTTCTGCGATTAGCGCGCAAGATCGCGACGGAATCGCGTATTCAGCCTATGGACAAATGTCTCGCCAACGTGACCAATGCTTCGCCCGAGCGGCAACCCCGCCAGGCGTCTGCGTTATCATCGGACTGGCAAGAGATGCAGAAGAAATCGACTTTCGGCTTGACACCGGCCCAACTAGGCCGGCTTTTGGCGGTCAGCGCACGAGCCGCAGACTCGGCGGATGCCATGGCAGAAGACCAAGCCAGAGAGATGTTGTTGCAGGAATACCTGAGTCGCCGCCTGTCGGAGGAGCCCTTGCTCGCGAAGATCCTGCTCCAACAGACGTGTCGTCCCGTCGCCGAGATTCAGTTGTTGCTCGAAAGAACCATGAAAGCGACTCTGTTGGACCCCCGATGCGATCTGGCCTTCCTCCAGGCCATCAAGGATCACAACAAGAGATTGTCGGCCATGATCGCTTCCGGTCCCCAGACCCTGATGACCGCGACCCTGTACTACGCCGCCGTCGCGGCGGCGCTGGTCTATCACAATCAGCGGATCAGCCGGTACACTATCGAGAACCTGGCCGAGCGTTTCTCGGCGTTGACGCAGCGATCCTGGATCGACGGCGAACTCCGGGACCTGTTCCTTCACGCGGCGGCCGTTTGTCGACGAGCCGGACCTGGTCGGCAATGAACCAAGAGCCAGACAGCTTGTCTCCACAGCATGAGGATTTGCTCTCGATCAGCCGGCTTGGTCCGGAGGAGGAGAATCTGTTCTCTGCGCCGGCGCCGGAGATCGAAGGCTACCAGATCATCGAGAAATTGGGCGAGGCCGGCCAGGGGCAAGTCTGGCGGGCGGTCCAACAAAGCACAGGGCGGCAGGTCGCCCTGAAGGTGCCCCGCGTCGGCCTATTGGCTTCCAGGAGGATCCTTGCCCGCTTTGAGCGGGAGGTCAGGATTGTCGCTCAGTTGAAGCACCCCCATATTGCCCGTATCGTCGATAGCGGCGTCCATCGGGGCATGTACTTCTACGTCATGGACCTGATCGAGGGGACACACCTCGACCGATATGTGAAAGAGAACCACTTGTCGCAACGGCAGATCCTCGAGTTGATGAAGGTCGTCTGCGAGGCGGTCCAGCACGCCCATGAGAATGCCGTCATTCATCGAGACCTGAAGCCGTCCAATATCATCGTCACGCGGGAAGGCCATCCCTACATCGTCGATTTCGGTCTGGCCAAGAGTCTGGCGGGCGCCGAGGGGGGCGCTACGGTTTCTCTGGACGGAGACACTCCGGGCACGCCAGCCTACATGTCGCCCGAGCAGGCCGCAGGGCACACGGAACAGGTGGATGCCCACGCGGATGTCTACAGTCTCGGCGCGATCCTGTTCACGCTTCTGACGAATCGGTATCCGCATGACCTGTCGGGTTCCCAGATCGAGGTGCTGTGCCGTGTTTCAAAAGAGGAGGTTACGAAACCTCGCGAGGTCGATCCCACGATTGACCGTCGTCTCGAAGGCCTGTTGCTCAAGGCTCTTGCGCACGACATTGCCGGTCGGTATGCATCGGCCGGCGAACTGGCAGCGGACATCAACAACTACCTCCAGGGGGCGCCGCTGCATGCGTCGCCCGGACCGAGGAGACGCCGGGTCCTTTTCGTGTCTCGGGAACACCCTGTCGTCACGGCGTTCGGCCTGCTGATGGTGGTGATTGGTCTCGCGGCGGGGCTGTTTGTTTTCACGCGTGCGGATCGGCTGTTGTGGCGGAGAGGACGACCCCAGCAACACCAGCCGAACGAAGGGAGTGTCCTTGCGACCCCGCAGGAGGTGCCTTCGCCGGGCGAAACCGCCGCTGCGGAGTCCACGCTGGACGGTTCCCCCTATAGCATCGAGGCTCTCGCACGCTACAGGGCGGGACAATGGCAGGAGACCATCGACGCGTCGCAGACCGCTCTGGATCTGTACTGTGGACCGCGGTGTTTCGATCTGTTTCTTCAGGCCATGGCCTATTGGCAACTCGGCGACCGCCAGACTGCGGCGAAACAGTACTGGTATGCCATCCAGCGGGTGGGCGAGGAGACGTCTCCTCCTCCGTCGACTGATGACCTGCGCCGGGAGTCCGGCGCACTGCTGCGGATGGAGGCCGCGGCGCCGGGATTCGATTTCCTCCTTCGTGGTGTGTGTATTGAGGGCGCAGCCGTGACCACCACGTGTGATTCGGCGTCAGGCGTCGATCCCGTCGTACTGCTGGGCAACGATGGACTCGTGGATTCGGATCAAGACGGTGATCTCGAACAGGACAGCGACAGCCGGCACATGTGGCTCGCAACGCCAAACCCAGATACAGCCTCCCTCGAATTCGACTTTCACGGCGTTTACCATCTCGACGCGGTCAGGGTCTGGAATTACAATGCAGCGGGGCAATCCCATCGAGGACTCAGGACCGCGCGTCTTCGGGTGTGGACGACGATGGCTGGCTGGAGAACCGTCCTGGACGAGGTGCAGTTTGATGAGGCGCCCGGCGCAGACGGCTACGACAACCCTGTCGTGATCCCGCTGGGTGGGGTGGAGGCCGAGAGGTTCCGCCTGGAGCAGATGGCGAGTTTCGGCGATCTGGAGCACGTGGGGCTGGCCAAGGTGCAGTTCTTCGATGTCAGGAATCACCGGGCGAGCAGGCCTGCTCCGGCCGATGGATTGGACGTGGGCGCCGCGCGGGCGGTGAACCTCCAATGGACACCCGCATTGGGCGCCGTGGGCTGCTGTGTATACCTTGGAGATGACTCCCGACACATGCCGCTTCTGGGTAAAATCCAGAAAGGCAGCAGCATCCAGTGCTCCATGCTGGAGACGCGCCGATGGTACTATTGGAAGGTCGATACCCTGAGGGCCGACGGTTTGATCGTGGAAGGGCCCCTATGGGCGTTCTCCACCGGGGATTTGGTGGCATGGTGGAAACTCGACGGCATCGACGGCGGTCTGGCGGTCGATGCCTCAGGCCACGGCAAACACGGACGCCTGCTGGGCAATCCTCAATGGCAATCAGACCCATCGGGAGGCGCGATTGTCTTTGACGGTTGGGACGATTACATATCTGTTGGCAACCAGCCGGACTTCGATATCACTTCGCAAATCACGCTCGCGTGCAGAGTGAAAGTGGACGAGTTCACGGTGCCCTGGCAGCCGATTCTCACCAAGGGCAATTACTCCTGGCGGCTCATTCGGGCCGGAGCAAACGGGGGCATCGAATTTGCTTGCACCGGCCTGCGCGTTCCCGGGACGGTCTGGGGCAATGTGTCCGGAGAGACGCCGGTGGATGACGGGCAGTGGCACCACATCGCGGGGGTGTGCGATGGGAGCAGACTGTACCTGTATATCGATGGCCGCCTGGATGCGTCGATCAATTGCTCGGGCAGCATCAATGTCAGGAGTGATCCCGTACTGATTGGAGGCGAGTCGAACGACCCCCTCTCTGTATCGAATCGGAGACCTTGGCGAGGCTCGATTCAGGATGTCCGCGTCTACAGCTACGCATTGACGCCTGAGGAAGTGACAGCGGTTTATCATGGCGTCGGCCCTGGCCCGCTGGCTCGTCCCGGCCCCGTCGCCAAAGATGCGAGAGAATGAACCGTTTCGGGCGGCGATGGGACCACAATGCCCGGAAGAGAACCAAGGAGCCATCGCGTTCGTCACTTCGACCGTCTGGATGGCCGCCGGGAAGCTCGATACTGAAGCTCTCTACGGAGATGCGCCGGTTCCCGAAGGCGCCTGGCCCAGCATGCACTCCTGGATTCCCTGGGCATCCAGCGCCACGTCATAGAGGCGCACGTCGTCGATCAGGCCGTGCCAGTAGCGGGAACGCTGCTCCGCGTTCTCCCCGATCAGGACAGGATAGGAATTCGTCGCCATCGGACCCGAGGTCGGCGAAAAGGCGTCGAGCGTGCCGTCGATATAGAGGCAGATCGTGCTGCCGTCGAAGGTCCCGGCGACGTGATGCCACTCGCCGTCGTTGATGCTCCGAACGCCGTTGGCGGCGGCGTAGGTGGTTCCCGGACGAGTGTAGTGGAACCCGATGGTGTCGTACGCCCGGTACCGGTGCAGACGCCAGGCGGAGTCGCCCTTCGTGACGATCGCGTGCCATTGCCTGTCGAACGTATCGACTTGGATCCAGGCGGAGACTGTCATCTGCTCGGTCAAATCGAAGTCGGCGTGGTCGCCAATCTCGACGTAGTCGCCGTCGCCGTCGAGCTGCAGGGCGCCGTCGAGCATGCCTCCCTCGGGCAGCCAGACGGGATTGCCCTTCACGGTCCCATCGTGGTCGCCCACAGAGTCGGAGGCGATAGTCCCGCTGGTCTCGTCCAGCTTCCATTGGGCCATCGGAGGCGTGGCGGACTCGACGATTCCCTGCATCGCCTTGACCACCGAGCTTTCGCTCAGCGCGACGTTGTAGATGCGAACCTCATCCATCAGACCCTTGAAGTACCGCCCGCGGGTCTGGGCGTTCTCCCCGATCATGACAGGATAGGAGTTCGTCGCCATCGGACCCGAGGTGGCCGAGAAGGCGTCGAGCGTGCCGTCGATGTACAGGCAGATCGTGCTGCCGTCGAAGGTCCCGGCGACGTGATGCCACTGGCCGTCGTTGACGCTCCGAACGCCGTTGGCGGCGGCGTAGGTGGTTCCCGGACGAGTGTAGTGGAATCCAATCGTGTTGTACCCCCGGTATCGGTGCAGACGCCAGGCGGAGTCGCCCTTCGTGACGATCGCGTGCCATTGCCTGTCGAACGTATCGACTTGAATCCACGCGGAGACTGTCATCTGCTCGGTCAAATCAAAGTCGGCGTGGTTGCCAATCTCGACGTAGTCGGCGTCGCCGTCGAGCTGCAGGGCGCCGTCGAGCATGCCCCCCTCGGGCAGCCAGACAGGATTGCCCTTCACCGTCCCATCGTGGTCGCCCACAGAGTCGGAGGCGATAGTCCCGCCCGTCTCATCGAGCTTCCAGTAGGCGACGAGTCCGCCTCTCGCTCGGGCGCGGGAACCGTTCGACACGACCAATTTCACGGTGGCCTCGGGCCACAGGACTGTGCCCGGCTCCTGTTCCTGACTGATCACCGTGCCGCGTGGCTCCGCGCTGTCGCCATAGATGTAGCCCAGGTTCAGTTCGGCGGCGTTAATCAGCGCCTCGGCCTCCTCGATCGTCATGCCCACGACATCCGGGACCTCATACAGTTTCACCACGGCGCCAACCCGCCCCATGATCACTAACGACGCGTCGGCAGTGAATAGTATGGCGAGCCGCCGCACGGGGAACTCGTCCAGGTCGGGCGCAGTCTGTGGCAAGTCCAGGGTTGTGATGGCTGACAGCCTGACGGTAGACAGTTCCAAATCCATGCAGCCGTCCCATCCTGGAAGACGGGCGCTGCTCGCATGGTCCGCTTCGACAACAAAGGAATCTCGGGCGGGGGCGATGCCTAAGTCGTTACTGATCCGAATCCTGTCCTCTCCAGGCGGCTTGTGGGACGTGAAGGTATAGTCGCCCACAGTCACCGACATCGACATCCCGTCCGGTACCTCCTTGGTATAGTTGTAGGCGACCTGGTGTGAACGGGCGCCGGAGCTCTGTGGCGTCGTGTTGTAGCTGACCACCACGGTGAAGGTGGCCCCGACGGCCACAGAGCTGTCGAGTTCATTGGACGGGTCGGTCAAGGAGGTGACCGTTCCCTCATAGCTCCATGTGACGACGTCCGCCCTGGCCGGCCCCCCAGAACACAACAGACACACGCCAACCACAAATGCCGCCGCTCTGGTCGTCCTCATAGTCGCGCCCTTTCCGAAGCAAGCCGGATACCTCTGTCGCCACAGGCAATTCGAGTGTACAACGATATCGAGCCGGGAGCGGATTCAAGGCACAGACAGAGAAATCGGCCGCATCAGAACGGGGAAATCAGGGAATCCGGGGTGTGCACGGCGAAGATGCGACGCAGAAACCTCATATTCCACCGCTCCTTTCGTCTCATAGTGTACCATTTCGCCCCCCGATGTCAACCATTTCCCGGCACGACGCAGAGGATTTGGGGGTATGACTGCATCGGCATGCGTGCAATCGGGATTCATGGAGACCCTGGTTTGTCATTCTCACTACACCTGCCCTCGACTCGCGCCAGTCGTCGCGCCTGTCGTTCCCGCGGAAGCGGGAATCCATTCATCAGGTCGCGCCTGATCCCACGGTTCCTGGATTCCTGCTTGGCGCAGGAATGGCAGAGTCGTGACGAGAGCCCCTGCATCCCCCTCGGGTCGGAGCCGCCCTCCCGGTTGTCATTCCCGCGGAAGCGGGAATCCATTCATTAGGTCGCGCCTGATCCCACGGTTCCTGGATTCCTGCGTGCGCAGGAATGACAGAGTCGGGGCAACGTCTCGTCACTCTGCGGGAGGTCGTAACTGCGGGGCCGCACCCCAGGGGAATTGGGGTCGCGTGGCCGGATTGGGAATTGCGGCGGGGGCCGTCGGACTGTACACTGCGGATTTGGAACCGACCGGTGTGCAAGGGGCAGAAATGAAGATCGCGTTGGGCACGGATCACGCAGGATACGAGTACAAGGAACGGATCAAGAAGCACTTGGCTGAGCGAGGCCACGAGGTGAAGGACTTCGGGACCTTCTCGGCCGAGTCGTGCGACTATCCGGATTTCAT
This sequence comes from Phycisphaerae bacterium, assembly GCA_017993835.1. GTDB lineage: Bacteria > Planctomycetota > Phycisphaerae > Sedimentisphaerales > Anaerobacaceae > PLanc-01. The sequence goes on from JAGOLX010000053.1 coordinate 32,579, forward strand.
CTACCCGGCGGCCCTGGCGGTCGGGCGGGGCGAGTGCGACCGGGCGGTCGTCCTGGGCGGCAGCGGCAACGGCGAGACCATCGTCGCCAACAAGGTCCGCGGCGTCCGCTGCGCCGTCTGCTGGAACGAGGAACTGGCGCGACTGAGCCGGGCCCACAATGACGCCAACGCCATCTCCATCGGCGCCAGGATGGTGCCCATCGAACTGGCTCTGAAGATGATCGACATCTGGCTGGCCACCCCCTTCGATGGCGGGCGGCACGCCCGACGGATCGAGAAACTCGCGGCGCTCGACAAGTGCTCTTCGTAGGGTGGGTCCTTGACCCACGCGTGAAACCATTGCATCGTGCCTTGACGCGTGGGTTGGAAACCCACCCTACATGATCGGAGGATTGCATGAATTCGATTTCTCTCGGTGTCCTCTGTGCCTCTGTGGCGATGTTGTCATTCGTTTCGCCGGTTGCGACGGGACAGATCCTGGTGGAGGCCGAGAGCTTCGATGATCTCGGCGGCTGGGTCGTCGATCAGCAGTTCATGGATCAAATGGGCTCGCCCATGCTGTTGGCGCATGGACTGGGAAAACCTGTCGAGGATGCGGCGACGAGCGTCGCGGTCCCGGCGGGGCGGTATCGCGTCTGGGTCCGCACGCGGAACTGGGTCCCGACCTGCAACGGTCCCGACGCACCGGGCCGATTCCAGGTCCTCCTCGACGGCGCGCCGCTGGCGACCACGTTCGGCACGGAAGGGGCCGCATGGCACTGGCAGGATGGCGGCGCTGTCGAGATCCGGAGCGACAAGGTCAAGCTCTCGCTTCACGACCTGACGGGTTTCGAGGGTCGCTGCGACGTGATCGCGTTCATGAGCGATCCGGGGGGTGTGCCGCCGGAGGGCGATGCGCTGGCCGCCTTGCGGCGGGGGGGCGAGCCTCAGGACGGCGGACAATTCGACCTCGTCGTGGTCGGCGGCGGGATGGCAGGAACCTGTGCCGCGATCTCGGCCGCCAGGCTGGGACTGAGCGTGGCCCTCGTCCATGACCGGCCCGTCCTGGGCGGCAACAACAGCTCCGAGGTCCGCGTGCACCTCAACGGGCAAATCAATCTGCCGCCGTATCCACGAATCGGAGACGTGGTGCGCGAGCTGGACCCGGACAACCAGGGCAATGCCCAGGCCGCTGGTTTCTACAACGACGAGAAGAAGCTCCGTATCGTCCGAGCGGAGCCCACTCTCCGCTTGTTCCTCAATATGCACGTGCATCGCGTAGAGAAGCAAGGCGACCGGATCGTCGCTGTGATCGCGAGGGACATTCGGACCGGTCGCGACATGCGTTTTCTCGCACCTCTGTTCGCCGACTGCACAGGGGACGGGACCGTCGGCTTCCTGGCGGGCGCGGACTATCGCATGGGTCGCGAGGGCTGGGACCAGACGCACGAGACGCTCTCGCCGCAGGAGGCGGACAAGATGACGATGGGCGCCTCGGTTCAGTGGTACACGGTCGAGACGCTCCAGCCGACGTCGTTTCCCGAGTGCCCCTGGGCGCTTCGCTTCACGGACGCCAGTTGCGAGCGGGCCACGCGGGGCGACTGGAACTGGGAGACCGGCCTGAACAAGGACCAGATCGCGGACTTCGAGTCGATCCGCGACCACGGGTTCCGCGCCGTCTACGGCAATTGGTCCTTCCTCAAGAACCATAGCAACGACACGGCCAAATACGCGAATCGCCAGCTCTCCTGGGTTGCCTACATCGCGGGTAAGCGGGAGTCCCGTCGGCTGCTGGGCGACGTGGTTCTGCGTCAGCAAGACGTCCAGGAGCAGCGTCCGTATCCGGACGCCTTCGTGACGACGACCTGGTCGCTCGACCTGCACTACCCCGATCCAAGGAATACGGAGCACTTCCCCGGCGAGGAATTCAAGACGATCTGCAAGACGCCCGCGATCAAGCCATATCCGATCCCGTACCGATGCCTGTACTCGCGGAACGTCGAGAACCTCTTCATGGCGGGTCGCGACATCAGCGTGACGCACGTGGCGCTCGGGACTGTCCGCGTGATGCGGACCTGTGGTATGATGGGCGAGGTCGTCGGCATGGCCGCCTCGATCTGCAAGAACCGAGGCACCACGCCCCGAGGCGTCTACGCGGAACATTTGCCGGAACTGAAGCAATTGGCAGGTCGCGGCGTGGGAAGAGAATAGCACCACAGAGACACAGAGGACACGGAGAGGAAGAGAATGGTGGATGTGAATGAGATTACCGAGCGGATCATTGGGGCGGCTATCGAGGTGCATCGAGCCCTTGGGCCCGGACTGGAATCGGCTTACGAGGAATGTCTGTGTCACGATCTCAACCCAGCCGGCCTTTCCTTTGAACGACAACGGGCACTGCCTGTCGAGTACAAGGGAATCCGGCTTGAATGCGGCTATCGGCTCGATCTGCTGGTGGAGAACGCCGTTGTTGTGGAAATCAAGGCAGTCTCAGCCATCGAACCCATTCATGAAGCTCAGTTGTTGACGTACTTGCGTATAGGCGGCTGGAGAGTCGGCCTACTGATCAATTTCAATGTCTCCGTTCTGAAGAACGGCATTCGTCGGAGGGTTCTATGATTCAGGTTCCTCTCTGTGTTCTCCGTGTCTCTGTGGTGATGTCTCTTGGTGTGGTCGTGTCGGTCGGCGCTCAGCCGCAGATCGATCAGGCTGTCCTCGAACAGGCGACGCGGTCGGGCCAGATCGCCGGCTATGCCCTCAGCAAGGTGCAGCGATGGCTGCACGAGACGGCGCTGCCGGTGATCGATCCGAACACCGGGCTCTATCCCGCGGACGGAAACTGGGATTACCGGGACACCGCGGCCGACTGCTATCCATTCCTGTGCTGGGCTGCGTTCGTCGTTGATCTCGACGCCCTGAACGGCCCGGTCCGGAACGTCCTGCACGCCGAGCAGAGACTGTGCAATCACCTCGACCGCGTGCCGGTCCCGTACGATTGGCGCCACGGCAAGAAGCTCGTCCCGGATTACGATGAGATCGTCTTTCAGGCGTCGGAGTACGTCAAGGACGGGCTCGTCGCGGTCGTCGAAGTCACCGGCAAGGACGAGTGGTTCGACCGGATGGCCGCCATCGAGGAGGACCTGTGGGGCAGCGCGAGGATCGACACGCCGTTCGGCAAGGTCCCATCCATGAATGTCGAGGTCAACGGCGACAACCTCCAGAGCCTGCCGCGATTGTTCACGATGACCGGACGGGAGGAGTTCGTCGTGTGGGCGGAGCGGCTGGCGGATTACTACTTCGCCCAGCCGGACTATGTGCCCGAGCGGCTCCGCGATCACGGCTGCGAGATCCTCGGCGGACTGGGCCTGCTCCTGGCGGTCGAGCAACAGACGAACCGGCCCAAGGCCAAGGAATACGAGCCCAAGCTCAAACGCATGTTCGACGCGGTCCTCGCCCAAGGCTGCAACGAGGACGGCCTGATGTACAACCACGTCACCCGGCGCGACGGCTGGTGGGGCCTGCTCAGCGACGGCTGGGGCTACAACTACGTCGGCTACCTCTGCTACGATATGGCGGTTGGCCGACCTGTGTACCGCCCGCAGGTCGAAAGCACGCTGCGAAACCTCATGAAGCCCGCCTACGACAACTACAATTGGGAGGGCAATTACTCCATCGACGGTTTTGCAGACTCCATCGAGGGCGCGATCTACCTGCTCAATCGCGTCCCGGTGGAGGAGGGCCTCCAATGGGTGGATCGCGAGATGGCCCGCAGCGTCACACGGTCGAGCGAGCCGCTGGAGACCGCGAAGCTCTGGGGCACGATGAAGCTCGAATCCAACGGCGTCCGCACGGTCCTGATGCACGCCCTGATGCACACGCAGGGCGTCATCGCCCGACCCTGGCAGAAAGGGCTTCAAGTCGGCGCCGTCCGCACGGGCGACGGCCTGGTGATCGCGATGAAGTCGGACAAGGACTGGTCGGGCAGGCTCTGCTTTGACATCCCGCGTCACAAAGAGTACATGGGCTTCGCGCAGGACTGGCCGCGAATGAACACGCTGCCCGAATGGTTTACGGTCGAGTCGACGAAGGAATACACGATCTGCGACCTCGACTCCGGCTCGAAGACCCCGCGCACCGGCAGGCAGCTCCACCAGGGTCTGAGTGTCGCGATCACCGCCGGGACCGAGAAACGCCTGGTCATTCGCTGAGGTGCACCACAGAAGCACAGAGGCTACGGAGAATCTCGTGTGGGGTGCGTACCACGCACCGCTCAAGCGTCGTACGTGACAGAAGATGGTGCGTGATACGCTCGTTCGGGGCGTTGGGAATTCCGCGCTTCCGCGGTTTCGAACCGCTTGAAGGCGGGACTCCGAACCTCGCAACAACGGTCGCGCACCCACCATTCTTCGGCGGGTTGACACCCGGCCTGCGACCCGGTATGCCTGAGGCGTGAATCGAGAAGTCCGATTCGTTCTGGCGGAGAGACAACGATGAAGATAAGCCGAAGGCGACTTGTTGGGGCCTCAATTGCAGTGGTCCTGACGCTTGTGGGTGTGTTTGTGATTACTCCCATCGTGCGCTTCATGGCGTTCCTCAGGACATTGGCGCGCACGGCGAGGCGAGGGCGAGACCATCTGTTTTTTGAAACTGATTATGAAGAGCTGCTGGCGGCTTGCAGAGAAACGCAAGCTGGCAGAGACACCCCAGCAGGCGATAGAAGCCAAGGCGCGAAGCCTGTGATGCCGAGGTCGGGCGTCAGAAGCCGTACGTCCGCACCCGGGACGCCGTGGGCCTCTGGGGCGAAAACCTGGGGGAGGGGCTCCATCGCATGCCCTTCGTCGCCGCGACCAGGCGACCCTTGAGGCTCTCCGGGTGCAACTGCTGCATCGTTGCGACCAGGTCGCGGGCGGCATTGGCCCGCTCCCAGACATTCCAGAGCAGCACGCCGCGAACCCGGTGCTGCTTGAGGTAGTATACGACGCCCTTGTGGAGAGGATCTTCCCAGTCCGGTGCGGTCTGCAGGCGCGAGTCCACGAGGCCGACGGCTTCATAGCCCAGGTCGAACAACTTGGAATGGAAGGACGGCAAATAATGGTAGGGCTCGCTTGCTCCTGCCATGTTTCGGCCCGCCATCCGGCCCATCGCATTGGCGTTGTCCTCGTGTTCGACGCGGAGGCTCCTGCCCAGGGCCGGACTGTAGAACCTCGCGACGTCGCCCGCGGCGTAGATATCCGGATGGCTGGTCCGCAGGCATTCGTCGACGCAGATGCCGTCTTCCACAGTCAGGTTCGTCTGTTGCGCCAATTCCGTGTTCGGTTCGATTCCGATTCCCGCGACGATGCCATCGACGACCACCTGCCGCCCGCCGGAGGTGTGCAGAACGTACTCGTCGCCGCTCCGGTCGAGTCCACTGACGAACTCGCCGGCAACGATCTGGGGCGCGCCGCTGACGAATTCGCCGCTGAGAACCTGGACGCCCTTCTGGCGGTAATAATCGTTCAGGAACCGGTAGAGTTCCGGCGGGAACATGTGCCCGCCGATGCCGATCTCCGGGAAGATCATCGTGACTTCCTTGCCGATCGTGGCGAGTGCCGCCGCGATTTCCGAGCCGATGAATCCGCCGCCGATGACGGCAAACCGCCTGCGCTGCTCCGCGGCCGCACGGAGCTGACGATAGTCTTCCAGCGTGTGGAAGTAGATGATCGAGTCCTGGCCAAAGGGCAACCGGCGAGGCCGGCCTCCCGTGGCCAGGAGCAACTTGTCGAAGGTGTACATCTCGCCATGATCGTCGACCACCACGCGACCCTGCGCGTCGAGCTTTTCGGCTCGGCGCCCCAGGTGGAGATCGACGTTGCGCTCCTGCGTGGGGCGCCAGACCGTCTCCAGGGATTCCCGCCCCGTCCAGAGTCCTTTCGACAGTGGCGGGCGGTCGTACGGCGGGTCCTTCTCCTCGCCGATCATTCCGATGCTCCCCTGCGGATCGAGATCGCGAATGCCCTGCACGGCGGCATCGCCCGCCATCCCGCCCCCGATGATGAGATACGTGTAATGCGTCATACCGTCCCCATTGCCGAGAAGGTACAGCCGCACCTTGTACGCCCAGCGCAGCCTGCCATTTCCTCCAGTACGTTCTGACGCCCAGTTGCGTTCACCCGATGTACCACAGAGGCTCAGCGGGCACAGAGGAGGATGATCTGGGAAGATAGGGAGATTGGTAATGATCCCTGTGGCGTTCTCTGTGTTATCACTCTCTCTGCGTTCCCTGTGCGTCTGTGGTGGACCTACGGCGGGGGGAGCCGGTCCTCTTCCGGCGACAAGTTGGCGATGCAGGTCAGGATCTGGCGGGCGACGACATAGGCGTCGTCGGCGCAGGCCTGCCCGTCGGCCATGTCGCTGATGAGGCCTTGGGCCGCCCGATGGGCCGCTTGCTCCTGCGGACCCTGACCCAACAGGTAATAGATCGCGCCGGCGCCCATGTAGACGGCCCTGGCGATCTCGGTCTTAGCCAAGCCATCCTCGTCCTGTTCGAGGTACTGGCGGGCGGATTCGAGTTTCGTCATCGCGAAGTTCCAGGCTTCTGCGGCTTTCGGATTCACGTCGGTACGATACCCGCCGGAGACGGAGAGGGCAATCCCATGCTGATTCCGTGATTGTCCGCCCCGCATTTTTCTCTTGTCTTGGGGGCGCGTCCCGTGCACAATACCCCCCCAGTGGAGTTCTCGGCAGTACGAGATGTGCCGAAGCAGATAGAAACATGATCGCGGCAGTGCTGCTCCCCATGGGTTGTAGTGTGGGCGACATTGTGCCGACGCGGTCCAGGGAAACGCCGGCGGTGACGAAAGGGGACATACGGGTTCCATGGGATGCACCGAGGTCGCGGCGAGGGCGTTTCTCTGGATTACGAGAGGAATTGCGATGAGCAACTGCAAGCAGTTCGAGTGTTGCGAGTGCCATGAGTCGTTTGCGTATGACCCTGCGTCGGCGATCCGTCAGCGTCTCGATGAGTTCCAGAGTCACACCGCCCATCGTTCCGGCGTGGTGGTCGAATGTCCCCACTGTACCGCCTCCCTGTATCTGGATCTCGCCACGGGGTCGGTGTGCCCGTTCTCGCAGGTGCGCGACGATCTCGCAGACGCCGGTGGCGTGTTCTGGGATCTGTCCCTTGCGCGGGAGGCCAAGGCCAGGGTGCAGGAGCTCAATCGAGAAGGGAATCGCCTGATGGCCGCGGGACAGTTCCGAACCGCCTGCGGGCAGTTCGAGCAAGCCATTCGTCTCCGCAAGCACGATCCGTTGAGCTGGTATCATCTCGGCGTCAGCCGGATGCAGGATGACGACCCTTCCGGCGCGAAGGAGGCCCTGCGTCACGCAGTGCGCTGTGATCCCAGTTGTGGGCCCGCATGGAGCCGGCTCGGGATGATTCTCCTGGCCGAGCAGAAGGTGGACGAGGCAGGCGACGCGTTCGACAGGGGGATGGTCGCCGATCCGGAGTGCCGCGAGTGCTATGTGGGCAAAGGCAACGTCTGTCTCTCTCGCGGCGACGTCGCAGGCGCAAAACGATGGTTCGACTTCGCGCTCGAGAGGGGCGAATCGGATCCCGAGTTTGCCGGGCCCAGCGCAATGTCGAATCCGGACACGACCTCGACCGGGACGACCGCTTCGCCGCGATCTTAGAACGTGTATGAGAAGTAGCACGGGCATCGTGCCCGTGAGTATCATGGGCGTCCCGCCCATGGGATAAGACGGTCCTGGCAGGGCCAGGATGGCCCTGCGACTCATGGGCAAGATGCCCATGCCACGACGACTCGCCTTTTCACACACTGCTCTCTGGCTTCTTGCGGTGGGCCTCTCCCAGCCTGCCTCGGTCCTCGACAACGCGGATCGTCAAGCACAGATTCCCCGTAGTCGATCTCGCGGCGTTCGTTTCACACCCGTTTACCCTTGCCCGCTCCCGCTGTTCGCGTCCCCGCAGAGCCCTATCCTCCGGCCGGCCCGTTCAGGGTAACCGAGGCAAGATCAAATGCAAGAGGTTCTCAAAAGATAACAGTTGAAGTCGGGAATCCTAACAGGTAGACTGGTACTAAGGAAGGGGTACAGTCACCACCATCTGCACGACAGGTGTGCAACGTCTGTGCATGACCAGGGAATTGCATCGACCTCGGCGCCTTCGCAGAAGAAGAGGCGCATTGAAGGTGTGTGCGAATGGTGGTATAATTCGGCTTCGAGTAACTATGTCTCTCGGGGTAGAGACGCGTCAAGGTCATGATGGTGCCACGATTGCCAGGGCATGTGTGCCAAGCAAGGAATAGTATGATGGAATGGAAACCTTTTGATTGGAATGTGGTCGTTGCGGCATATTGGAACCGCGCCATACTGACACCCAATGGGATTGCAAAACGGTTGTTCAAGGTCGACGTTGGTACTGGCATGGAGGTCTTCGTCCCTGTGGACTTGTTGGAGCCACCACAGGTGAAGTATGAAGGCATCACCGTAAGAGTCGAGGATCGTCGGTTGGTCATTACAGCCAACCAAGGTAGTTATCAGGCACTCAGCAAAGCAATGGAAATGGGTCGTAATGCGCTGGAGTCGCTGCCTGACACGCCGGTGTTGGCAGCGGGATTCAATGTTCGACTTAAAGCCGTGGATAGGTATGAGGAGATTGAGCAACTGGTGGCCAGTCCAGAAATCGACGGGTCTCTATCTGACAAGGGCTATGAGATCTTGGACAGGATGGTAAGTCGCAGAATCCGCTTGCAGAACACGGTCTTTGACAAGGGGGTTGTGACGCTTGCCCTCGATGCACAGGAGGAAACAACAAAACTCGAACTGAATTTTCATCGTGATTCGCGCGACCCCAGGGAGCTTGTTGACTGGCTGAATGCCTCTGCTAGTGATGTGGGGAACGCGATCGAGTCTGTTTTGGCGAGTTGTGGACACATTCAGTATCAGGAGCAGGAACATGTCTAAGACACGTCATACCGATCCCACTGGCAATCCCACGTACCAGAAAGCAATTACCGTCGCCACGTCCGGCGCTAGTCCAAGAACAGATGCTTCAACTCAATGCCCACGCTCTATTGTCACGACGCATACGGGGGAACTCCGGATGATGGTTGTCAGCAAATCTGAACACATCAGACCGGCAGACAAGTCGACGCGATGATAATGGTGGTACGCCTGTGCATTGGACCTATGAGAACATCGAGCTTTCTCACGACTCTCTCATGCAAGGAGATATTCTCTGGCCAACGGACGATCTCAGGGACCTCTTCAGGCAAATTCACCCACATTTCTGTGATCCGAAGTATATTGCCTTCGTTGTTATCACGCAGTCATGTGATCTCGTACGTCGAGAGGGGAAAACATGCAGGGCGGATTACGTCAATCTGGCCGTAGTCAGGGGGCTTGAGAGTTGTCTCTGCCAGTTCCTGGACAATGTGTGCGAGAAGGTAACATCAGGTGTGTACCGCAGACAATCAAAGGCTCAAGCGCAGCAGTTGCTGGAGCGTATCCTGAATCAGAATGAACAGGCTCTGGGGTTGTTCTACCTGCACCCTGACGTGGATACGATAGGGATTGCTGACTGTGCGGTCGCCCTGCTTCGCGTGAGTGTGGCTTTTCGGGCGAAAGAACACTACGATGTCCTGCAACAAGCCAGGAGGGGAAGGCTCACGCCGGAGTTTCGCAGCAAACTGGGGTGGCTCGTCGGGAATCTTTATTCGCGAGTAGGAACTCGAGACTGGATCAGCAGTCCTGGTGGCGAAGATGAGATGAAACAACTCATCCGGCGTCTGACAGACTCCGCGACGTATTGCTGGGTCTCGGGTCCACACATCAGGGCCCTCAAGAATGCAGGTATTTCGATAGCTGATATATCGCCGCAGGATCTCCCCTCGATACTCGAAGCCCACAGGCCAGTACTATTCAAAGACGAGATTGCCAAGGCGGCAAAAGTTGAGGTGGCAAGGGTGCTGGCGCGAATACCGGACGAGGTCGTTGACAAGATTGAGAACGTCTTGCCAGGGGAGTCACTTCGGGCCATCTCCCCGAAGATACGCAGTATGCTCAAAGCAGTCCTGGATCGTATTCCCGACAAGCTTCACAATCGCCTCATCAACAATCCAGTGGTAACGAAGGCTACGAGCCGTGATGACCTCGATTGATCCTCTAATCGGTCGAACGGGGGGCCTGGGGGGTGACATTCGCAGCCTGCCTGAGGAGGGAATCGTCGTCATGCGACGACGGAATTGGGCAAAGGAGAGCAGATCATGAGGAGTGGGAGAATCGGACAGACAAGCGGTATGGAGCCAGTTCCCGGCCATCTGGCGGGGCTCGTCGGGTGGCTGGCGATTGCACTTCTGACGTGCAGAACGATGCAGGCGCAGACAGGATGGCCGCGTGTTGTTCCCTCCAAGGATGGGGTCCCGGTTTCTTATGAGGTACGGGGCGAGGGCGAGCCGACCCTGGTCTTCGTGCATGGGTGGAGCTGCGATGCCCGCTACTGGTGGGCGCAGGTGCCGCATTTCTCTGCGAAACATCGCGTCGTCACGCTCGACCTCGCGGGGCATGGCCATTCCGGCCTGGCCCGAACGCAGTATACGATGAAGGCCTTCGGAGAGGACGTGCAGGCGGTGACGCAGGCGACCGGCAGCAGGCGGGTCATTCTGATCGGCCATTCCATGGGCGGCTCGGTGATTGTCGAGGCCGCGAGACTCATGCCGGACCGTGTGATCGGCCTGGTCCCTGTGGACACGCTGGAGAACGTCGAGTACCCGATGACCCGGG